>DATLCB010000248.1:0-11160 GCA_035526625.1 Chitinophagaceae bacterium
AGTTAATACCGTACTTCCCAGGAGAACGGAGGTAAGAATGAAATAGGTTTTCATGTACACAATAGTTTTCAGTAAGGATGAAAATGGTCTGACAATTTCCGCGATCAACAGTGCGTGGTGGGAAGCACTTCCAGGTATAAAAATAAGGCTTTAATCAAAATGTCCAATCTTGAAACGCAGCGTTACGTAATTTTATTTTCGCTGTGGATATGTTTTAACGGGACATTTAGAAAATGGATACGGAATTCTCCTAACGCAAAAACCGGTCCCATTTAACAAGGAGACCGGCTTAAAATATCATTGTTGATTTCTTTTACCACTTGCTGAAGCGGAAACCGAAATTATACGGTGTAATGTCCAATCCACGTTCGTACATACTGTTGAAAGCATACGAGCCATAAAAACGCACCGGTCCAAGAGAGATCTCACCTACATAGGATAGCTTCCACTTCTCCAGTCCAAAATCATCTTTGGCTTTTTCTTTTCCTTCGTCTGAAGTAATGGTCTTATGACGGGCGCTGTACAGGTAGCCCACGCTTACACCGGCACTGAAGCCAAACCCTTGTTCCCTTTTTGGTGTGAAATTGAAATTTACCATCATGGGAACAGTAAGATAGTCGGCGGCAAGTTTGTTTTTCTTATACGACCTGCCTGCAGTGCCATCGAGAGAAACGATCGGGGCGTTAGGTACTGCCGGTGGGTCATCATCATACCGGATCGGGCGCTTATAATGATAGTTATTCAGTTCCAGCAGGACTCCATATTTAAGGTTTACCACATGTTTGATCACATTTAACCGCTGCATAAAGAACCAGAAATTAAAATTCCTTGATTTTCCGTCCTTGAGTTCAAACCAGGTCTCGTTACTGCCGGGGGCATAAGCCTGGGCAGGTAGACTGGCATAATTGGTCTTGTCGGAATAATTAGAAAAGCCAAAATCAAATATGCACCAGTTAGTGGTCACATTGCTGGGTGTATAGGAATGGCGGCTGCGCATCTTGTAGTCGCTGTCATGAACAATACGCCTGTCATGGGTTCCAGCTTTACGGATGATAGTGATCCCCCCAATGCGAATCGTATCATTTTGCGGGGAATTTTGTTTACCGGTAGTATCTGTTTGGGAAAAGGCAGTGACCAGTAAGCATAGAGATAGACATAGGGTAAATATTTTTTTCATCTTTTTCTTTTTTCTGTGATTAGTTAATTGCCATGCAGGCGGTCGAAGGATTATTTCAGTTTGATGGACAGCCCCGCAACCAATAGTTTGTTATCATCGGTAGGGTCGATATTAGTTCTCTTTTCAAAGGTCCGGGCGATCTTCCGGAAGAGGCCGCGGTTTTTGTTTTTCTTGCCATCAGGCTGTTCTAATTCCTCAGTGTTGATATTGGCAGCCTGTATATATTCAGACGGAGAAGTAGTTTTATTTGTTACATCCTGTTTCGCCAGGCTGTTTGTTTTTTGGTTGTCTGCGGCGTTATTGATAGCTATCGTATTCCCGGGTTTATTAATGGTATTCGGGTTATTCAAGGGTTGCGGCAGGTTATTGGTGGCTTTATCATTTTCAACAATGACCGCATCCTCCTTTTTTATCACGATCGGATCGTTTTCCGGGAATTTATTTTTTGGAACAACTACGATCTTAGTATTAACCAGGGACTGGTCATTGGCTTTATTACCAGGCTGGGTTATTTTATTATTCCTGGTCTCCGCGACAACAGGATCTGTGAGAGCAGTATTTTTTCCTTCCGGTGCGACAGCGCTTTTATTTTCTTCTACAGGAGCGGGGGTATTCGTTTTCAAGGGCTGCACTTCTTGTCTGTACGGGCTGGTTGTTTTAACTACCCCGGCCTTATCATTATTCGATCTTTTACTTACCATAAGAATAGCAGAAAGACCAAAAGCAAGAACTAATATAGCGGCTGCGGCCCTCCACAAAAAAACCCTCCGGGTCTTTTCTTCTTTCCTGTACAGCGATGACTTATTCGCAAAGAAGATATCTTCCGGTTGAAGTTTGGCTTTTTGAAAGAGGATAAGATCTTTTTGTGCGCCAGGGTTGGAGGTTAAATATCTTTCAACCAGTTTCTTTTGGTCAGTGGTAAGTTCCTCGTCGATATAAAGGGTGATCCATTCTTCATAATTCTCCGCGGTGATGATAGAGTGCCCATTTTCTTTCAACAACTCTTCTTTGCCCGCAAATACGATTGAAGTATCCGGGGTCATTTTATATTGCAAGAGAGTCTCCAGTTCTTCTTTGAGGTCGGGATGCTGCTGCACAAATGTTTCCACCACCCGGCGCCCTTCATGATCCAGTTCATTATCCATATAGAGGATAAAATACTCTTCGTAATTATGGCGGTTGATGTTCATCTCTAAATTACATTTTCCATTTTCACTAAATATTCTTTCAGTTGTATCCTTGCCCGGTGCAGGTACACTTTTACCTGGCTTTCATTCAATTTCATGATCTTCCCTATCTCATCATAACTATATCCTTCATAATCCTTCAGCAGGACAAGCGAACGCTGTGTCTCGCTCAGGCGGCTCAACGCTTCATCCAGTACCTTCTTTAAATTATTTACAGGACGGCTCTCTATCCTGGCCTCATCACTGAATTCTTCACGGAGCTGTATTCTTTTCACTTTCCGTATATGATCGATCATCTGGTGGTAAGCAACCGTAAAAAGATAGGACTTGCATTTCTGTGCATCCACATCATCCCGGTTACGCCACATTTTTTCAAAAGCAGTTTGCACAACGTCCCTGGCATCCTCCTCATGACGGAGGTTCTTCAGGATGAACCTGTACACATTGTCTGCATAAGCAGTTACACAATCATTGTATTCTCTTTCAGTCATACAGCCGGTATGGGTAAGCCAAAAATAGATATAATAAGAAGCTGGCCTGCATATAATACGTCGTCCAGCCCGGAAAGTTACAGGGGCTGAAAATTATTTTCTTATCTGATGAATTGAAAATCAGTAGGTAAGTGAGAAAAGACTGATGAACTGCCGTGACATGTTATCCATGATAAGCTCACCGGAACGGCTCTTCTTATTTTCGAGGGGACACTGGCTTTCTACTTTTTTACAGCAGGTCGGCAAAGGAATGTTCTTGTTTTTATCTGAGGCTGAAGAAGTTAAAACGATAGCGCCAAGCGTCAGCGCAAGTATGATTGCAGCTAAGATCAGCCGGTTGCTCTTCTTCATGGTCGTGGTTTTGAAGTTGGACGAAAGTATAAGCCAAAACGTTACCATAAACTTAAATTTTATTTGCTTTGCCCTGGATCGAACTGGTGAAAGGTAGGATAGCCCGACAAACGTTAGATAGAATGATGAAGCGGATCCATCCCTGCGGCCGGGGGTGGTTTAAGTATTTATATTTGCCTCAAATAATGCTTTATGAATGAGAAGCTGGTTCAGCGGATAGCTAAAGAAGTGGAAGAGATCAAAACTGCGGGGCTTTTTAAAAAAGAAAGAGTAATTACAAGCCCTCAGGGTGCCGAAATAACGGTGAATGGAAAAACTGTCGTGAATTTCTGTGCGAATAATTATCTCGGTCTATCCAGCCACCCCCGGGTGATCGAAGCAGGACATAAAGCCATCGACCAAAGAGGCTATGGCTTGAGCAGTGTACGTTTTATTTGCGGTACCCAGGATATTCATAAAGAGCTTGAAGAAAAGATCTCGAAGTTTCTTGGAACCGAAGACACTATTTTATATGCCGCAGCTTTTGACGCTAATGGTGGAGTGTTTGAGCCTTTATTCAATGAACAGGATGCCATCATCTCTGATGCCCTGAATCACGCAAGTATCATCGACGGTGTTCGTTTATGCAAAGCACAACGTTTCCGCTATGAGCATAATGATATGAATGACCTTGAAGCCAAACTGAAAGAAGCAGCTTCCTGCCGGAGCCGCATCATTGTCACCGATGGTTCATTCAGTATGGACGGAACGATAGCACAATTAGATAAGATCGTTGCACTTGCCGACAAATATGATGCGGTCATTATGATAGATGAATGCCACTCCTCGGGTTTCCTGGGCAAAACCGGAAGAGGTACGCATGAATACCGCGGAGTAATGGGGAAGATCGATATCATCACCGGCACTCTCGGCAAAGCGTTGGGTGGAGCATCGGGTGGATTTACTTCGGGGAGAAAAGAGATCATCGAGATGTTGCGGCAGAAGTCAAGACCTTATTTATTCAGCAACACATTGGCGCCATCCATTGTAGGGGCATCTATCGCCGTACTGGATATGCTGACGGAAACAACAGAACTCAGGGATAAACTAGAATACAATACAAAATATTTTCGCGGCAAAATGACCGAAGCAGGTTTTGATATCAAACCCGGTGATCACCCCATCGTTCCTATCATGTTGTATGATGCCGTACTGGCGCAGAATTTTGCCACCAAACTTTTAGATGAAGGTATTTATGTGATCGGCTTCTTTTTCCCTGTTGTTCCCAAGGATAAAGCAAGGATCAGGGTGCAGTTAAGTGCGGCGCATGAGCAGGCGCATTTGGATAAAGCGATCGCTGCATTTGCTAAAGTGGGTAGGGAATTAGGGGTATTGAAAGAGTTGCCAAAGGCAACGGTTTAAATCTGCGAAGCAGAAAGCTTCGCATAGCATCAAATTTTTATTGCGAAAAGTTCCAGCGGTAATTCTTTCCCCTTAAGATCGAACATCCCAAGACTTTCGATCTGGAAGTCTTTAAGCCCGACATTTTTTACAAAATCCGCGGAGCCGATAAATTTCTCATTTAATTCACCGGTCATGGTTCTTATTCTGGCGGTGGTATTCATTGCATCTCCACTCATCGTAAGATCTTTTTTTACAATACCGATCTCTCCCACCGTAACGAAACCCAAATGGACACCGATCCTGTATTCGGGTACGATGCCATACTCCCGCCTGTAATAATCACTTTCCTTTTGAATGATACGCCGGGCTCTTACTACAGATTGGATGCATTTATGTTTATTGCTTTTAGTAGATAACCAGGAAACCACCACTTCATCGCCAACATATTGGTAAATAAGACCGTCATATTCTAGCAACGCGAGGGAGATATGATGAATAAAGTCCCGGATAAAAAAGAAATATTTCTGGTGCCCCAGCTTTTCAGCGATCGGGGTCGAATTTTTCAGGTCAATGAAAAGTATAATTCTTTTTTCCTCTTTTGGTTTTAAATATTTCCCGATAAATATATCTGTGAATACACCAGGAGAATACTTTTCATTTATTTCGAGGATCAGAAGTGTGATAATGTAAAGCAATAACCTTGCTTCCACATAATTAAGCAACCATGTTGTTTGAAAGGCGTAATAATAAAGAGAATGAGAGGCGCTGACCAGGTTTCTGCCATACACGAAAACATAAATAACATAGAAAAACAAGATGGCATAGAGTGCTGTTGCAACACAAAGAATCACGGTTTTGAAAAAGAAATTAAGCCATAAGGGATACTTTCTAAGCAGGTTTTTTAAGGGGAATATGAGCATATAAGCCATGGCAGAATAGGCTATTAGTCCCAGTATAAGGCGCAGAATAAAAATGCCCTGGTCGGATTGAGTAAAGGGGTACTGTTCGCTTTTCTCTGTCAATCTTAGGGTAAGGAAACGTGAATAGTCAAAGAAGGTCCAAATAATACCAATAACCAGTAATGTTTTGAAATAATATCTTTTGAGGATTGAATTCTTTTTAAAAATATCCGTCAATGTCATATAGGTAGGTAGCCTTAGCTTTCGATTGAATAGAAGGCTACTTTTTGAGATCATTCGTCTGATATTTTTGGAAGTTGAAGGAATATGCCCGGTACAATGTCTAATCAATTTTAGCTCCAATTCATCCCGTATAATGATAATCTATTTGATCATTGATATCTGGAGCGTGATGAATCGTGGTATTCCTTACCCTTTGAGCGCTTCTGTGTGTTTTTACCCACGATTTAAATCATTTATAGGGGAATTCGTAGTTTTCCCATTTGGCGGAAGAAAAAATATCATCAAAAACTATGAGAAGCAATAACCCGGTATTATTTTCGTTTTCTAGATCGATGATCTAACTCTATTCCCCCAACAATCCTTTGGAATTTCCTCAATTAATTTGTTGACCCAACTTTTAAAAAGTATGAAAAAATTATTTCTTTGCCTGGCCTTGATCGCAACAGTGATGTTTGCATTAAGCTCCTGCGCGGCTACCAAAAGGGATTGTAACGGAGTAAGGCATGTAAAGCAAAAAGGCGGCTTTTATCTTTAATAAGGATATCAAAGAGTTTTATCATCCCGGTCATCCTGAGC
This sequence comes from Chitinophagaceae bacterium, assembly GCA_035526625.1. Classification (GTDB taxonomy): domain Bacteria; phylum Bacteroidota; class Bacteroidia; order Chitinophagales; family Chitinophagaceae; genus JJ008. The sequence continues at coordinate 6,308 of DATLCB010000248.1, forward strand.
TTGTCGAAGGCCGGGATTTTTTATTTTAAATACCCTCCTGCTAAAGTGACCCCTGGTAGAGCCGATAACCCATATCCCCACAACGGCTAACTTTGCCGAAATTTGTTTACCAGATGAAGCGGATCGCTTTCTTTTTGATCATAGCTATATTATTTTTCTCCTGCTCACCCAATAATGTAAAACAGGATGCAGGGCTGAAGAAGTATTTTGAAGAGAATAAAGTAGAAGGTTGTTTTGCGCTGATGAATAATGCAACAGGAAAATTCACTGTGTACAACCTGAGCCGTTATCGCGATAGCAGTTACCTCCCGGCCTCCACTTTTAAGATCGTTAATTCACTGATCGGTCTCCAAACCGGTAAGATCATTAATGACAGCATGGTGATAAAATGGGATGGTGTAAAAAGGCGGGTTGCGGAATGGAACAAAGATCTGACCATGTATGAAGCATTCAGGGTATCGGCTGTTAACTATTACCAGGAAGTAGCCAGGAGGATCGGGAAGGATACGATGGAATTGTGGCTCGATAGTCTGAAGTATGGCGCTACAAAACAAGATCAGCAGGTGAGGATCAAAACTGCTGTTGACAGTTTTTGGCTGGATAATTCCATTAAGGTCACACCCGATCAGCAACTGGGGCTTGTGAAGAGATTATACTTTGATCAACTTCCCTTTTTCAAAAGCTACCAGGAAATAGTGAAAAGAGCTATGTTATTTGAGAATAATGCTAATTACAGGCTCGGGTATAAAACAGGATGGGGTTTTACCGAGAATGATCATGCGCTGGGCTGGATCGTCGGATGGATCGAAGAGAACAATCATCCTTATTTCTTTGTGCTGAATATCGAATCGCCCGACAGGAATTTTGATATGATGAAAGTGCGGATCAAAATGCTGAAAGATATTTTAAAGGAACAGGGTTTTTTCGAGGGAAAAATGTAGGATAAAAGATATAGTATATCCTGCCATTGCTGTAACTCCCTGATTGCTGAACTTGGTACTTTTCTTGCAAGCTTCAATAGACACATGTTTCAATTTCAAAATAAACAAAACAGTTGGCTCTGGCTTTTATTAATAGCTGCCGTACTGCTTTTTATTGCCTGGCAATTCTGGAAGAAAAAGATAAAAAAAAGAATAGGCGATGAAAAATTGGTTGACGGACTTATCAGCAATTTTTCACAAAGGTCTTCTTACATAAAATTTGTATTGGTATGCGTGGCTCTGGCAGCCGGTATCATCGCCGCGATGAATCCCGGCAAACATGGCGGCGCTGAGAGTAATACAAGAAAAGGCATCGACATTGCCATAGCGTTGGATGTTAGTAAAAGCATGCTGGCAACAGACCTCGCACCAAGCAGGCTTGAAAGGGCAAGGCAATTCGTGATCAAACTAATGGATGAAATGCAGGACGACAGGATCGCACTCATACTTTTTGCGGGCAAAGCTTACATGCAAATGCCATTAACCACTGATCATGGAGCCGCTAAATTATTTGTTTCGGCAGCGAACCCCGACGCAGTACCTCAACAGGGCACGGTTATAAGCGAAGCTTTGGACATGAGTATGCAGGCCTTTGCCAATACAGGCAACCGGTTCAAAAGCATTATCCTGATCTCGGATGGAGAAGCGCATGATGAAGAAGCGGTAAAGACGGCAAATGATCTGTCAGGCAAGGGAGTCATGATCAATACCGTGGGTGTTGGTTCTACGGAAGGGTCTATGATCATTGACCCGGCAACCGGTGAGAATAAAAAAGATGAAGCCGGCAACATTGTTATCTCCAAACTAAATGAGGAGGTATTGAGGTCTGTGGCCGAAAAAACAAACGGGCTTTATATCAACCTCCAGGGAAGTGACGCGGCTGTATCGGCTATGAAGGCCCATCTATCGCAGATCGACAGGAAAGCTTTCAATGATATGTCATTGATGAGTTTCCATACATTCTACATATGGTTTGCTGGAGCGATGTTTGTTTTGTTACTGATCGAGAACTTTATCTCTGAACGAAAAAGAAGAACCGCATGAGATCTCAACTGGTGATCATATCATTATTGGTAGCAGGCAGCTCCCATAGCCAGTCAAAGGAGACGGAGAAAATGATACAGGCCGGGAATGCGTTTTATAAGAACCAGGAATTCAATAAAGCGGCTGTGGAATATGGGAAGGCCTTGCAGGCAGATCCGGCCAATACCACCGCAAAGTTCAACCAGGGTAATACATTATACAGGCTGGATCAGAAAGTGGAAGCCGCTAAAGCTTTTACTGCGTTAAGCCGCGAGACAGAAATAAAGGATATCCGTTCCCGGTCCTTTTATAATAAAGGAGTGATATTAAGTCAGCAAAAGAACCTGGAAGAGAGCATTGAAGCATATAAGAATGCTTTGCGTAACGAGCCAAATGATAAAGAAGCCCGGGAGAATCTTCAAAAAGCTTTGCTGGAGTTGAAGAAAAAAACTCCGCCGCCCAAAAAGGATGATAAGAAAGACAAGAAGCAGGACCCCAAAAAACAAAAGCAGCCTCAATCAAAAATGAACCAAAAAGAAGCAGAACAACGACTAAATCTGCTTCAGCAAAAAGAAAAAGAAGTGCAGCAAAGACTGCAGAAAGCCAAGAGTCGCATGGGTGGATCACAGGCCAAAGACTGGTAATGTTAATTTATCCATTCAGCTGTTTGGAGTAAGCCAATGAGACTCTTTAGGGAGATCAATTGCTTAACTTTGACGCTCTAATTAGCACATTGCTCATGCAGCTTTATTGCGGATCACTTACAGAATATAATCGTCTCAAAACAAGGGAAGTAAAAATAGGAGACCTGTTGCTGGGTAACCCCGATGGCTATCGGGGTCATCCAATCAGGGTGCAAACGATGACCACAACAGATACGATGGATACGATCGCTACTGTGGAGCAAAGCATCCGTTGCATTGAAGCAGGTTCCGAATTGATCCGTATTACGGCCCCTTCAAAGAATGAAGCGGAGAATTTATTGAATATAAAGAATGAACTGCGCAAAAGAGGTTATCATACTCCCATCGTAGCCGATATACATTTTACTCCCAATGCTGCCGAAATAGCCGCCCGGATCATCGAGAAAGTGCGGGTGAACCCTGGCAATTACGTTGACAAGAAAAAATTTGAACAGATAGAATATACCGACGCTGAGTATGCAGAGGAGATCGACCGGATAAGGGAACGATTCACCCCGCTCGTCCGGATCTGTAAAGAGTACGGGACAGCAATGCGTATTGGCACCAATCATGGTTCGCTGAGCGACCGTATCATGAGCCGTTATGGTGATACAGCTACCGGGATGGTTGAAAGCGCTATGGAATTTTTACGGATAGCAAGAGCAGAGAGCTACCACAATATCGTACTAAGCATGAAGAGCAGCAACCCGCAGGTAATGGTACAGGCTTATCGCTTACTGATCAAAACAATGAATGATGAGTTTGCTGAGATATACCCGCTGCACCTCGGTGTTACAGAAGCGGGTGATGGGGAAGATGGAAGAATAAAATCAGCAGTTGGTATTGGCTCGTTACTGGAAGACGGCATAGGTGATACGATCCGGGTGTCATTGACCGAAGACCCGGAGTTTGAGATCCCTGTTTGTAAAGATCTTGTAAAGAGATATCAGGAAAGCAGACCGAAAGTCGGAAAGACCGAAAGCCAGGGGAAGTCTTCCGGTCTTTCGGACTTGCCAGCTTCCCGACTTCCCTATGATCCATTCAACTATCAACGAAGAGAAACTTTTGCTGTTGACAATATTGGTGGCAAACATGTGCCGGTGGTAATAGCTGATCTCAGTAAGATAGAAAAGATAACGCCTGCTCATTTGCAAAGTATCGGCTACAGCTTCGATGAAAAGACAGATAAATGGACTATTAGCGATGCTGCGGCGGATTATGTTTTTACGGGGAACCAGCTATTGAATTTTGCTTTGCCCGGAACCCTGAAGGTGATCGTTTACCCCGCTTCCTGGCAATTGGCTGAAGATAAAACGAAATATTTTCCGATCTACAGTGATAACGGGTATTCAGAAGCCGAACACAGGAGCAGTCTAAATTTTGTAATGGTCGATTGTTATAATACTAATGTACCCACCGAGAATGATTCTCTGGATAAAATAGCAAATGACCCTGCGGTTGTTATTTGCCTGAGTTCTACAAATAAAAATGCGATGCAGTCTGTGCGCCGCAAGTTCATGGAATTGATGGACAGTGATATCAAAAATCCGGTCGTACTGATCACCGACAGTGGTTGGCAAACACCGGATGAACATCTTATTCATTTTGCCACCGAGACCGGTGCTTTGCTTCTTGATGGAATGGGAGACGGAATATGTCTTGGTTATAACAGTAAAGCAAAGATGGAAACTACCATGACAAAGGGAAAGACCTATCTTGAAGTAAAAGACAGCTACCAGTTCACTAACAATACTGCATTCAGCATTCTGCAGGCGACAAGGACGAGGATCTCTAAAACGGAATATATCAGTTGCCCCAGTTGCGGGCGCACATTATTTGATCTGCAGGAAACGACCGCAAAGATCAGGGCAGTAACGAATCATTTAAAAGGGGTGAAGATTGCCATTATGGGATGCATCGTGAACGGTCCTGGTGAAATGGCCGATGCGGATTTCGGTTATGTAGGCAGTGGCCCCGGTAAGATCACGTTATACAAAGGAAAAGAAGTGATGAAAAGGAATGTGGAGAGTGAAGTGGCCGTACAGGAACTTATCAACCTGATAAAAGAAAACGAAGCCTGGATAGAACCCTAACCTTAGACGCATGAAAAAAGATCCCTGGCTCATTCTATTCCTGCTTGCGTTGGGAGGAGATATCGTCGGTATGT
>DATLCB010000249.1:0-25244 GCA_035526625.1 Chitinophagaceae bacterium
CTGACTCAGCGACCGTTCGTTTTTATTTCCTCGACACTGAAACGGAAGCATTGATCAATGCGACGGGTTGTCCGACTTGTTTCAAACCAACTATGGCCTATGAACTCGGCGTGACCAAGTATAATGATATTGACACCAGTAAAGAGAACGGGACATTAGCTGATAATACGACCGGCAATTATCTTTTTATCCCTTCAGCCAGGACAAGGATCGTCCCGTTTGACAGGGGATATTATGCAGAATTCAAGGTGAAAGAATTCTCGGAGTTCTGGTTGAACAACGGCGGCGTGAACGGCCTGACACCGCTACCACTCAAACTTTTGTCGTTCACCGCGAAAAAAATGAATAGCAACGATGTGTTACTCGAATGGACGACTGCAGAAGAACTTAATGTAGATCGTTTTGAAGTGGAAGTTGCCAGGGGAAATACGGATTATCAGCAGAATCGTTTCATGCATGTCGGTCAACTGCCCAGCCATGGAAATTCGATAGCAGTACAGCGCTATAGTCTTACCGATCTTGAACCCAATAAAAACGGCGTGCATTATTACCGGCTGAAGATGATCGACAGGAATGGACGCTTCACCTATTCACCTGTACGGCCGGTTAGCTTTACGAATGATATACCATGGCAGGTATATCCCAATCCTTCCGCTGGAATATTTAACCTGGTGCTACAGGAAAAGGATGGCGAAGAATTGACCGTGAAAGTATTTGATGGAACCGGCAGGGTAGTAAAGCAATTGAAACAAACCGCTACGGGGTTTGTGCAGAAGATGATCATTGATCTGCGACCAGGGAATTTTGCAAGAGGACTTTACCTCGTGGAAGTATCAGCAGGTAATGAGCGGCAAACTTTCCGCGTAGCCAAACAATAAAAAACCCGTCCGCCAACTGGCGGACGGGCTTTAAAAAAATTAGGTTTTATACTTACCAGCTTTGCTTGGCTATTCCCGCTTTAATGGCTGCCATTGCCTTTTCTTCTCCCATCAGGGTAGTCAATTTGTTACCCTTCCCGTCATGACCCTGGGCCATATAAGCACCTTTGGCTGTTTTTGTGATCACGGCATCCAGCATCTCTACCCCTTTCTCTTTCGTTTTTACATTGTAGGCTGTAATTTTTACATCAGACATGGTCAATAGTTTTTGAGTTAGTAATTGCCAAAAATACCGGTTTTGGCCCGGAGGGGGAAGGAAAAATTGCTGATTGACCTGTAAAGGGTTTTAGAAAAGGGCTAAATCATTGGTGGACATAGGGGTTAGAACAGTGAGGATCTTCAAAATATTCTAAGGAAGTAATTGCCCGGGTTCCAACATAGGAATTATACAACTTAATCACATTTATGTGTAACAAAGAGGGAGGTGTTTTGATATAACTTGATCGTCGATTCATTATAAATGTTGAACACGCCTCAAACTTTTCATATGAACCTCACTACTATCAGCAGAACTAAACCGGTACGCTATTTCCCAGGCATTCACAAGGCTTTACCGAAACCTTCGGCTTTTGGAGCAGCCCTTACCCATGAAGTAAGGAATCCACTGACCAATATAAACCTGGCAGTAGAAATGCTTCAGCGAATGAATCCCAGTGAAGGCCAGCAGGATTATCTCGATATTATATTGCGGGCATCCAAACGGATCAATGTACTTGTTTCTGAATTATTGGTAAAGCAACCCAAACTGAAGAGCGAAGGAGGAAGTTCAGTACAACAGGTGCTGGAAGAAGTTTTGACAATGGCCGGTGATCGCCTCCGGTTAAAAAATATTCTTGTCCAAAAAGATTATTCACTGCAGGATCAAAGCATCATAGAAAAACACCCGGGAATAAAAATTGCGCTGACCAATATTATTATTAATGCAATCGATGCCATGAAGGAAAATGGAGGAGTATTAAGACTGGTTACAACCTCTCTTCATGATCATTACCACTTAAGAATTGAAGATAATGGGTGCGGGATAGCGCCAGGGGACATTCAAAATATATTCCGGCCATTCTTTACCAGGAAAACAGGAGGGCTCGGTGTTGGTCTTGCAGTGGCCGCCCAGATCCTTAAAGCGAATAAAGTGAAAATCGATGTGGAATCGGAAGAAGGCAAGGGAACAAAATTCATCCTGTCATTTAAAAAATCTGGCCAGCTTATCTAAAATAACAAAGCCCCTGTGTTGGGGCTTTATGATTTATTTTAAATACCAGGTCTTTTATATGTCGAGTTTAGCATATTTAGCATGCGATTCAATAAACTCCCTCCTGGGCGCCACTTCATCACCCATCAACATACTGAAAATGCGGTCTGCTTCTGCGGCGCTTTCGATAGTTACCCTTTTTAAAGTCCGGGTTCCCGGATTCATCGTGGTATCCCAAAGCTGGTCGGCATTCATTTCACCAAGTCCCTTGTAACGTTGCACATTCACTGAATCGGTTTTTTCACCTCCGAACTTTTCCACCCATCCTTTGCGCTGTTCTTCATTCCACGCATAAGCCTGTTCTTTTCCTTTCTTCACTAAATAAAGCGGGGGCTGTGCAATATAAACATAGCCTTGCTCCACCAGTTCGGTCATATAACGATAAATAAATGTAAGGATCAACGTAGCAATATGCGAACCGTCAACATCGGCATCCGTCATAATGATCAGTTTGTGATAACGGAGTTTTGACAGGTCCAGGGCCTTAGGGTCCTCTGCTGTTCCCATCTTTACACCGAGCGCCGTGAACATGTTCCGGATCTCTTCATTATCATAGATCTTGTGTTCCATGGCTTTTTCTACGTTCAGGATCTTACCACGTAAAGGAAGGATCGCCTGGAAACTCCTGTCACGTCCCTGTTTAGCCGTACCGCCTGCTGAATCACCCTCAACTAAGAACAATTCGCAACGTTCAGGGTCACGGTCGGAGCAGTCAGCCAATTTGCCGGGTAAACCTCCACCAGTGAGAACCGATTTTCTTTGAACCAATTCTCTTGCTTTTCTCGCAGCCGCCCTTGCCTGTGCCGCAAGTATAACTTTAGCCACGATATTCTTTGCTTCCCTTGGATTTTCTTCCAGGTAAGCTTCCAAAGCTCTTGAGACAGTGGAATCAACCACTCCCATTACTTCGTTATTGCCAAGTTTGGTCTTGGTTTGTCCTTCAAATTGTGGCTCTGGAACTTTTACTGAGATGATGGAACTAAGTCCTTCCCTGAAATCATCACCTTCGATCTCCACCTTGGCTTTTTCAAACAAACCATTCTTATCACCATAACTTTTAAATACCCGGGTCAGCGCCCTGCGAAAGCCGGATACATGGGTGCCGCCTTCAATGGTATTAATATTATTTACGTAGGAATAGATGTGTTCGTTGTAGCTATCGTTATAGCTTAATGCTACTTCCACCGCCACATTCGTCTGATCATCTTTTCCCTCAACGAAAATCACATTTGGAATGAGTGAATTGCGGCCCGCACTTTTATCCAGCATCTCGACGAACTCCACGATACCACCTTCGCTGTAAAAAACATTTGTATAGTTCTCGCCATTCTCCTCTTTTTCTCTTTGGTCATTGAGTATGATACGTACACCGCGGTTGAGATAGGATAATTCACGTAGACGACCTTCGAGAATATCTTTATTATAAATGGAGGTAATGAAAATGGAATCATCGGGCCAGAAATGCACTTTGGTCCCTGTTCTTTCGCTTAGACCCGCTTCACGGACAGGATACTGCGGTACACCGATCTTATATTCCTGTTCAAAGATCTTGCCGTCACGATTTACCGTTACATGTAACAACTTACTTAACGCATTCACGCAGCTTACACCGACGCCATGCAAACCTCCCGATACTTTGTAAGAGCCTTTATCGAATTTACCGCCGGCATGCAATACGGTCATTACTACTTCCAATGCACTTCGTTTTTCTTTGCTGTGCATAGCTGTAGGGATACCGCGTCCGTCATCTTCAACGGAAATTGAATTATCCTCGTGAATGGTTACCGTAATGTTCTTGCAATAACCTGCCAGCGCTTCATCAATGGAATTGTCCACCACTTCATAGACCAGGTGATGAAGTCCCTTAACTCCCACATCGCCGATATACATTGCCGGGCGCTTCCGTACAGCTTCCAAACCTTCCAAAACTTGTATACTATCAGCGCTATAACCGGCTGATATGGCCGCGGCTTTTTCTTTTGCTTCTGTGGTCATAATTTGAATGAAATCCTCTCGTAAAATGGGGAAAAATTGTAACTCACAAATGTACTGAAATAAGGCCTGCTGACCCCAATTTTAAAGCCTTTTTTTAAGGAGGATCTGTTCTGTTTTTACCTAATGAAAAAGCCCCGGCAACCAAAGCTTTTATGGATAAGTTTTGGATGTTTACCTCTTTACGATCTGTGCTACGAGGTCGCCTTCCGCGCAAACTTTATTACCTACATACGCCGTGCCTTTCATTTCGCAGATACCCCGGCGGATCGGGGTGGATAATTCCATTTTAAGGATAAGCGTATCTCCAGGGCGTACCATATGCTTGAACTTGCAATTGTCTATTTTCAAAAAATAAGTATCGTATTGGCCCTGCCCGCTGAGATTGATAGCAAGTATACCACCACATTGGGCAAGTGCTTCGATCTGTAACACACCCGGCATTACTGGGTTGCCAGGGAAATGACCCATAAAGAACCATTCATTAAAAGTGACGTTCTTGACGCCCACGATATGCGTATCGCTAAGTTCAATGATCTTATCGACCAATGCAAAGGGATAACGATGAGGCAGGGTCTTTTCAATGAACTGCTGATCGTAGATGGGGGGTTGATTGGGATTATACACCGGCACCCCTCTGGTGTGTTTATTCTTTTTGATGTATTGTTTTATTTTTTTGGCAAACTCGACATTGGTGCTGTGACCCGGCCGGTTGGCAATGATACGTCCTTTAACAGGATACCCGATCAGGGCCAGGTCACCAATAACATCTAACAATTTGTGGCGGGCCGGCTCATTGGGAAAACGCAGTTCGAGGTTGTTCAGGTAGCCTTCGCTCTTCACCTCGATCTTATCTTTCTTGAATATCTTTTTAAGGCGGTCCATTTCAGCATCGTCAACGGGTTTGTCAACGATCACAATAGCATTCTTCACATCGCCGCCTTTGATCAGGTTATTATCGATCAGCATTTCCAGCTCATGTAAAAAACAAAAAGTGCGGCAGGGAGCTATTTCCTCTTTGAAATCCCGCATATGCTTCAGCCCCGCATGTTGCGTACCCAGCACCGGCGAATTAAAATCGATCAGGGTCGTCACCTGGTATTCCATCGAAGGCATCGCCACCATTTCCACCCGTTTGCTGTCATCGTAATGGTAGATATTCTCATCGATGCTGTACCAAACTTTGGCTGCGTCCTGTTCTACTACGCCAGCTTCTTCAATGATCTCTACAAAAGGTTGTGAACTGCCATCGATGATCGGGATCTCGGGTCCGTTCACTTCGATCAGGCAATTATCAATACCCATTCCTACAAGAGCAGCCAGCACATGTTCGACGGTGCTTACTTTGGCGCCGTTAGATTCCAGCGTGGTACCCCGGCTTACATCCGTTACGAGGTCGCAATCAGCTTTTATGATCGGCTGGTTCGGGAGATCGATGCGCTGGAACTGGAAACCAAAACCAGAAGCGGCAGGTTTAAGGGTAAGGTCGGCCATAACTCCTGTGTGCAAACCAGTACCTGAAATACTTACAGGAGACTTCAGCGTATGCTGTTTATCAGGATTAAAATGAGGCGACATGATACCCGAAATATAGCTCTTATTTTCTGCAGATGTAATCATAAAGACAAAGATAAGGGTTAGCTGAAAGTGAATATTGCCGCTCAGATGATACGGTAATTCCTGTAATCGAAAAGTCGCTTACCGGTCAGTTTTTCAAAGCGGTAGAGCAGGGAATCTTTCAGCGAAAACCTTTTCTTTTTCACATCGAAGTTTACCTGCCAGTTCTTTTGTTTTATCCTCTCATTCATCACAGAGGGGTGGCTCCCTTTGAAAATGGCCAGTGAGTCCACATCCTTGAAAAAATCAAACTGTTGTTCATCGTCAATAGCAGGGGCCGTATAACTTTCACCGTTCCATAAAGTATAAAAACTGTTGAGTTTCTCTAACTGCTTATGAGGGTGACGAACCCAACCATAGTGGTAGATATGGGCATCGATTTTTTTTACGGCCAGTTTTTTATTTTCCCTCGTTCGAAAACCCTGTGCATCCCGGAACGAAACGATATTCCTGTTGTTCCTTATCATTCTTATCTCGTTACCGTACCACCTTCTTGAATCACCGATATAATCATAGGTCCCATAAAAATGAATGTATTTGAACAGCAGGCCCTCCACTTTTTTATCATTAGCATATTTGTGAGCAGAGTCGACGATCTTTCCAAGATCATTTTCATGCACTACTTCATCCGCCTGCAGGTAAAAAGCCCAATCGTAATGAGGGGAGACATGAGCGAGCGCTTTATCTGTCTCTGCGGCCAGTACCCTGCCACCTTCTTTCAACGATTCATCCCATACAGAATGGAATATTTTGATCTTGGGTGAACCGATCGAGCCGATAAGCTGTAATGTTTCATCATCACTATTGCCAACGTTTACGACAAACTCATCTACGATGGGAAGGATCGACCTGATAGATTGAATGACGGGGTAATCATATTTTACCGCATTGCGAACAAAGGTGAAGCCACAGATTTTCATTGTTGAAGTAATGGGGCTGTGCTTAAGTTACTTTCTCTGCCTGCAATTGTTTTACAAGTGCTTCCAGTTCCTGTATCCTTTTCTCCAACTCCGGCAGGTTGCGGGCCATTGACTGGCTGCGGATAGCTTTATTATAGTCATATGCCGGGGAGCCTGTGACGGCCGTCCCCGGTGTTTTTAATGATTTGCCCAAACCAGCTTGTGCATTAATTCTTGAGCCATCTGAAACATGAAGATGTCCTGCAAGACCTGCCTGGCCGCCGATCATTACCCCTTTACCAATTTTAGTGCTGCCACTGACGCCTGCCTGCGCGGCGATAACAGTAAAGTTGCCTACCTCCACATTATGTGCGATCTGGATAAGGTTATCCAGCTTGGCGCCGCTTTTAATGATCGTGGAGCCCATGGTGGCCCTGTCGATAGTAGCATTGGCGCCGATCTCTACATTATTTTCAATTACAACATTCCCGATCTGTGGCACTTTTTTCAAACTTCCATCGGCCTGCGGTGCAAAACCAAATCCATCGCTGCCAATAACAGTACCCGCATGAACAGTTACATAATTGCCAAGGAGGCAATCATGATAAACCTTTACGCCGGGATGTATAACACAGTTATCACCGATGATGACATTATCACCGATATAAGCATTAGGATAGATCTTGGTATTGTTACCCACTTTTACATTTTCGCCGATATAGGCAAAAGCGCCAATAAAGACCTGTTGACCATAGGTAGCAGTTTTGGCGATATAACTGGGTTCCTGGACACCTGTCAATTGTTGCTGGATGATCTCCTGGTATTTGCTCAGCAGCGTTGCAAATGCAGTATAAGCATCCGGTACCCGGATAAGTGTGGCATTGACGGGTTGTTTTAATTCAAAATCTTCATTTACGATCACAACGGAGGCCCCGGTCGTGTATAAAAATTCTTCGTATTTGGGGTTGGCAAAAAAAGCAAGCTGTCCCGCGGCGGCTTCCTCGATCTTTCCAAAAGAAGAAACGGTTGCTGAAGGATCACCTTCAACTTTACCTGTTACTATCAGCGCTATTTGAGAAGCTGGAAATTGCATAATGCTCGCCTTTGAGGTTTGATGTTTGAAGTTGTACAAGGGTTGCCTCGCATCGAACTTCAAACTTCGAACCTTAAACCCTTGGGTAACAAATGTAATGTTTTTTAACAGCGCCGCTCAGGCTATGCTGTATGAGCGCATTGTCAACTTTTGATATGTCTTTTATCGTTCCGTCCTTGTAAAGTATATTGATACGTTCGTCTGCGGGGTCGTAAGTGGTATTACTTGCTTCACCGGTAAAAACAAAATACTCCGCATCCGTTTCATCGATAGCCAGTTTACCGGCTATCTCTTTCTTTTTTTCACTGATCATGGCTTTATCAAAAGGTTCGGCTTGAAGCTTCACCTTTAGCAAATTCCGCTCCACTAAAGAACGGCAAAGCAGGGATAATATTTTGTCCTCGTGCAATTGCCAGTACTTGATAGCTCCCATGATATCATGGTCATCCAGCTGGCAGAATTCAAAAAGCCACTGGGGAAGATCGCTTTGCATTTTTGAACTCCCTTCCAAAAAGATCGTGAGAAAAGGTGAGGGTGCTGATGCTTTTACTTCTTTGGCCCGTTGTAAGATCTTTTGCAGCATCTTCTCTGCACACAATACGGTTTTATGCAGGTAGACCTGCCAGTACATCAGCCGCCGGGATACAAGGAATTTCTCTATGGAGTAAATAGCTTTTTCTTCCACGACCAGGTTGCCATCCTTTACACAAAGCATTTTCAGTATGCGGTCATATCCTATTACGCCTTCGGAAACGCCCGTGAAGAAACTATCCCTGTTCAGGTAATCCAGGCGATCTACATCCAGTTGACCCGAAACCAACTGGCTCAGGAATTTTTTCGGATAAGTATCAGTAAAAATATCAAGCGCTGTTTGCAATTGCCCATTGGATTCATCATTCAGTTTTTTGATCAGCAGGATGGATATGGATTCATGATTTACATCTTTTATCAATTCATGCTCGAGTGCATGGGAATAGGGGCCATGGCCCACATCGTGAAGAAGGATGGCTACTTTAGCGCCCAGCTCTTCTTCGGCCGTAATGTCGATGCCTTTGCTCTTTAGTTCCTGCAAAGCGATACACATGAGGTGATAAGCTCCTAACGAATGATGTAACCTGGAATGAACAGCGCCCGGGTAAACAAGATGAGCAAATGCCATCTGGTGAATATTGCGGAGCCGCTGGTACACCGGATGAGAAATGATCTGCAGGATCAATGGATGGTCGATCGTAATAAAACCATAGACCGGGTCGTTGATGATCTTGCGGACAGGCACCATTGTTGTTGTTTTGTTAAGGGAAGACGACAAAAATACAATGTCGGGGTTTAAAAAGCTACTTTTGAGTTTGTGCTTTGGGAATTGATCTCTCCCCGGCACTACACTTACAGGATAGCTTTCCGCGATTAACTACAAACAACAAACTAAAACCACCAACTTTTACATGGCCATAGCAAAAATAATCTGGGTAGATGATGAGATAGAAAGTCTTCAGTCGCAAAAACTCTTTTTAGAAAATAAAGGATACGAGGTACAAACTTTTACCAATGGTTTTGATGCTATCGATTATGTAAAGGATAACCTCGTGGATGTAGTGCTGATCGATGAAAGTATGCCCGGGATCACAGGACTGGAAACATTGGCCAAGATCAAAGAGGTCAATCAATCACTACCCGTGGTCCTTATCACTAAAAACGAAACCGAGAACCTGATGAATGAGGCGATCGGTTCACAGATCAGCGATTACCTGATCAAACCTGTTAACCCCAACCAGGTATGGCTTAGCCTCAAAAAAATCATTGACAATAAAAGACTGGTAGCTGAGAAGACGACTACAGCTTACCAGCAGCAGTTCCGTAACCTGTTTATGGCGTTGAACAGCAATCCTGATTACAGTGAATGGATGGATATCTACAAGAAATTGGTGTATTGGGAACTGGAGATGCAAAAAAGTGATAGTCCCGAAATGCAGGAAGTGCTGCAAAGCCAGAAAGGGGAGGCGAATACGGAGTTCTTCAAGTTTGTTTCAAGGAATTATTCCAATTGGGTGTCACCCAAGAGTACGGATGGACCGGTGATGAGCCATTCACTATTCAAGTTCAAAGTGCTGCCTCACCTCGAGAAAGGCACTCCTTTGTTCTTTATTCTTATCGATAACCTGCGTTTCGATCAATGGAAAGCCATCCAGCCCATTTTCGCTGAAAGCTTTCGCATAATGGAGGAAGACAGCTTCTATAGCATTCTCCCAACAGCTACACAATATTGCCGCAACGCCATCTTTTCAGGATTGCTGCCGGTAGATATTGAAAAGCAATTTCCCGTACAATGGAAAAATGATGATGAACAGGGCGGGAAAAACCTTCACGAAGAAGAATTCTTCAGGGCACAATTAAAAAGATTGGGTAAAGCTGACCTGAAAGTATCCTATACAAAAGTGGTGAACAACCAGGCGGGTCTTGACCTCGTGAATAATATCCATAACCTTTTGAATAATGACCTGAATGTGATCGTTTACAATTTCGTGGATATGCTGAGTCATGCACGGACGGAAATGGAAGTATTGAAGGAACTTGCCGGGGATGAAATGAGTTATCGAAGCATCACCACTTCCTGGTTTGAACATTCACCTCTTCACCAGGCATTGAAAAAGATCTCCGATAAAAATATCAAGATCGTCCTCGCCACCGATCATGGGAGTGTGAGGGTAAAAACACCTTATAAAGTCGTGGGAGATAAGCAGACGACGACCAACCTGCGTTATAAGCATGGCCGCAACCTGAATTATGAAGCGAAGGAAGTGCTGGCATTCCGCGATCCGAGAGAAGCGGGGTTGCCCGTGCCTACGGTCAACTCATCGTACATATTTGCCAAGGAAGACGGGTTTCTATGCTATCCCAATAACTATAATCATTATGTGAACTATTACCGGAACACTTTCCAGCACGGGGGTGTAAGCCTGGAAGAAATGATCGTGCCGGTGATAAAAATGCAGAGCAAGTAGACTCAATAGAGAATGGTGAAAAGTGAACGGGTTGTGGAAAAGAACGAAAGGTTTTTGATCCTTCGGGAAAACAGTAGATTTACATTTGCGGGAACAATTCACGATTCACGACTCACTATGAAATACACGCAAGCCACACTCGATAAGCTAGAGGAGATCCCGAAAGAAGCCGGTTATGTATTACGCTATGAACGTGGTACTTTTCAAAGCGGCTATTGCATACTTGAAGAAAGAAAAGTAGTGGTGCTGAATAAATTCCTGCAGACAGAGGGAAGGATAAATACCCTCATCGACCTGATCCCTCAACTCCAGATAGATGTTAGTATACTTACTGAAGGATCAGCCAACCTCCATGCGGAGATCATCTCCAGGCTAGAAGCGGAAAGCAATGGACCTCAGAGTAATGAAGAATCAGAAATGAGAAAGTAAACAAAGCGACGTCCTTCCTTATTTCCTGCCCGACTACCTTATCTTTTTATTATGTGGTCAGGCGGGCTTATTTTTAATTGCTGATTCTATTCATGTCTTGCCCCCCTCTTACCATAACATTCCTGGGTACCGGCACCAGCAGCGGTGTGCCGATGATCGGATGCGATTGTGAAGTGTGTACCTCGAAAGATCCAAAAGATAACCGTTTACGCTCAAGTATCCTTGTTCAATCGGCACAAACGACCCTTGTTGTGGATACTGGCCCCGATTTTCGGTACCAGATGCTCCGTCAACAGGTAAAGAAACTCGATGCAGTCATATTCACCCATCCGCATAAAGATCATCTCGCGGGATTGGATGATATACGAGCGTATAATTTTTTTTCCAGGAGACCTATCAATGTTTATGCGGACTCTTTAACAGAGGAAGCCGTGCGAAGAGATTTTTATTATGCTTTCAGCGATACCAAGTATCCGGGTATCCCGGAATTAAACATGAATACTATTTCATTGGAGCCCTTCCTGGTAGGGGATATCCCGGTGATCCCGATCCTTGTATGGCACATGAAAATGCCGGTGATGGGTTTCCGGTTTGGGAAATTCACTTATATCACGGATGCCAACCGGATTGATGAGCCTGAGAAAGAGAAGATCAGGGGTAGTGAAGTGATGGTGCTAAATGCACTTCGTAAACAAAAGCATATCTCTCATTTTACATTGGGGGAAGCTATAGAACAGGTGCAAGAATTAAAAATTGAAACCGCTTATTTTACTCATATATCCCATCAACTGGGTTTACACCGGGTCATTGAAGCAGAATTACCTGATCGGATCCACCTTGCATATGATGGTCTCACACTCCATTTTAAATAAGCGAGCAACCCCTTAAAAATTTCTAAGGCTAACACTTGTTAGTTTTATTGTTTTTCCATTACCTTGCAGCTGCCTCTAATGATTGCACCGTTGTTAGCTCTGAGCTTGTCAAAGAGTTGAACTACGATTGCTTGCCAATCCCCTGGAGGCCCAAAACTGTGCCACCCCACAATATGGAGTGGCATAGTTATTAAAACAATCACCAGCAACTATGAACTTTCAATCTTCAGAACTCACTCAACAGGTAGCACAGACCGCAAGAGATTTTGCCCAGCAACATATCAAACCCTATGTAATGGAATGGGATGAAAGCCAGGAATTCCCTGTGCAGGTATTCAAACAAATGGGCAAACTGGGATTAATGGGAGTACTGGTACCAGAGGAGTATGGGGGTGCGGGGCTATCTTATTTTGAATATAAAACGGTGATCGAAGAAGTGTCAAAAGTTTGTGGCTCCATTGGCCTGAGCCTCGCGGCACACAACTCACTTTGTACCGGGCATATACTGAGTTTTGGAAACGGGGAGCAAAAGAAAAAATGGTTGCCCAAACTGGCTACTGCTGAATGGATCGGTGCCTGGGGATTAACAGAAGCTAATACAGGCAGCGATGCAGGTAATATGAAATGCACTGCCGTAAAAGAAGGCGATGACTGGATCATCAATGGTACCAAGAACTGGATCACGCATGGGAAAAGTGGAGATATAGCTGTAGTGATCTGCAGAACCGGAGAACCGAGAGCTAAAAATAATTCCACTGCTTTTGTAGTGGAAAAAGGAACTAAAGGATTTGGTGCAGGCAAGAAAGAAAATAAACTCGGTATGCGTGCCAGCGAAACAGCCGAGATGGTATTTGACGGTTGTCGTATTCCTGATTGTAACCGCCTGGGAGATGTCGGTGATGGATTTAAACAAGCCATGAAAATATTGGATGGAGGAAGGATCTCCATTGCCTCTTTATCCCTGGGTATAGCCAAAGGCGCTTATGAAGCGGCGTTGAAATATTCGCAGGAGCGTTACCAGTTCGACCAGCCCATCTCCAATTTCCAGGGTATATCTTTTAAGCTGGCAGATATGGCAACCGAAATAGCGGCCGCAGACCTCCTCACTTTACAGGCCTGTGATCTGAAAGAACGTAAACAACCCATGACCAAAGAAGCCGCAATGGCAAAGTATTATGCGAGCGAAGTAGCCGTTAAAGTGGCGAACGATGCCGTACAGGTCTTCGGTGGTTATGGTTATACCAAGGATTTCCCTGTGGAAAAACATTATCGTGACGCAAAACTTTGCACGATCGGTGAAGGAACAAGCGAGATTCAAAAACTAGTGATCAGCCGCGAAGTCCTGAAAAACTAGAAAGAGTAACCAGTACAGGCGGCTTATTGAATTTCCTGTATAGTTTATAGATCGACTCCAGGCTCCTTTTATTATTGGGATAATCCCTGTAGCTCTTTACAGGCGCTCTCATCATATGCTCAAATTCAGCTGTTGTAATCCCTAATTTTTTACTGATATATTCTTTTTCTTTCTGCACTGTTTGCGGGTCATAAGGCAGCTCTTTTAATTTCTCCAAAGCATAGTCCCTGCAAAGTTCACCTGCACATATTTGCGTGGAAAAAGTAGCCCGCCTGTAATCGATATTGAATTTTTCAGGCAATATATATGATTGGACAAAACGGGTGTACAGGGATTCGAAATGTTTACCGCCGGGATCTTTCCAATCTATTTTTTCTTTCAACGTTGCCATCGCATCCTTCTTATTATAGTTGGCATGATTCAGCAGGTAGATGGTTTTTATGCCATGATAGTATTTATAATAGAACTCCTGTGGGTAACCAAACAAGGGGTAGTTTCTGAGCTTGCCCGATCCGTACCTTTTATGTATTGATTTAAGGTACACAAGGTCCTTCGCATCGTAATGCCAGCTTTTAGGAAGTATTCCTTCTGTTTGGACATTTCCACCACTAATTATATATTTTATCCTGTAAGCAGCGGCGATCTTATGCAGGCAGGCAGGGATAGCCATGTCTGTGGGAGTTTCCAATTCGGGTACTGATGCTTTTAAGAAAGCCAGCTGAAGGTCCTTGAATTCTTCCCAATCCAATACATAGCTCTGGTAGTTCAATTCCAGCTTATCGATGACACTATTGATATTCCTTACGGAGGAATCAGCATCCCAACCGTTATCCATGTGAACGGCAAGCACTCTTAATCCCAGATCTTTAAGGAGTAAAGCGGTGTAACAACTATCAACTCCGCCGCTTAATCCCAGTATACAATCAAACTTTTTTCCCTTTCCTGATCTTTTAATACGGGCTGTTAGTCTTTGGAGCCGTTCATTTTCCTGCCTGGTTCGCTCGACCAGAACATTCACATTCATAAAATACTCACTGCAATGATTACAAATTCCATTTTTATCAAAACTGATATAGGGATCCGATGTATCCATTACACACCTTTGGCATTGCTGGTAGGGACGGGGCGTCATTTCTTTTGTCAGGCGTTAATTATAATGATAAATCGTTTTAATCAGGGGTATCAAAAACACAGTTCTTTTTTTCGGGATAATTTATTAAAACCCCTTTATGTATGCCTTTATATACAAACATACTTCCGGCCGCCAAGCCATTTGGAGCCGCTTTTTGGTATAGTTGCTTAAGATGGCTGAGGTCTCCGGCACCTCCCAATGCGATAACAGGGATATTGACAGCTTCTACGATCGACCGGGTCAGCGATATATCATAACCCGTCATCATTCCATCTTTCTCCATCGACTGCACTATTATCTCACCTGCTCCCTGCCGCTCCATCTCGAAAGCAAAATCCACCGGGGGTATCGCCGTTGCATGACAACCGTTACGGGTCATTACCTGCAGTTTCCCCAACCAATTGCGTTTACAATCCATGCAAACAACGATGGTCGAAGAACCAAAGGTTTCGGCCGCCTGGTGGATAAAATCAGGATCCTCTGCCGCTTTTGTTCCGATCACTACCTTTTCCGCCCCTGTTTGAATGATAGCACGGATGTCGTCCAGTGTCCTGATTCCTCCTCCAGCAGCAAAAGGCATGCAAGTTTCGTGGCCGGTGTCCCGTATAAAGTTTAGGGAGATCAACCTGTTCTCCCGTGTAGCCATTATATCGAGGAATATCAGCTCATCCGCTTTAAGGTCATTAAATATCCTTACCGCGTTGATAGGGTCACCGATATAGTGGTGCGTTTTGAACTTCCTTGATTTTACAAGCCCTTTATTTTTTAGAAGTAATACCGGTATCACACGTGGCCTGAACATATCCCTGGTTTCTATAATGTCGCAAAATTTCGAAGGAGCTGCATTCCCCCATCATGACTTTTCTCGGGATGAAACTGGACCCCGAAAATATTTTCCTTTTCTATAGCAGAGGGAAAACAAGTGCCGTATTCTGTTTCTCCCAGAATTTCTGATCGATCCCTGCTTCTCCAATGAAAGGAATGCGCAAAATAAAATTCACTTCCATCGGGAATATCCCGATTTAGCAGGCTTTGTTTTATAAAATCGACCGTATTCCACCCCATATGGGGAATTTTCAGTTCCCGGGAAGAACTCTTAAATCTCAGCACTTCTCCATTTAGCCAGCCTAAACCGGCACTGCTGCCTTCCTCACTTGAACCTGCCATGATCTGCATTCCAAGACAGATACCCAGGATAGGTTTCTTTTTGACCAGGACCGCTTCATTCAGCGGTTCAATCAACCGGTATCTGTTCAGGGCCTCCATAGCTTTCTGGAAATGACCAATACCGGGTAAGATTATTTTATCCGCACCCAAAATATCACCGGGTGAATCCGTCACTTTTGTTCCGGGACTGATCATCGACATCATCTTTTGGACGGAGTTCACATTTCCTTCCCGGCAATTAATTATAATGGTCTTTACAGGCATGCATCGTTGATATACATAGAAAAAAATAATAAGAAACTCTTAATAAGTAAGATACGATATTCTGCCTGATCAGGGATGTTGCAGCAGTTTACTTCACTTCCTGCATTTCGACAAGCTTTCGATAAAATCCGTTTTGCAGTAATAATTGATCATGGGTCCCCCGTTCAACTATTTTTCCTTTTTGAAGCACAATGATCTCATCGGCATGACGGATAGTAGAGAGCCGGTGTGCAATAACGATACTTGTGCGGTTCTGCATCATATTATTGATGGCATCCTGTACAAGGCGTTCGCTTTCGGTATCTAAAGAAGAAGTGGCTTCGTCGAGAATAAGTATGGGCGGGTTTTTCAATACAGCTCTTGCAATTGTCAAACGTTGTCTTTCGCCACCGCTAAGTTTGGAGCCCCGGTCGCCGATATTACTTTTGTAACCTCCCTCTTTCTTTATAATGAAGTTATGTGCATTAGCGATCCTGGCAGCTTCGGTAATTTGTTCTTCTGTCGCTCCCGGCGATCCAAGCGCAATATTATGGCCAATGGTATCATTAAAAAGGATCGGCTCCTGTGTAACGATACTCATGAGGCTTCGAACAGACCGGAGTGAATAATCTTTTATGTTCAGTCCGTCGATCAGCACTTCGCCGCTGCTGACATCATGGAACCTTGGTACCAGGTCGGCTAAGGTTGATTTGCCGGCTCCGCTTGAGCCTACCAGCGCAATCGTCTTCCCTTTTTGGATGGTAAGATCGATATTATCCAGTATCACGGCATCGTCATAAGAGAAGTTGACATTCCTGAATTCTATCTGGTGATTGAAATCCAACAATTGTTTTCCATTGGGGTTATCATCCACTGTGAGAGGGGTTTTCAGTATCTCTTCGATCCGGTTGATAGCCGCGGCACCTTTCCGCATATTGCTGAAAGATGTGGATAAGGATTTAGCGGGATTGATAATGTTATAAAAAATACCCAGGAAACCCAGGAAGGCAGATGCTTCCAGTAATTCGGAGGGAACACGCAATACAAGTCTTCCTCCATAATATAAAACGATAGTGAACATCAGTACACCCAACACTTCAGATAAGGGTGAGGCAAGGTCACGACGATAAGCGATATTATTTTTTGCTGTCAGCAATTCATTGCTTGTTTTTAAAAATTTCTCTCGCAATAGTTTTTCGATATTAAAGGCCTTGATCACCCGCAGACCGCCGAGGGTCTCATCAATGATGGAGAACGTTTCTCCATTTTTCTGTGCGACCTCCTGTGAATGTTTTTTAAGCGATTTCGTGATGCGCCCGATCACTAATCCAAGAACGGGTATCAGTATAAGGATAAACAAAGTAAGCTGTACACTTATAAGGAACAGTACTGTCAACGTTACAATAATGGTCAAGGGGTCTCTTATCCAGCCTTCCAGTGTGCCTACGACAGAGCCTTCCACTTCTCCCACATCATTCGACATCCGGCTCATCAGGTCGCCTTTTCTTTTTTCACTAAAGAAGCCGATCGGGAGTTTTAATATTTTATCATACAGATCTTCCCGCAACTGGTTGACGACCTTGTTTTTCAAAGGATTGAGTATATAGTAAGAGAGGTAGAGGAAAAGATTCTTTAAGAGAATGAAAACGATCATCAGGATACATATCAACCCCAGGGTAGACACTTTCCCTTTTGTCGTGATCGAATCACTCAGGAAATTGTTTACAGACTCTATGATAAAGTTGTTGCTGCTGCCGGGGGGTGGAGTGCCCACAAAGATGAGCTGCAAAAAAGGCATCAGCATTCCAATCGAAATGATGGAAAAAAAAATGCTTAACAGTATAAAAAGGAAATAGAGAATTATCTTGCCTTTATAAGCGCCCAGGTAGGTGAAGATCCGTGAGTATTGTTTCATTAAAATAGCTTCTGCTGCAAAGCAGCAAAGTAACTAATTTTACAACGTCTGCCGACCGTCTGCCTAGTTTTAACGCCGGCAGAGGTATAAGGAAGGGGATAATAAATCAATGGAAGAAGGTAAAAGACAGAAACAAATAGC
The DNA here is from genome assembly GCA_035526625.1 of Chitinophagaceae bacterium. Classification (GTDB taxonomy): domain Bacteria; phylum Bacteroidota; class Bacteroidia; order Chitinophagales; family Chitinophagaceae; genus JJ008. The sequence goes on from DATLCB010000249.1 coordinate 18,041, forward strand.
CGGGCTGCTGAATGAAGAGATGAACATAATTTTTCAGCGGTTGGGACTGAATATGGTCGATGGTGGGATGGTATCCATTTCTTCGGTAAAAGTAACACCGGACCTGCTCGAGGCACGGTTTTACCTGAGTTTTTTCCAGGTAAAAGATGTGACCTCCGCACTAAAGAAGATAGATGATCGTCACCATGAGATAAAAAAAGAGCTGGCGGCAAAAGTGAGGCACCAGTTACGAAGCATACCTGTTTTGAAATTCTTCCAGGATGATACGCTCGACCAGGTGTTCAAAATGGAAGAGATCTTCCGAAAAATAGAGGAGGACAAAAAAGATAAAACTTAAAAGCTATCAGGATAAAAGTGGTGAGGCCGGCTATGCCCGTTTTATCTTTTAAGTATAAATTATTCTGCACCATAACCCTTTAAATCACCTAAAACCTTTGAACTTTTTTTTTGCGTGGCGCTATTTCAAGGCGAAGAAGTCCACCAACGCCATCAACATCATTGCATGGACAAGTATTGTGGCCATGATAGTAGGTACAGCAGCGCTGATATTGGTGCTGAGTGTATTCAACGGTTTCGAAGGCCTTGTCAAATCCCTTTACTCTTCTTTTTATACAGACCTGAAGGTTTTACCGGCTACAGGCAAAACGATCAATGTTACACCCGGTCAGTTACAGCAATTAAAAACAATAGCAGACATCCGCAATTTTTCACTGGTGGCAGAAGAGAAAGCATTGGTGCAGAACGGGGAGTATCAATCCGTGGTCTTTTTAAAAGGCGTGGATGAGAACTATCGTTATACCACCGGCGTAGCCGACCATTTAGTGAACGGTCTATACGACCTGGGAAATGAGAGCACGCCCAAGCTGGTGCTCGGTGTAGGAGTAGAGAACGCATTAGGTATTGTAGCCGACAGGAATATTTTCACGCTTAAAGTATACCTCCCGAAAAGAAGCCATACAGAACAGATCAACCTGCTTGAAGATATCAGCAATGACACTATACGCTCATCCGCGGCATTCCTTATCCAGCAGGATTTTGACAATAAATACGGCATCACTAATATTGACTTCATAAAAAAAGCGTTGCAATGGAGGACTGATGAATATAGCGGGGTTGAAATAGCGTTGAAGGATCCCTCTGCTTCTGCTGCCGTAAAAAAGAAACTAAAACCCATATTCGGAGAAAATTATCTCGTTCAAAATAAATATGAACAAAACCGGAGCCTGTATTCAGTCATGACAATGGAACGCTGGGCCATTTATGGTATACTCTGCCTCGTCCTGGTAGTTGCAGCTTTTAATATGATCGGTGCATTGACCATGCTGGTCCTGGAAAAACAAAAAGATATCAGCGTGCTCCACGCATTGGGAGGTCATAAACGTTTTATCCAGCGTATCTTTTTAAGCGAAGGCATGTTACTCGCACTGATAGGAGGTGGATTGGGTATGTTATTGGCATTATTGATAGGTTGGCTGCAAACGACATTCCATCTTGTACCTCTTGGCGGCTCTTTTATGATCACCCATTTCCCTGTAAAAATGAGGGTGGCTGATTTCCTGCTGGTAGGAGGCACTGTTTTCTTCATTGCATTACTTGCATCCTGGATCCCCGCACGGAAAGCGGCAGGACAAGAGTTCTCTTTAAGGAGTGAATAGCACCGGGGACAATAAATCCGGAAGAACATTCAATTATTACGAATGCTCTTTCGGACTTACCAACGATAGTGGATCAGTGAGCCGAGGCGGAAAGATGGCAAGAAGTTATTTAGAAGCAAACACTTCCCACCTCACCGTCTTACCGGTATTTTAACGTCTTTCTGGAAGGATTAATAATCTTCCAATGTTTCCGGGAGTTGTGCCAAAGCTTTAGCTAATTGTTCGTCATTCGGAGCGATCCCATGCCACTCATGCGTCCCTTCCATGAAATCAACACCTTTTCCCATTGCGGTATGCATCATGATGGCGATGGGTTTCCCCTGGCCGGTTAAGGTTTTTGCCTTTTCAAGAGTGGCTACTACTTCATTCATATCGTTGCCATTCATTTCAAGTGTCGTCCATCCGAAGGCATCAAATTTCTCCCGGATATTACCCAGGCGCATTACTTTGTCTGTGGGTCCGTCTATCTGCTGACCGTTCCAGTCAATAGTAGCGATGAGGTTATCCATTTTATGATGAGCCGCCGATAAAACAGCTTCCCATATCTGGCCCTCGTTCAACTCGCCATCCCCATGGAGGGAAAAAACGAGATTTTTTTCCCCGTTAAGTTTTTTGGCAAAAGCCACACCGATCGCCACACTCATTCCCTGCCCCAGTGAGCCGGAAGCGATCCTTATGCCGGGCAGATGTTCATGCGTCGCCGGATGGCCCTGCAATCTCGAATTGATCTTGCGAAATGTGGCGAGCTCTTTGATATCAAAATACCCTGAACGGGCTAATGTAGAATAAAAAACGGGGGAGATATGTCCATTGGAAAGTATGAATACATCCTCATCGGTTGCATTCATATTGAAAGCCGGATCATGCTTCATTATTTTGAAGTAAAGTGCAGTAAAGAATTCAGTACAGCCTAATGATCCACCGGGATGGCCACTGCTGGCACCATGAACCATACGGACTATATCACGACGTATTTGGGAGGCAATAGAAGTAAGTTGAGCCATAAATGTTAACGCTTATTAAACTTTTCGTATCTTGCCGGTCCAATAGAAGATCAGCGCAGCAAATGTGCGATCTTTTTGAATACAAAAATCCATCCGGATCAAATCTACTTGCCTACAAATTCACTTATCCTGTGTTTTACACAAATTTAATGCGTAAAGCATTAAAAATCTATGCTTAATGTAGGAAATAACAGGTTAAATACTATTTTTGTGACGTTTTAAAACTGCTGGTGATGTTGGATGTATTATTGACCGCTTCTGTTGCTTTTATAATTTCTTTCCTTGCGATACCTGTGATCCTCCAGATTGCGGAGAAGAAGAAATTGTATGATATACCTGACGAAAGGAAGGTGCATACCCGCCTGATAGCTTCGCTTGGCGGGGTGGGCATTTTTGCCGGCTTTATGCTGGCTGCTTTGCTTTCTATCCAGGGTGTTCCTGGCTCAGAGCTTCAGCCTTTTCTTGCCTTTTTTGCCGCGGCATTTGTCATCTTCTTCCTCGGATTTAAAGACGACCTGATGATTTTGTCGGCTACGAAAAAATTTATCGGCCAGATAATAGCAGCTTCTATCCTGATCCATCTCGGTGGTATCCGTCTTTATAGCATGCATGGCCTTCTTGGTTTCACCGATCTTCCCGAAGCTTTCAGTCTCGCTCTCTCTTATCTTACCATTATTGTCGTGATCAATTCTTTCAACCTCATCGATGGTGTGGACGGGCTTGCTGCAAGTTTGGGTATTCTCACGATGGTGGTATTTGGCTCCTATTTCTTTGCTACTGGTTACCAGGCCTATGCCCTGTTATCTTTCTCGATGGCAGGTAGCCTGGTTGCTTTTATGATATTCAATCATCATCCTGCCAAGATCTTCATGGGTGATTCGGGTTCTTTAATGATCGGGCTGATCAATTCAATCCTCGTCATAAAATTCATCAACGTTTCTGATGCTCCTTTTGTGGCTATACAGGTACCTGCTGCAGTTGCTATCGGCTTTGCTATCCTTATTGTGCCGCTGCTGGACACATTGCGTGTCTTCAGCATCCGTATCTTCAATGGCCGTTCGCCATTTACTCCCGATCGTAACCACGTGCACCATCTTCTTCTCGACAGGGGTCTTAGCCATGCTGCTGTTACTTTTATTTGTGTAAGCATAAATATTGCTTTTATACTGCTTGCCTGGTTGGGAAGAGGAATAGGGCCTAATTACCTTATGTTAGTGATGCTATCACTTGCCTTTAGCGGTTTAGGTCTGCTTTATTACGGGAACCGCCGCCGCAACCTGGTAGTGGCAAAAGAAGCCGACGGGAAAGCCAAACTAAAACCTGCTTCGCAGGTAGTGCTGCTTGCCAAAGAAGCATCTGTCGCAGAAAATAACTAAGACATTTAATTTTGTTTTGCCACCGGATCACTTCCGGTGGCATTTTTTTTGACCTGGTCGTTACCGGGTTATTCACTTTCAGTAGATTTGCTAGCCCAGGCAATGGGAGCTCAAATAATCATCAATATGTCAGAAGATCTTGAATCTATTATATCAGTGGCAGAAGACCATATGCAGAAAGCGATCAATCACCTGGAGACAGAACTGGTCAAGATACGAGCGGGCAAAGCCAACCCGCAGATGCTCGATGGTATTGTTGTTGATTATTATGGTTCTCCTATGCCGATCAACCAAGTGGCTAATATAAGTGTAATGGATGCCCGTACATTAAGTATTCAGCCATGGGAAAAGAATATGCTGCAACCCATTGAAAAAGCAATCATTGCTGCGAATATTGGGATCAATCCCCAAAATGATGGCGTGTTGATACGTTTATTCCTGCCTCCTCTTACGGAAGAAAGAAGGAAAGAGCTGGTAAAAAGATGCCAGGGTGAAGGTGAACATTCAAAAGTTGCTATCCGGAATATCCGCCGGGATGCTATTGAGCATATAAAAAAATTACAAAAGAATGGCCTCAGCGAAGATGCGGCCAAAGATGCGGAAGCCGATGTTCAGCAGGTTACCGATAAATATACTTCCGGTGTAGAAAAACACCTGACTGCAAAAGAAAAGGAGATCATGTCTGTCTAAAGGTTTCTTCCGATCCCAAAGGGGAAGAAGGCCCAGGCTTTTTATCAGGCCGATTGGCAAGATAAACTCCCAGTAAAATAAGGCCAAGACAAATGATCTCGATCCACGTGATATTTTCTCCATCAATAAAACCCCAGAAAAGAGCTATAAAGGGGATCCCATAGGTTACCAGCGAGGCAAATAACCCGCCTGCTCTTTGCACCAGCACATAGAACAAAGCAGTAGCAATTGCGCTTCCTGCTATTCCTAAACCTATAGAGGCCCAGAGCGATCGTTGCAACGTTGCATTAGAAAAATCGAGTTGGAAGAAACCTTGTTGCCAGAGAACAATAGCGGTAGGTATCGTCATAAAAGCCAATGAAACGGTAGCAGTATATACCGGGTTAACACCTTTGAGATAATGCCCAACTATGTTCACATTTATCCCGTATAAAAAAGTTGCCAGCAGGATGAGCAGGGTATAGTTGAGGTTATTGAAGCTGATCACTTTTTCTCCCATAAGTGCGGGCATGATCGTTAGTAAAACAAGACCCAAAAGGCCTGTGAGAACTCCAATGATCTTTTGTGGCTGTATCTTATCCTTAAAGAAAATAATACCGGTGATCACTACGCAGATCGGGGTCAGCGAATTGAGGATACCCCCGAGCGAACCATCGATCTTTGTCATGGCAAAGGCAAACAGGAATGCCGGCAAAAGGTTACCGAACACAGCACTTAGTATCACTGTACCTAGTTTATTGCGCGGGATCCGGGAAAAATGGAATAGAGCAAAGGGAACGAAGACAATACCGGCGGAAAATATCCTGACAGCAGCGATCTGGGCGGCGCTGAGGGCGGCAGTACTATCCTTCATTAACTTAAAAGAACTGCCCCAGATAATACAAAGGATTACGAACAGGGACCAGCATACAAATCTGTTACTCATACAAGAAAGGCAAAGGAACAGCAATTATAGCTACATAACAAATGCCTGCTTTCACTGAAATAGTATATTGCAGTAACATTCATAAAATAGATTATCATGGGGCAGGTAAAACTGAAAGATATATCCACGAGGGCGCCGAAGGACATGGATAAAATAGAAATAAAAGAAAGGACGCAAGTCCTTATTAAGGAACTGGATCAGTTGCAAAACCTCTTATATGCAGAACGCAAACACTCCATCCTGGTTATCATTCAGGGGATGGATGGCAGTGGCAAGGATGGAGTCATTCGCAATTCACTGGGCAATATGAACCCGCAGGGAGTGGCCGTAAGCTCATACAAAGCGCCAACAGCAGAGGAACTCTCACATGATTTTTTATGGCGAATACACCAGCATGTCCCGGCAAAAGGTATGATACAAATATTCAATCGTTCGCATTACGAAGACATATTGATCACCCGGGTACATAAATGGTGTGATGATGAAACGGCGAACAAAAGGATGAAGGCGATCAATGATTTCGAACAGCTGATCAGCCTTCATAATAATACACATATCCTGAAGTTCTATTTACACATATCACAGGAGGAACAGCACCAGCGGTTATCGGAAAGAATGAGCGACCCTTCAAAAATGTGGAAATACAACGCAAAGGATCTCGAGGAATCGAAGTTATGGGACCAGTATGCAAAGATGTACGAGGATTGCTTTGATCATTGCAATGAGCCACCCTGGATCATTGTACCTTCCGATCAGAACTGGTACAAAGAATACATCATTGCCTCGGCGCTGCAGCAGCTGTTAAAGGGATTGGATATGAAATTCCCCGGGCTTAAGCCATAGGCATGGGAAAGGTTGCCCCTTAAAACAAGGAGAGCTAATAAAATAAGATTATGTTCGCAATAATTATTCATACCTAAAACTTCTAATTATGGGAATGCTTAGAGAGTTCAAAGAATTCGCTACAAAAGGAAATGTTGTTGACCTTGCCGTGGCAGTTGTTCTTGGCGGGGCATTCGGTGCCGTGGTCACTTCACTTACAGAAGCTTTTATCATGCCGCTAATCAGTATGGTCCTGGGTAAGGAAGGAATGAGCGGGATCGCTTTTACTGTGGGGGATACGGTCTTCCCTGTTGGCAAATTCATACAGGCGCTGATCAACTTCCTGCTGATCGCTTTTGTATTATTTCTTGTAATTAAAGGCATCAACTCCCTAAAGAAAAAAGAGGCGCCGGCACCAGCGGCTACGCCTGAAGATATTCAACTTTTACGCGAGATCAGGGATGCTTTAAAGAACAGGTAAAGACCAGGAACCCTTTTCCCTATCAAAGTTTCATAACTATGCTCCTCCGGGGTTTCCCTTATTTTTGCAAGGCAGCCCCGAAAAATGAATTTGTGAATAACCCTTCTTACCAGATCAAATTACCCCAGTTCGAAGGTCCTTTTGACCTCCTGCTTTTTTTTATTGAAAGAGATGAGCTGGACATTTATAATATCCCGATCACGAGGATCATTAATGACTTCCTTGACTATACACATCAAAGCGGCGAATTG
>DATLCB010000250.1:0-3330 GCA_035526625.1 Chitinophagaceae bacterium
GGATAACGATCGATTTTTTCCCTGAAGGGGGGAACCTAGTACAAGGACATCTCAATACCATTGCTTTTAAAGCAAACCACGAAAATGGATTGCCTGTTTCAGTCACAGGAGTAATAAAAAATAGGAAGGGAGAAGAAGTAGTTTCATTTAAAGACTTTCATGACGGCATGGGTATGTTTGTATTGGATCCATTGCCCGGAGAAAAATATAGTGCGGTCCTGCGGGAACCTGTCATTGAAGAATTTTCTTTACCCGACCCTGTAGAGAGAGGTATCGTATTATCGGTCATCCCACATCCCCAGGGATTTTTTTTCGAGATACAACAACAGACGACCGACCTTGATTTTACTGCAGCCTATATTCTCGGACAAATGCAACATCATATTGTGTTCCGTCAGCAGTTGAACAATTCGATTGAATCTGTGCTGGGGATTATTAATACAGGGCATTTGCGTTCAGGTATCTTACAGGTAACTGTTTTTAACCGAAATGGGATGCCACTGGCAGAAAGGCTGTGCTTCGTTAATAATTTGGAATATGTTCAACCGGCTGAATTAATAATAGACACCCTTGATTTTTCTGCAAGAGGTCGAAACCGGTTCAGGATAGCTATGCGGGATACGGTACAGGGAAGTGTTTCGGTATCGATTGTTGATGCGGCCTACGACGGGCTGTCCGAAAGAGAAGACAATATTCTTACGAGCTTTTTGCTGACCTCTGATATCAAAGGATATGTACACCGGCCCACCTATTATTTTTCAGCGATGACCGATTCGGTGAAAACCGCTGCTGACCTGCTGATGATGACCAATGGCTGGCGCAGGTTCAAATGGAGTGAGGTCGAAAAACGGGCAGCCAATAGGTTTAATGAGCCTGCTTATATCACTCTTGCAGGGAGGGCTACATTGAAAGGAACGAACAGGTCCTTCGCGGATAAGAATCTTTTGCTGATGATCAACAGTACAGGAACCAAAAAGAGACGCAGTACTTATATGCTGGCAACAGATAAAGAAGGTAATTTTTTCATCGATTCTTTAGTTTTTTATGATAAGAACCGGCTTTTGTTCAGCGATACCAGGGGTAAAAAAAGCCAGTATATAGACATTGCCTTAAAAGGAGATTCGCTTAGCCAACAGTTTGCCTGGTCCCGGTTCAAAGTGATGCCTGATAGAACGATCATAAACTCATTTGCTTCCAGGTGGCAGATGGATTATAATGCGATAATGAAGGAGAACGGGCTGATGCTCGAAGGTATTACCGTGAAGACACGATGGAAAAACCCTGCAGAGCAGATCGACGATCGCTATACCACAGGTTTGTTCAGCGGAGATGCCAGTAAGTCGATAGACCTTGTGAACAATGATGAAGCGATGTCTTACAATAATATTTTTGATTACCTGCAATCCAGAGTGAACGGATTGCAGATAATTAACGATGGAGCTGAATATGGCATTTTTTACCGGCAAACGACCACGGCAAGTTCTATGGGTAATATACCCATGACCCTTTTCCTCGATGAGCTCGAGACAGATGCTTCAGTGATCGCGTCTGTACCTGCGAACCAGGTAGCGCTGGTGAAGGTCTTTACTACTTTTTCTGGTGCATGGGGGAGTGGTGGCGGTGGAGCGCTGGCCATCTATACAAAAAAAGACAATGATATCACTAACTCAACTGGTAAAGTAAACATGTCGGTCTATAATGGTTATTCGGTGATAAAAGAGTTCTATGCACCTGACCATAAGCTTTCCAAAGCGAGTGAAAAACCAGATAACAGGGTAACTCTTGACTGGCGACCTTCTATTTTTGTGAACAACATCGATCCGAAGATACCCGTTAGTTTTTTTAATAACGATCGGACCAAACAGTTCAGGGTAATAGTTGAAGGCATGACTACCTCAGGCAAGTTCATCTTCCTTGAAAAATTAATTACAGGTAAATAAAAGCCCCCGGTTCTTACGGGAACAGGGGGCTGGGTTTTTTCAACCGTTGAAAAACTATTGAGCAGGAAAGCCGGCATTGGCTTTTACTTCATTCATTTGTTGGGTATGGCGGTTGCTATGAGCTGCGATCATCAGGTAGAGTTGGTAACAATCGATATAACCAAAGGGCATTTGGACAACATGATTACGCATATCTTCTGTTGAGGTCTTCATGTACTTGATATGCGCAGAGCGATTAGCTTTGAAATCAGCAATAGCTTCATCCAAAGATTTATAGCCGGTATTCTTAGGTTGTAAAGGTTCAGGAGCCTGTGCTTTTTTTGACCTGTCCTTGATCATGCTCACAAATTGCTCATCTGTTACCTTGATCTCTGCTCTTTTTTCAGGATTAGCAGGGGATTTTAATGCGCCTTCCAGCATTCCCCATAAACCCTTTTCGGTGGCAGCGATGTGATAGAAACAGTCTTTTACCGACCATCTATCAGCCGCTGCTTTGAAATTAAGCTGAGCTTCACTCAAACCCCGGGTTGCTTTCAATGCATCTCTATAAGTTTCTTTCATAAGACCCGTAGCATATTTTCTTTCCTCCTTTGAAACAGTATTATCACTTACCGTACCTGCGAGGCCAGTAACGACAAGTAGCGTGATAAGAAAACGGCCGGTTGTTCTTTTAAGCATAACTAATGGTTTTAAAGTCGGGTGGATAAGAAGCTATCCAGAGGGGTGGGATGAAGGGTAAGGTACTAAAGTTTTCAAATCAGCCAACTTTCAATTATGAACATTATAAAAGATTTATTTGAGGAAGTTTGTTTGGGCAATTCCAGGACCTGCCGGGATCTTAAAAATTATCCGTACCTGGACCCTACCTGCCCTTTCCTAATGAACAATAAATCCATTTTACCGGGTTCCGACCTCATCTTTGAAAATAAAGAAAACTGTTCACCTGGATAGGGCTAGTAGCAAATTCTTAACTTGCTCCGATGAAAATAAACGCAGTTATTTCTTTTCTCGAATCCATTGCGCATCCTTCCCTGCAGGAGCAATATGACAATGCGGGGCTTATCATTGGAAATGCAGATGCCGAATGCAATGGTATCCTTTGCTCATTGGATACCACGGAAGACGTGATAAGGGAAGCCATTGAAAAGAAATGTAACCTGGTGGTGTCACACCACCCGATCCTTTTCAGCGGGTTAAAAAAAATCAATGGGAAAAATTATGTAGATCAGGCGATCATCGCTGCTATCAAAAATGATATCGCCTTGTATGCTATTCATACTAATCTTGATAACATAGCAGGTGGAGTAAATGGTAGGATGGCGGAGTTACTGGGATTGCAAAGAACGTCTATCCTTTCCCCCAAAGAGAATATCCTTAAGAAACTGTTCAC
>DATLCB010000251.1:0-3222 GCA_035526625.1 Chitinophagaceae bacterium
AATAATGGACGGGTAACGGATGACCTTTTGGAAAACCCTCTTGCTGTTGTGGATGGTGGAGATGGAACCATCAGCGGTTCTGATTATATCCTTTTTTATGCAAATGGACCAGATGAATGGATAAAGGATTCATTGAATCAAGGTTTTTTACATCGCAAAAATATTTATAGTGATAAATCCTATTATTTTCTTTCGATCGGGGGAACAGGTAAAAGAATAAGCAATGCTCCCTTGCTGTCATCCCCGGTAACGGCTGCTAACAGTTTTTCGGAAAGATATTTTCATGAGCTGGATACGGTGAGTTTTCTTGCCAGCGGAAAGGAATGGTATGGAGAAGAAATGTCAAACCTGCCTGGCAGGTCTTTGACACGAAACTTCAATGTGAGTTTTTTAAACCCCCAAAGCAATGCTTTACTCCAGGTGCGGACGGCATGTGTTGCCCGGTCAGTAGGTGCCGGAAGTGGATTTGACATCAGGATAAATAATCAACCTGCGCTACAGTTGCCCATCAACCCCGTTGGAAGCGGCCAGTACGACCTTTTCGGACGGCAGGTGGTAAGCAGTTTGGCTGGAGTTCCGGGAGTACAAACAAATAACAGTATCAGTTTTACTTATACAGGCGGTAGCAACAACTCACAAGGCTGGCTCAATTGGTTCGAACTATTTACCAGGCGGATGCTATCAATGAATGGGGCCAATCAACTTCTTTTCCGGGACTGGTCAACAGTAAACAATAGCCGGGTAGAGTTCCAGGTCAGTAATGCTGGTAATACAACTGAGGTTTGGGATATTACCGAACCTGTTAACCCCAAAAGAATGCAGGGTAGCCTCGTGAATAATGAATTCAGGTTTGTAAATGATGCAACAAGACTAAGAGAGTATATAGCTTTTAACCCAACCGGATTTTTGATACCTTCTGCTGAAGGTGTAGTTGCGAACCAGGATCTGCATAATAGTACAGCGGCCGATCTGCTGATCATCACTCATCCTTCTCTATTATCACAGGCACAAAGACTGGCCGACATACACCGGCAGCAAAGTTCAATGCGTGTGGTTTCAGTAACAACAGACCAAGTGTACAACGAATTTGGCAGTGGAAGTCCGGACCCGGTCGCCATTCGTGATCTTGTAAAAATGTATTGGGATAAATATGGCCTCACAGCTAACAGGCCCCGCTACCTTTTGCTTTTTGGCGATGCTTCTTTTGATTATAAGAACAGGATTGCTAATAACACACAGCTCGTTCCTGCCTGGCAAAATAATTTTTCTCTCGATCCACTGGCGACCTATGCAACAGATGATTTCTTTGGTTTTTTGGATGATAATGAAGACATCAATTCAACCACCGTAACTAACCTGCTGGATATCGGTATCGGACGTATCCCCGCCAAAAACATTGGTGAAGCAAAGGATTTCGTTGACAAACTAGCGGCCTATTATTCTCCACAGGCTTTGGGACCATGGAGAAACAATATCACTTTTATAGCAGATGATGAGGACAACAACCTGCATGTGCAGGATGCCGAGATCATTACATCCACTGCCCGCGCTGCTAACCCTGTATTTGATCAGCAAAAGATCTACCTCGACGCTTTCCGCCAGGAATCGGGACCAGGAGGAAGTCAATACCCGCAAGTGAACCAGGCCAGTAACAGCCAGCTTTATAATGGTACGCTTATATGGAATTATAATGGTCATGGCGGACCAAAAAGATTAGCCGAAGAAACCATTCTTGACCAGGATATGGTGAACCACTTGAATAATCCTTACCGGCTCCCGCTTTTTATCACCGCCAGTTGTGATTTCGCTCCTTATGATAATCCTACTGTCAATTCCTTGGGAGAAAACATCCTGCTGAGACCAAAAACAGGTGCTATTGCACTCATGACAACGACAAGGCTGGTATTTGCTTTCAGCAACCGGATCATGAATAATAATTATATGCAGTTTGCTTTACAACCAGATGCATCCGGTAAGTACAAAGCGCTGGGGGATGCTGTAAAGGAGGCAAAGAATTATACTTATCAAACTTCAGGTGACATCCCTAACAACCGAAAATTCACATTGCTCGGCGATCCTGCTCTTACACTGGCGTTCCCGGCATTAAAGGTGCGGGCAACCAAAGTAAATGGCTTTCCTATCACACAGGTGGATACGTTGAGTGCGACTGAGCTGACAACTATTGAAGGAGAAATCACCGATTGGCAGGGCAACTTGCTGAACAACTTCAATGGAAATGTTTATTCAACAGTATTTGATAAACCACAAACCATTACTACGCTCGCCAATGATCCAGGCAGCCAGGTTACTACCTTCCAGGCCCAGACAAATATCTTGTTCAAAGGAAGAACTACTGCCAGTAACGGGAAATTCAGTTTCACCTTTAAGGTTCCAAAAGATATCAATTACCAGTTGGGTAATGGCAAGCTTAGCTTGTATGCAGAAAATGCTGTTACAGATGGTAACGGTTATTTCACCAACTTCCTGGTAGGAGGAGCCGGAACAGATAACAGCGGGGATAAAGAGGGTCCTTCCATAAAACCTTTTTTGAACGATGAATTATTTGTGAACGGGGGCGTCACGAATGAAGCGCCCGTTTTGATAGTTAAGTTGGCCGATTCTTCAGGAATAAACACTATGGGTACAGGTATCGGTCATGATATCGTCGCCACACTGGATAATGATAACAGGCAATATTTTATCCTCAATGATTTTTACACCAGCGATCTTAATAGCTATCAGCGGGGAACTGTGCGTTTCCAGTTGCCCGAAATGGAACCGGGTGTCCATACTTTAAAAATAAAAGCCTGGGATGTGCTGAATAATTCTAATGAAGCTGTGCTGGAATTCATGGTGGCTAAAGATGAAGAGCTGGAATTAAGTCATGTACTTAATTATCCCAACCCATTCACCAATAACACCCATTTTTGGTTTGAGCATAATAAGCCCGGTCAGCCATTACAGGTGCAGCTACATATAATGACCATTACAGGACGGGTTGTGAAAACAATCACCCAAACAGTGTTGACAGAAGGTAATCGTTCGGCTGCAATAAACTGGGATGGCCGTGACGATTATGGCGATAAATTAGGAAGGGGGGTATATATTTATAAGATCAGGGTCACGGCTCCGGATAGGAAACAGAAGGAGATATTAGAAAAGCTGGTAATCCTTTAAAACCGGCTACCAGGCAGCATTTAAACGGATTTTTTATTTTTTTAC
>DATLCB010000252.1:0-7803 GCA_035526625.1 Chitinophagaceae bacterium
TAACAGAAGCATTGATAATATTTTCCTGTACGGTTTTGCCATTCTCCATACCTTTTACACATACTGTATACAATCCATCTTGTGTATCAAAAGCGCTGCTGTCGCTGTCAGTCGATTTTACGATCACGATACGGCCATTAAAGATGCCTTGCTTATTAGCTTTATCAATAAAATAATCAGGTAAGCCTCTTAAGAGAACCCCGGTTCCGAATTGCAAAACCTTTTCAGGCAGTTCAAATAAGGTTGAGCCCGGTACCTCTAATCCTGGTTGCGTTGCAATTTGCCCAAGAGCATTTTTTGATAATTGCATAATATATTTTTTACTTTTCTACGAAGCCCACTTCCTGATTCCTGATTTCTTATTCCTTATTCTTTATTCCCCGGATTCCACCGATCTCCAAAAACCCACCTGGTATTTATATCACTTACTTTCACATTTACCGGTAGATTGTTCTGGTACCAACTGAAATCATTTCCTCCTTCACGATGGCAGTTATAATAATATATCCGCTCACCCCAGTTGATCGTATTATTCGTCTGTACACGATAAATAGGTGTGTCTTTCATATTCTTTGCGAATTCACAATCGATAAGATAAAATTGTGCTTCACGGTGATAACGACCAAGCAGGAAACCATCATACCCTTTGAACTTACAATTCACCAATACGGTTTTGGAATCGATATTGCCAGAACCATCATGCCAGATAGCGGCGGGACCAGTATGTGAAATGAATTCGCAGTTCTCGGCCCATGCCCATCCTCTCGGGCAATAGAAGTCAACGCCACCTTCCATGATACAGTTTTTGAAATACCACATGCCATTAAAGATCTCCCAGGGACTTACTGTATCACCACCAAATGCTTTGAAGCGGCAGTTCACTGCTTTAAGTCTTGTTGCCATATTCATCGTGCGAAGCGCCATCTGGTGACCATCTTTTCTCAGTTTCTTCATTTTATTGGCAGAAGTATCAGCAGCACAGAATATCGTTTTCTCTGTATAATTAAAACCAAAATCGTTGCTGATGGTGAGGTTCTTTAATGTAATATCATTGGCGCCGATATTCAGCGTAGCAACACCCCAGTCATCGGTATGACCGCAGCGCCATTCATCTCTTGCGATAGAAGCAACGATGATCGTTTTCTCCCTGTCTTCGCCTTCAAAGATGACGTTGGATTTTTCGATATATATTTTTTCTGCGTAAGTACCTTTCTTAATGTAAATAATTCTTGCCGTAGCGGATGAATCAGGCAAACTGTTCAGAGCTCCCTGTACGGTCCTGAAATCACCTTTGCCTCCTGCATCAACAACGATCTTCTTTTGTGCAGTGAGTTGCACTGATAACAGGAACGTTGATATGACAGCGATGAACTTCATTTTATTTTTTTAATTGTAATAACCACCTGACAAGATCTTCAGCTGCTTTATAGTTCTCATATTCCGCGGGGATCTTCCGGCCATCAACATATTCATTATAGAACCAAGGGTCGCCCACAGCAAAGACAGTTCCCTTCCCAACTTTAGAGACCGACATCAATACTTCTCCTTTTTCTGAATAAACACTCACGGCAGGCTTTGTAAGGGTCTGTGTACAGATCTGTTTGATAAAAACTTTCTTTGCTGTTTTAAAAATTTGATGATTCGCCGGGACCGGTATGGCTCCCTGTTCAAATTTATTATCGATCACATCGTGACGCATATTCTCGTTCCAGTGTATGCCAAATCGTTCAGCGAGTTTGTTATAGTTTTTGAACTCCACGTTATTGGTGTCATTGGCCATCATTACCAGTACGCCACCATTCTTTACATAATTATATAAAGCATCTATATGAGCCTGCTCAATGTAATTGGGTGTTTTGTTTTCTTTTGGCCAATCGGGGTCAATTAAAAAATACACAGCGGTATTTTTAAGATTGGCAGCAGTCGGAGCCTGGTCGAGTAGCTTTGTTACAGCTCCATATTTATTGAATACATGGCCTAAGAAGGAAAAACCGCCATTATCTTTTTCCCACCATTTGTAATGGAAAACGATCTTCTTGCCAAAGGCATCATCTTTTGTTTCACTGTTAAAATAATTATCCATCAACACGGTCCTGCTTTTTCCGAGCGAGAGCGTCTTTTCCATTTCCATCTCATTGCTAGCTAATAAAAAAGCCCCGATGCCCTTAGGATCATTTACGATCACTGGCTCACTCATATAGTATTCAAAACTTCCATCACGGAAAGGATTACCCCCGAGACCAGAGACCTTTACCGTACCGTGGAGATGGGTCTGGCCCTTCTCTACCTTAATGAATCTTTTTATAATGCCATCGTATCCTTTTTTGGCGATCAAGATCTTTGCGGCTGGCAAGTAACCTTTCCTTACCCCTTTGGCAATCGCATATACAAACTGGGAAGAAGCCGAGGCTTCAAAATAATTTTTCTCCTTACCTGGCCCATGATAGTTGAGGATATCCTTCCATAAGCCGGTTGCTTTGTCCTGTTGTTTCTCAATTGCATTCACCAGGCGATCCAATATGGCGATAAGTTCTTTTCTTCTAGAATGATCCTCCGGAAAATAGTCAAGGGCATCTACCAATGCAGTGGCATACCAACCCATTGCCCTTGCCCAGAATAATGGGGACAGACCTGTTTGTGGATTCGCCCATTTCATTTTTTTGCTTTCATCCCAGGCATGATAAAGTAAGCCGCTCTTTGAATCTCTTGCATGCTTTTCCATCCAGGTGAACTGGTTGGCAATATCGTTGAAAGCAGTGTCTTCATGAGCGATCATTGCATATTCAGCATAGAAGGGCTCCCCCATATACAATCCATCCAGCCACATTTGATCAGGATATACTTTCTTATGCCAGAAGCCACCTTCCTTCGTACGAGGATGTGTTTTTAATTGTTCACGCAACAGTTTAGCCGCTTTTAAATATTTTTCTTTCAGAGTAACACGGTAAAGCAGCAATAATAGTTTTCCATTGTTGATATGGTCAATATTGTATTCATCGGGTTTATAAGTACGGATCGTTCCGTCATCCTTCACAAAAAAGTCCATCTGCTGCTGGATATAATTGTAGTAGGTCACATCGCCTGTATTCAGCCATATTCCTTCAAAGCCTTTTAAAATGACGCCCATATCATAGGCCCATTTGGCTGTTTTACCATCGAGTGAAAAAGAATCTTTCCAAATGTTCATGACTGTAGCAGCCATTTGTTGGGATAAAGGCTTTTGCTGCGCTAAGGACTGTAAGCTTACGAGCAGGAGTAATATGAATACTGTCTTCCTCATTTAATTGTAAGTGATTTTTCGGAAGCGCCTAATTCGTAACTGATCTTTTCTTTGGCTTTCGAGGTATCTGTATTCCTTATATTGATATTGCTGCTTCTTTCACCACTCACCCTGAACAATAATTTTGTATCATCCTTATAAGTGATGTTATCAAAAACAAGGTGATCGCTTTGCACGATATCGATCACGGGTTTGGTATCATTGCTGATCACTTTGATATTCCGGAATGTGATACCAGTGGCCTCCTGCACATCGATCCCCTTATCTGCCTGCAATACCATATTTTCCAGAACAATATCCTTTACATGCATTTCCGGGAGACCGCGGACAAAAATCGCTTTGGCTGCTCCATTGCAATACACATTGCTGATATGAAAATTTTTGAAAACCGGAGTAGTTTCATCCACGGGTAAGAATTCCACCTTTGGCAATTCCCTTTTTTCCCCGGCAAGAGGGATAGGATCCTTTGCGGCATAATACATATCGAAAAGAATAGCTTCTCCGGGAATATCTTTCATATAAATGTCTTTGATGAAGATATTCTCCACTACACCACCACGGCCACGGGTCGTTTTAAAGCGCAGCCCAATATCCGCGCCGATAAAAGTGCAATTACTCACATAAATATTCCTGGCCCCACCGCTCATTTCACTGCCGATCACAAATCCACCATGTGAAGAATAGACGGTACAACCCCTGATGATCACATTCTCCGTTGGCATCGCTCTTTTTCTTCCTTCCGCATCACGGCCACTTTTCATACAAAGTGCATCATCACCCACATCAAAGACCGAATTCTCGATCAGTACATTCTTGCAGCTCTCTACGTCAATGCCATCGCCATTCTGTGCATACCAGGGATTCTTTACTGAGATATTCCTGACAGTAAGATGCTCACTCATCAATGGGTGCAGGCACCACGCAGGAGAGTTTTGGAAGGTGACGCCTTCCAATAAAATATATTTACAGTTGGTAAGTAGCAGAAGATTGGGCCTCAGAAAATCTTTAATGCTTTTATAATAAGCCGCATCTTTATCAGGGCTGATAGCACCCGGGTTGGTCAGCTTCGATGCTTTCATAAATTCTTCCGAAGGGAACCATGTTTTTTTATCGTCGCTCAGTACGCCACCGGAAGCCACTAATTTCTTCCATTGCGTTTCATTGAGTTTGTCTTTTTTCACCATCCGCCATATATCACCGTTGCCATCGATGATCCCTTTTCCGGTAATACCGATATTAGTCGCACCCGTTGCGGAAATAGGAGACTGGTTACGCATTTGTGGTATCCCTTCCCAGTTGGCTTCTACCAGCGGGTATTCATTTTTGTCTTCAGTAAATAATAAAGTGGCACCGGTGGCTAAATGCAAATTGATATTGCTTTTTAAAACAACTGGTCCCGTTAACCATAACCCTGCCGGAACCAAAACAACACCACCCCCTTTTTTCGCAAGAGCATCGATAGCGTTGTTAATACTTTTTGTATTTAAGGTATTTCCATCCGGAACTGCAGCAAATTTTGCAATGCTTACTGTATCTTTTTTGAATTTGGGTGCGACGATGACAGGCATTTTTGCTGTCTGCGACAGAACCGCGAAAGGGATCGCCATAGCGATCAAAAAAAGTATTCGTTTCATTGGCAAGCTTTGAGACCTTCGAAGGGCTTTTTCTCCTACAAGTCTAACCAGAAATTAACTGTTAATCAGCTAATTGCAGCCATTTTTTTACGCAATCGTTACCGGGAATGATTGCATAAAACAGCAGGAGTTTCAGAGGCTTGTTTCAGGCTATTTTGACGGCCTGCCTGGCAAGTAATATCCATTTGCCCGAACGCTTTTGCCAGACTAGCATCACCTTAAGATGTACATCTCCGGGTTTCCCTCCATCATTAGTTTTGGCAATAAGTATATGCCGGACGATCGCGGTCTTCCCACTGATGCTGATGGTTTGGTCAGTTAGGTCAATACTAACGAAGTCTGACTTGCCGCTTGCTATCTTTTCTACAAATTCTTTTTTATCGTCGATATACCCGCTACTATGGCCATAACTTAAATTATCATGTACCAGGCTTTCAAGTTGT
Source organism: Chitinophagaceae bacterium (assembly GCA_035526625.1). Classification (GTDB taxonomy): domain Bacteria; phylum Bacteroidota; class Bacteroidia; order Chitinophagales; family Chitinophagaceae; genus JJ008. Next base: position 5,358 of record DATLCB010000252.1, read on the forward strand.
GAGCGGTCACCATTTACCATCGCAACTTTCAATTGCTCTACAGCTGATGCAACGGCCTTTTCCTGTTTGCTTTGTGCGGAGGTAATAAGACCTGACAATAGCAAAGCAAAAAAGAGGGGAAAAAAAATACTTTTCATGTGTTTTAAATTTCTGTCGTCCCATCGGGATGACGGATGGGTAATTTCCTACCTGGCTTATGAAGCGTCCCGAAGGGACGCCTGGTGCTGGTTGTTTATTTCACTAACCCACTAAATGTTCCTACGGAACATTAAAACCTGTTCCCCATTGGCAACCGGTCGGTGGACCAGGATTTATTAGTTATTTATTAATTGGTTCTATCCTTATCCAATCGATATCGGCATAACCGGCATCGTTCGTGATATTTTTTCTCAGGCAAAATAATCCGAGCTTAGCGCCAACCCATCTCCCTGGTTTCGCAACAAATACTTTATCGGGGATCACGAACTTTTCACCGTCTTCACTAAAAGAGAAGCGATAGCGACCCTCTTTTTCCATTTTCAACTGGAGAAAAACAGTGGCTTCTTTCACTTTGAAACTCGTTAGCTCTTTCTCATTACCATTTTTATCAGCTTTTGTATTCTCGCTCCATACGATATGAATTCCATTGTCTCTTTTTTCCAGGTAAATGCATGCGTAATCAGCGCCAAGGACCACCATGCCAAACCTTTCGCCATTGAATTTGGGCTTAAAGGAAACTTTCATCGTCGCGGTGAATTCCTCAGCAGGAGTTTTTTGTCCAAGGATATTCGGAGCATTCCATAGACCGTTTATTGAGTCGGGCTGATAAACCGAGAACATTCTCAGAAACCCCGATGAAGTGGGGAATGCCAAGCCTTGGGCAGGATTCGCCTGCCATTGCCACTGCAAACCTAATTTTGTATCATTGAATTCATCGCTATCGGCAACTGTAACAACTGGATAATTTTTTCCCACATTCGGTTTCTTGTAGACTACTACAGGTTCACCCTTTCCATCACCATCTTTATCTTCCCCGATCACAGGCCAGTCATTCGCCCATTTCATGGGTTGTAGGTGGACCACTCTTCCGTAAGCATCTTTATCCTGGAAGTGAAGAAACCAGTTTTCCCCTGTCTTTGTATCTACCCATGCTCCCTGGTGCGGACCATTAATGGAAGACAACCCTTGGTCCATCACCACCTTTCTCTCATAAGGACCATATATATTTTTGCTGCGCAGAACAGTTTGCCAGCCTGTACTTACTCCACCAGCCGGTGCGAAAATGTAATAGAAACCATTTCGTTTGTAAAACTTCGGGCCTTCGATGGTTGGGTCAAATTCATGACCATCATAGACCATCACTGCATCACCGATAACTTTTGTTCCTTCCTTGTTCAGTTCTTTTACAACAATGATCGATTTGATACCCGCACGGCTGCCGGCATACGCATGCACGAAATAAACTTTTCCATTATCATCCCAAAGAGGACAGGGATCGATCAATCCTTTTCCAGCCTCTACCATGATCGGATCGCTCCAGGGGCCGAGAATATTTTTTGCTTTCACTAAATAGATCCCAAAATCAGGATCAGGGTAATAGATATAGAACTCATTATTGTGATAACGGAAACTGGGTGCCCAAACGCCACCTCCATGCTGTACTTTATTAAAATGATCTTCGGGAATTTGTTTTTTCAATGCATGACCTATCAATGTCCAGTTCACCAGGTCCTTTGAATGAAGTATCGGCAATCCGGGTACATGATTAAAACTGGAAGAGGTCATATAATAATCATCGCCCACCCTAATGGCATCGGGGTCGCTGTAATCGGCATTGATCACCGGGTTCTTATAAGTGCCGTTGCCATTATCGGCCACCCACACTTTTGAAATGGTTTGAGCCATCGAGCCCTCTCGCGCAAAAGAGAATAATAATAATATGGTGAGTGTTTTTTTCACTTGCCCGGATCCCAGCCTCTCAATACATTATTAATTGTAATTCTCTTAGCTTCCTCAGCTGTCAATTCTTTTGACCAGCTTACTCTTTTAGCCAAGTCGGCTGAAGGACCAAAATTTGCATACTCCGCATAGCGGGTGGTCAAATGGTTATTGTTATTATTCCATACACTCCAGCCTTCCGGTCTTATATGCTGACCTATATAGCAATGTAAATAAGTGACAGCAGCATAGGGTCGCCAGGGCCGGCCAAGTGACACATTGTGCAAGGAGGTATCTCCACCGAGTTCACACCAATTAAAGACATAACCAAATTCATTTTCTTTTGGTGTGGATGCAGCGGTGATATGCGAGTTCTTCTTGCTGTAGATATGACATTTCTCGAACCAAACAGTAGCAGCACCAAAAATGAAATCAGTGGTCCCTTCTATATAACAGTTCTCATAATACTGCCGGCTTCTTTCACTATTGGTGAACAGAACATCCTGGTTGCCGAGAAAGCGGCAATCTT
>DATLCB010000253.1:0-4102 GCA_035526625.1 Chitinophagaceae bacterium
GCACTTCTTTTCTTTCCATTTTTCCATTGTCAATATTCATTGACATGCGACTGCTGATGCGGGAAGTGGTTGCCTTCATGCAGGGCATATTCAAAATGGTCCTGGTTTCACCGGTCATTTTCCATTTTAATTTCGCTACAGTATCGTCAATGACAAATGTTCTGTCCATCATTTCTCTTTTCTCCACCCGCTTGCCCGTTTCATAATTGGTGAATAATACATCATCATTGCCGGCCACTATCATCCTTACCTGTGCGCCATTGTCTGTTGTAAAAGAACCGTCGTCATCATTTTCCTGTTCAGCCTGTTTCCAGAGAGACTGTCCATTGCCAAAGCTCAGCTCGAATTTATCCGTTCGTGTTCGGGGCATGTTATTCTCCATACCCGGCATGCCGCTGACCTGGATCTGCATCTGGGAAGTTCTTTCATAGATCACTTTACCCTCTTTTTGTTGAGCCTGAACAGAAAAAGCTGCTGTCAGTAACCCCGCGGCGAAAAAATATTTCTTCATGTTTGTTGATTTTTTTGCGAAGGACCCCTTCGAGGCATCAAAGCTACAGCAGCAAAGATTCACTATAAGTTAACCCACCTTTCATTAAGGTTAATAAAGGTTAATGATGCCGGAATACCCCGGAACATTGGTTTACTTTTGACGACAGCAATGAAAAGACTTCAGTGGTTAGCAATATTGATGGTAGTGGCGATCCTGGGCATTACCGGTTTCCAGCTTTTCTGGTTGAAGCAGAACTATGCCCGCGAGGAAAGGTCCCTGGCCATGAAGACAGACCTCGCTTTTCGTGAGACCATTATGCAACTCCAGGTACTATCGCTTGATCTCGACAGTGCGGAATGGACGGGCCTTCCCGGCAAACCCCGGGTGAAGCTTTTAATGAACGACAAGGATAACATGAAAGTAAGAATGAGCCCTCATAAGCAAGAGATCATTTCAACTATTGATGTCGTTAGGGATAAATTGAGGGATTCGCAGAGAAGAGCTGGAAAGGGAGAGATGATCATTTCCATGAATAAGACGAATTCGTTAAATGGGAATGGTGATACATTAAAAATCACGAAAAGATTAGGGCAATCTCATGGTGGCCGCGATTATGTTTTCAATATGTTGTACGGAGTAGATTCATTAAGAGATACACTAAAGATCGCCGATATAAATGTAGCGTATAAAAAAAGCCTCGATGAAGAGCACCTGGATATCCCCTTTACGATCTACCGGCTCGATAGTACGAACGAGATAAGGGAACCTTCCTTTAATGAAGTGACTGTTGGATTTGCAAATCCTATTACCTACCGGCTGCAAACTGGAAATACTTTTCCTTATCTCATGCGGCAGATCATGCAGCCTATTTTGTTTTCGTTCCTGTTATTAGGTGTAACGATCCTCTCTTTTGTATTGCTGTACAGGAACCTGTTGAAACAGCAGCGGCTGGCAGAACTGAAAAACGAATTCATCAGCAATATCACACACGAATTAAAAACACCTATCGCCACTGTGGGTGTGGCGATCGAAGCATTGAAGAACTTTAATGCGATACAAGATCCGCAGCGGACAAAAGAATACCTGGATATTTCGGGTCATGAACTGCAACGTCTTAGCCTGCTCGTGGATAAAGTGCTGAGACTTTCCATGTTTGAAAAGAAAGAAGTGGAACTGAAGTATGAACCCGTGGACCTTTACGAATTGGTGCAGGAAGTAACAGCTTCGCTGAAACTCCAGTTTGAAAAGTACCATGCTGATGTAAGAATAACCCATCTGGGAGATGTCAACCTTCAGGGCGACAGGCTGCATTTACTCAGCGTGATCTTTAACCTGCTTGACAATGCCTTGAAATATGGTAAAGAAAACCCGGTGATACAAATTGATCTTGCAGGAAACGATAGCCACGTAGTGCTAAAAGTGATCGACAATGGGATCGGGATAGCCCCAGCCTATAAAGAAAAGATATTTGAAAAATTTTTCCGCATCCCGCATGGCGATACACATAATGCAAAAGGGTATGGATTGGGACTGAGTTATGCGGCACAGGTCATAAAAAAACATAAGGGAACAATTGCTGTTGAAAGTGACGAAGGACAACAGACCGTATTTACTGTTACCCTGCCAAAACAAAGACCATGAGCAAGACAAAAGTTTTATACGTAGAGGATGAGCTTTTCCTGGCCAAAATAGTAAGGGAAAGCCTGGAGAGCCGGGGCTTTGAAGTGATCATGGAAGGGGATGGCGCTAAAGTGCTTTCGCTTTTCAAAACATCCAAACCCGATATCTGCGTGCTCGATATAATGCTTCCCAATAAAGATGGATTTGCTATCGCCGATGAGATAAGAGAGCTGGATGAAGAGGTGCCCATTATCTTTCTCACTGCTAAAACACAGACCGAAGATGTGGTCAAAGGCTTCTCCTTGGGTGGTAATGATTATGTCCGTAAACCTTTCAGCATGGAAGAGCTGATCGTAAGGATCCAGAATTTACTTCGCACCCGACAGGAAGGTCTTCCTAAAATAAAGGGAGGAACAGTCACCATGGGGAACTATAGTTTCCAGACAAGCAGGCAGGTATTGAACAATGGCAAAGAAGATAAAAAGCTTTCCTTCCGTGAAAGTGAATTATTGAAATTGCTTTATGAGAACCGCGATAAGATCATTGACCGGAAGGATATACTCAATTTGCTTTGGGGTAATGATTCTTTTTTTAATTCACGCAACCTCGATGTCTATATCACTAAACTAAGAAGCTATCTGAAAGAAGACCCCGCATTGGAGATCATCACTATTAAAGGGGTGGGTTACAGGTTCATTGCGGGCTAATCTTTTCTTTTCATCGCCTTTGCCGCTGCATTATTTAACAACAGTATGAAAGAATTTTCCTTTGATAATGGGACTATTCTCCTGACCTCTCCTTCCGCACCGATCACCGAAGGTGCAGGGAGAAAATTTCCTTTCCCATCGCCCAACAAGCCAAGTGCCGCCATTGCGTCATAATTGCCAGTGCTTACATCTGCATCGGATGAGTTTCCCACAACAATAATATCCTTCTTGCCATCTTTATTCCAGTCGGTCACCAGCATATCATTGATCGTTGAGAACTGGGCCATTTCGGGAAATGGGTTAAAATTTAAAGAGCCATGTCCATCATTTAAGAAGACACCCGACTCAAAACAAGCGGCCTTATAAACATCTATCCCGGTTTTTTGCTCCTCAGAGAATATTTCATCCAGGGTCTTTCCTGCATAGAGGTGATAGCGGTAAAATTTCTTTCTCATCGATGGCATCTGGTCGATCAACTGGTCGCGGTGATACATGGGATAACATTTTCCCTGAATATAATAACCCAGCACAGCATCATAACTACCATTGTTGTCAAAATCTTTGGCGTAGATGGTGCAGGGCTGATCGATGGTTCCGGAGATCCTGGAATTCAGTCCCCTGTTCCCCGCCAGGATATCCATATCTCCATCATTATCGATATCATTTAAAATGACGTTATTCCATAATCCTGTCATTTGCTTTAATGAAATGACTGTTTCCTTTCCCTTGATATTGGTAGTTACTGAAAGATCAGCCAGGATGAAATGGCCATCTTTTATTTTAAAGATCATAGGCGCCATCCATTCCCCTGCAACAACGAGTTCTTCTTTACTATCTCCATCCAGATCTCCCCATGCCGCATAATTAACAATACCAGTATTTGCCAGTGCTGGAGCATAAGTACTTGTAACGTCACTGAAGTGACCCTTGTTATTCTGCAAGAGCATGTTCTTATCATGCAGGGGGAAGCCGCCAGGCGTTGCCCCTCCGCCTACAAAAAGGTCAGGGTCCCCATCATTATCAAAATCAAGGGTGATAACATGGGAGCCATTGTTAGTTTCTGTTGGAAGAGCCTCCATGGCCCTGGTGAAATTTCCTTTTCCATCATTCAGGTATAGCCTGTCCTGGTATAAAGGACTTCCTGCAGGGAATTCAGCGCCCGCACTTACAACATAGAGATCGTTATCATTATCTCCATCAGCATCGAAGAACACAGCCCCGGCATCTTCCATGTTCCTGTCCTTTGTAAAAGCAGGCTGTAGGTTTTTCATAAATGCCCCGC
>DATLCB010000254.1:0-3761 GCA_035526625.1 Chitinophagaceae bacterium
GAGATTGATGAAGGAAATAAAAAGAATATTCGACCCCAATAATATATTGAATGCGGGGAAAATATTCAATTGAGGAGAAATGTTGGGTCGTTGACCTTATTTCTTTACTACAGAGAGCACTGAGGTTCATCACAGAGGTAACAGAGAGCCTCCGTCACCTCTGAGTTATATTTACTTCGTGTCCTCTGTGGTTATTAATTGACATTCTGGAAATAAAAAACTGAGACCGGCTGCAACTATCCCTGAAATTTATAGTCTCATTCTAAAACAAAACCGTAATATGAAAAGACTGATATTATCCTTAGTAGCGATCCTGGCAATAAGCCATTTTGTTTTTGCACAGGATAAGGAAGAAGAAAAAGATAAAGGCTTCAAAAAAGAAAACCTGTTTACAGGGGGTAGTGTCACCGTATCTTTTTTCAATGGTAGCACGATTTTAGGAGCGAGTCCCGTGTTTGGTTACCAACTCGCCAAATGGGTGGATGCCGGAATTGTACTTAATTATACCTATGCCAGCCAGCGGGATGTACAGGAGTTCGATGATAAGCTGAAACAATACACTTACGGCGGTGGAGCCTTCATGCGTTTATATCCTGTACGTTTCTTATTCTTGCAAGGACAGTTCGAACATAATTTCACGAAGCAGAAATATACACCCGCCTCTGTTTTTTATCAACCTTTCAAAGAGACTGTTGAAGCTAATTCTTTCCTCGTTGGTGGAGGGTACACACAAGGCCGCGAACCGGGCAGCAACACTTTTTATTATGTATCTGTTCTGTTTGATGTGATAAAGGATGAGAACTCACCTTATGTCAACCTGGTGTATAATCCGAATACCGGAACCTATAGTGTAAGAGCTGTACCCATTATCAGGGCAGGCATCAACATAGGTTTATTCCAGGGAGGTGGAAATCGCCGGAGAAGGTAAAATTCTCAGAGGTATTCCAGCAATTGATGGGGTTCATCGAGGATCATGATGCTCTTGTCTGCATGCTCGTATAAGAACTGTTCTTTTCGCATGTGTTCGATATGACTGATAAGATGGTCATAGAATCCCCCGGAGTTCAGGATGAATATTCTTTTATCATGAATGGTAAGCTGGTTCCAGGTAAGGATCTCGAACAATTCATCCAGTGTACCAAAACCACCGGGTAATATCACCGCAGCATCGCATATAGCATAAATCTTTTTCTTTCTCTCATGCATATCGTCGCAGATAATTAGTTCGGTGATGCCACGGTGCTGCACTTCCCATTCAAGCAATAGTTTGGGAATAAAACCCATAACCTGTCCGCCGTGTTGCATGGTGCTGTCGGCAATAACGCCCATGATACCTGCGCTGCCGCCACCATAAATAAGCTTTACATTTTTTTCTGCCAGCAATTTTCCTAACTCAACTGCATGCGTAGCAAAGATGTTATTAGTACCGGTCTTTGAACCACAGAAAACAGCGAGGGATTGAATACTCATATTGGTATGAATTATAACGTCCAGTTTGTTTGTCACGCCGAGGAACGAGGCGTCTACTATCCTCCGTAAGACAATATTATCGCAGCTTTCCAGATTCCTCCTTCGTCGGAATGACAAACTGGGATAATCTATTAAATTGCGGTAAAGGGAATTGAAATTTCTTTACCTTCAAAATCAGGTATTGCATATTTGGAAAGATAACGATAGCCTAACAGAAATTCGCAACTATGTCGCCAACCATACTTCTTTGTTTTGTATTAGGGTATTTTGCTTTACTCCTGGGCGTCGCCTGGTACACTTCCCGTAATTCTAATAATGAATCCTTTTTCATAGGTAACCGTAACAGCAACTGGATGCTGGTGGCATTTGGCATGATCGGTACCTCGCTGAGTGGCGTCACCTTTGTCAGCGTGCCGGGTGGAGTGGGAGCGGCTAATTTTTATTATTACCAGATCGTATTGGGTTACCTGTTGGGTTATTTGGTCATTGCCTTTGTATTGATACCACTCTATTACCGTATGAACCTGACAAGCATCTATACTTATCTTGAAAAAAGATTTGGTATCAATGCTCATAAGGCCGGCGCTTTCTTTTTCATTTTGTCAAGGGTATTCGGCGCCACGGCAAGACTGTATTTGGTGATCAGCGTACTGCAGACCTTTATTTTCAATAAGCTGAATATACCTTTTGAAGTAACTACGCTTGTTATCCTTCTGCTGATCCTGCTTTATACTTTTGAGGGAGGCGTAAAAACGATCGTTTATACGGATACACTGCAAACAACGGGTATGCTGGTCGGTCTCGTGGTTTGTATTGTTGTTATCATTAAAGCACTGGGCACTGATTTTGGCGGCGCTTTAAGCATGATGTCCGAAAAAGGCTATACGCAGATTTTTAACTGGGATGTAAAAGCGGGTTCCTTTGCATTGAAGCATATCATCGGCGGCATGTTCATTGCCATTGCCATGACCGGGCTCGACCAGGAGATGATGCAAAAGAATATCAGCGTAAAGACGCTGAAGGATTCGCAGAAAAATATCATGACGTTCACCGGGGTGCTGATGATCGTCAATCTTTTATTCCTGGTGCTGGGAGGTGTGCTTTATCTCTATGCTGCTCAAAAAGGGATCACTGTGCCACCCGATGACCTCTTTCCCACCATTGCATTGAGTGATGCGTTCAGCGGAGTCATTGGTATCATCTTTGTCATTGCGCTGATCTCGGCTTTATTTCCCAGCGTGGACGGGGCCATTACTTCGCTTACATCCTGTTACTGTATTGATATATTGGGGATGAAGAAGAGTGAAGCAACGGAAAAAGCTAAGAAACGAACAAGGCTGAAAGTGCATTTCACTTTTGCCGCCATATTCTTCCTGATGGTACTCCTTTTTAAATGGATGAATGATAAACTCATCATTGATTTCATCCTGAAATTTGCTGGTATTACTTATGGTCCTTTGCTTGGATTGTTCGCTTTCGGCATCCTCACGAAACGCAGGTTGAATGAAAAGTGGATATGGACGGTATGTATCCTGGCACCATTACTATTGTTGGGAGTGGATATGATCAACAACCCTGCCTTTTATGAATCGAAACTTCATATAAAAAGCCTGGGATTGAATAATATTTCAAAGAGTATTTTTCATGGCTATAAGATCGGGAATGAACTGATCCTGATCAATGGCATATTTACTTTTGTTGGGTTGTGGCTGATATCATACAGACCAAACGGATCTGTTTCTAAGCTAAATGCAGTGTAGGCTTCTGAATGAAGTCACCCTTTCCCGCAGATCCTCGCAGATGGCCCGCAGATCACGGTGATGGTCAAAGGTTGTTTACTTTACGAAAAATTGATTTGGAAATTTCGGCTGTGTTAAAATTGACAAGGAGGCCCAATTTCAGACCTGATAACCGCAGGTATGATAATAGCTGTTTGTGATGAACCTCTGTCAGGTTTTCGACTGATTTCACTTCCACTATTACTTTATCGTTGACTATGACATCCGCACGGTAACCGGCATCAAATCGTACTTCTTCATAGATCAGGGGAATTCCCACTTCTGTTTTTGCGGATAAACCAAGTTTATTCAGTTCGAAGACCATTGCCCGTACATAGATGGATTCAAATAAACCAGGTCCTAGCGAGTTAAACACTTTAAAAATAGCTTTCCGAATCAAATAAGAAATATCATTTTCAAGCATAATTTTTACCTCAAAATAAAATGATAGTTGTTTTCTCTCATGGGGTTTTTCATCTCTCTTAAATGAAAAAATCTGCGACTATCTGCGGC
>DATLCB010000255.1:0-17051 GCA_035526625.1 Chitinophagaceae bacterium
CCAGAAAACAGAAGGACTTCTCAGGTCAGCGGTGGTAAGACAAAAAGGAATGCCTGCTTTTTCAAATGCGGCAGCATTGGCAGGAGCCAGTTCCCAATGTTTCATATCCTCGAGCGAAACGAATCTTGCATCGGCGGGATCTTCTACATCCTGTGCCGTTGGATAATTTAATGGAAGAATGAAAGTAGCATTAGTGCCTTTCATCTCTTTGATACGCTGGTATTCATTCTGACCAGCTTTGATGATATATTGAACACCAAACTCATCCCCGATCCTGTCAGCCCTCAGGTCATCCCATTTGTCGTTTGCTTCAAATACCTGCGGAAGGTTTTGATTGTCGTTCCAGGATTGCAGTGTAAGATTAAAACCCTCCATGTATGGTTTTGTTTTATACCACGCAGCATCAAGATAGGTTTGACGCAGCATGGCGATATATCCCATTTTAGAAGAAGGATAGGCCTGCGTAGAGCTTCCTTTAGAAAAAGAATAATGTGCGGATGCTTTTTCTTTTACAATAACAAGGTTCTCTTTTTCATTGGCGAGTGTTACCACTGCGCCGGTACCTCTTGCAACACCATCTTTCACATGGGTAAGCACTGTACCAAATCCTGCTTCACGCAGGGGTTTGGCGTTGGCATCATTGACGGCAAAGACCTTATAAACATCCACATCGGATTTCAATGCCTGGTTCCATCCGTAAGGTCCTTTTACATTTGTTTCCAATTGAACGGTCCCAAAGAAATTGAAGCCAGCTGCCTGCTGCGGGCGGGCGGGGGTTCCATAATCACTATAAATATCAATGAATGAAGGGTAGATAAATTTACCCTTACAATCAACTTCAACAGCACCTGCGGGTACAGGAAGGCCTGTACCTACGGAAATAATTCTCCCGTCTTTGACCACCATCGTGGCATTACTCAGCGTGGTGTTTGCATCTTTTACGATCGTTGCATTGGTAAAAGCATAATGACCGTGGCGTGGGTCAGCTGTACCATTTTCGGGGAATGTGGGCTGCGCAAAAGCCGGGATGCTGAATATCGAACAGCAAACCAGTGCGAGCCATACGCAGCATCCTGCGGATAAGCCGGTTTTTCTCATTTCAGTGTGTTTTTTTAAAGAAGCCGAATTTAAAGCAATCCGGCCTATTGTTTCTAAATATTGTGATAAAAGGCCCGGTTTGATGCACTCACGTGCCTATCCTTGTCCCGTAACTTTGGTTATCTTTGAGAACATTATAATTGTGCGTCATATGGCTCTTGCTAAAGCAATAAGAATGCTCCCTGACTTCTCTTTATCGCCCCGGATCGACCAGGTGGGTGTGGAAGAAAGAGCTTCCCGTTTTACCAAACGAAGCATCAAGAAAGAATCGAAAATGAATGGGCTGAAGCTGGTGCTCAATATGATCGACCTGACCACTCTTGAAGGAAAGGATACGGATGGAAAAGTAAAGCAGCTTTGTTATAAAGCCCTGCATCCGCATGATGCGGTCGCGGATATCCCAACCGTTGCGGCGATATGCGTATATCCTACGATGGTGAAAGTGGCGAAAAAGGCTGTAGAAGGTTCCGGTATAAAAATAGCTTCGGTCGCGACTGCATTTCCCAGCGGGCAGGCACCGAGGGACATTAAAATAAGAGATACTAAATATGCAGTGAATGAAGGCGCCGACGAAGTGGATATGGTGATCAGCCGGGGAAAATTCCATGCCGGCGAATACAACTTTGTGTATGATGAAATTGCAGCCATTAAGGAAGCTTGTGGTGATGCGAGGCTGAAAGTGATCCTTGAAACCGGCGAGTTGGCAACCTTTGATAAAGTTCGCCGGGCCAGCGATATTGCTATGCATGCCGGTGCGGATTTTATCAAGACATCGACAGGAAAAATTCAACCGGCAGCTACGATGCCTGTCACACTGGTGATGCTGGAAGCAATAAGAGATTTTTATTACAAGACCGGGAAGATGATCGGGATGAAACCTGCAGGTGGCATCTCTAAATCCAAACTTGCACTCCATTATCTCGTGATGGTAAAAGAAGTGCTGGGTGAGGACTGGCTGAACAATGAGTGGTTCCGTTTCGGCGCCAGCAGTTTGGCTAATGATGTGTTGATGCAGATCGTGAAGGAAAAGACGGGGCTCTATCAATCGGCGAACTATTTTTCAGTAGACTAGGTTAAGAAGTCAGAAATAAGAAATCAGAAATGAGGAAGTGTTAGAACCCGAAAGATTAAATAGTTCTTATACAGACGATGATCCGTGTTAATGTCGCCGGAAAATAAAAAATCACACATGCCTGTTACAAAGAAAAAAGCTGCTAAAAAGACCAATACCATCAAATTAAAATTTGATACTTCCTGGACCTATGCTCCTGCACCTGAAAGTAAAAGCGCTGCCACGATCAACAAACAATACGACCTGTTCATCAATGGTGAGTGGCAGAAGCCGCAGAGCAAAAAATATTTCGATACGATCAACCCGGCCAATGAAGAGAAGCTAAGCGAAGTAGCGGATGCCAATGAAGCCGACGTGAACAATGCCGTTACTGCCGCACGGAATGCGTACGAAAAAGTATGGAAAAAAATGGCGGCAAAGGAGAGGGCAAAATACATCTTCCGGATAGCAAGGATAATACAGGAGAAAGCAAGGGAGTTGGCGATCATAGAATCGCTCGACGGTGGTAAACCCATAAAGGAAAGCCGCGATTTTGATGTACCCACCGCAGCCAACCATTTTTTTTATTATGCAGGGTGGGCCGACAAACTGGAGTATGCATTTCCTAATCGTGTCACTGAACCATTGGGTGTAGCAGGACAGATCATCCCCTGGAACTTCCCTTTATTGATGGCGGCATGGAAAATTGCGCCGGCTATCGCAACAGGAAATACGGTTGTACTAAAGTCTGCGGAAACAACTCCTTTAACTTCTTTGAAACTCGCGGAGATCATACAGGAAGCCGATCTCCCTCCTGGTGTTGTTAATATCATCACCGGGGCCGGCGCAACGGGTGCGGCGATCGTCAATCATCCTGATGTAAATAAGATCGCATTCACCGGTTCGACCGATGTAGGCAAGATCATTCAGCGGGCCATTGCGGGGACCAATAAGAAAGCAACACTTGAGCTCGGTGGGAAAGCCGCCAATATCATTTTTGAAGATGCCCCTATCGACCAGGCAGTGGAAGGTGTGATCAATGGGATTTATTTTAACCAGGGACATGTTTGCTGTGCCGGTTCAAGATTATATGTGCAAGAGTCTGTTGCCAAAGAGGTGATACGAAAACTGAAGGATCGTTTGGAATCATTGATCGTTGGCGACCCGCTGGATAAGAATACCGATATCGGTGCTATCAATTCAAGAGCGCAGTTAGATACTATTCATAAGTACATAAAGATCGGCAAACAGGAAGGCGCGGAGATGTATGAAAGCAGTTGTCGTTTGCCCGGCAAAGGATTTTTCTGCCGTCCCACGATGTTCACTAACGTGGCACAGAGCAACCGGATAGCACAGGAAGAAATATTCGGCCCTGTATTGTCAGTGCTTACTTTCAGAACCGATGATGAAGTGATAGAGAAAGCGAATAATTCTCCTTATGGATTAAGCGCAGGTGTATGGACGGATAAGGGTTCCAAGATCTTCAATATGACAAGAAGAATGAGAGCGGGAGTTGTTTGGGCCAATACCTTCAACAAATTCGATCCCTCCTCTCCTTTTGGTGGCTATAAAGAAAGCGGTTTTGGAAGAGAAGGTGGGTTGCACGGGCTTTCTGCTTATGTAAACATCGTATAAGAATCAGAAATAAGAAATGAGAAAGTGATCCGTGTTCATCTTGATGAAGTGGAATGAAAAGTAATCCGTGTGCATCTGTGGCTAAAAAAGGAAAAGGGAGGAGTTTAAATACAGGACGCTGATCATCATGATAAATAGATTAGTGATAATCAGCGAGAATCTTAAGGATCATAAAAATATGCGTTCTATTATATGGAAAAAACAGTAAAAGGATCTTCGCTCAGCATCAGCGAAAATGGTCTGGAGAAAAAATCTTCTTCCAGGAGATTAGAAGTGCTGAAGACCTATAAGATCTATATCGGCGGACAATTTCCGAGAACAGAATCGGGCCGTTATTATATTCCTGTCAATGCAGCGGGGAAAAAACTGGCCAATGTTTGTTTGTCTTCCCGAAAAGATGTTCGTGATGCCATAGTAGCGGCTAGAAGCGCCGTAAGTGGCTGGAGCGGTCGTGCCGCTTTTAACCGCGGCCAGGTACTTTATCGCATGGCAGAAATGCTCGAAGGAAGAAAAGCACAATTCATTGATGAATTGATCCAGCAGGATTCAACCAAAGCAAAAGCAGAAAAAGAAGTAAACCTTGCCATTGATCGCCTGATATATTATGCAGGATGGTGCGATAAATTCCAGCAAATCTTCAGCGCAGTAAACCCCGTAGCCAGTTCTCATTTTAATTTTTCTGTACCCGAGCCCACCGGTGTAGTTACTATCATTGCACCACAGGGCGATTCATTACTGGGTTTGGTCTCTGTCATTGCACCGGTGATCGCAGGTGGCAACACTTGCGTGGTGCTGGCATCGGAAACAAAGCCACTTTGCGCGGTGACATTTGCCGAAGTATTGAATTCATCTGACCTGCCGGGTGGCGTTGTCAATATTCTAACAGGCAAGCCATCAGAACTTGCCAGTTGGTTTGTAGACCATATGGACGTTAATGCAACCCTTTACTGTGAAAGCAATGCTGATATACAGAAAATGATGCGGGAGAAATCGGCAAACAACCTGAAACGTATCAGCTTCTATGATAAGATAAACTGGCAAACGGACCAGGGCCAATCTCCCTATTTTATCATGGACACACAGGAAATAAAAACGACCTGGCACCCGGTGGAAAATATCGCCGGTGCCGGCGGAGGATATTAATAGTT
The DNA here is from genome assembly GCA_035526625.1 of Chitinophagaceae bacterium. GTDB lineage: Bacteria > Bacteroidota > Bacteroidia > Chitinophagales > Chitinophagaceae > JJ008. Next base: position 4,933 of record DATLCB010000255.1, read on the forward strand.
TCTAGTTTGTAGTTTCTGGTTTGTAGTTCTTTAGCCCGCAAACTCCCTTATTAGCTGAATTTTCAATTATAAATAACAAAAAACTACAGACCACAAACTACAAACTGATTTAATTTGGTAAGATATTTGACCCTTAATGCACTTATGAAGTTCATCTTTACGCTTACTGTCCTGCTTTTTTCTTTTGCCCTTTTTGCACAGGAAGATACAGTTGGCAAATCTGTTGGAGACAGTAATTCAGTTATCATACACAAAGATCCAAGGCTTGACCTGCTGATAAAAAAACAGGCGTATATCAATGAAGTGACCAGCCGGGATGGACGGAGAACAGACAAAGGTTTCCGCCTGATGATCATCAGCACTACGAGTCGCGATGAAGCCATTGCTGCAAAGACCAAAATTTATACATACTTCCCCGATCTTAAAGCCTATCTCTGGTATCAATCACCTTACTTCCGCGTCAAAGCGGGGAACTTTAAAGACCGTAAGGACGCCGAAGCTTATCAGAAAAGGATGAACAATTATTTCCCCCGCGGTGTATTTATCATGAAGGACATTATAGAAGTCAAACCTGGCAAGGGTGAATCGGAAGATATTGCTCCGTGATGGGATATTGGCTCATCAGTTAATCAAGCTTATTTAAACTTTCTTTTATTTCCGCAGACTCCGACAGGATTGATTTGGAAAATATCTCAATGGAACTTGTTGTGCTTAGGGGGAAATATCCGCAATAATGCCTAATTAACCAATCCCCAATTAACCAATTAACTATTTTTGCCAGATGCAGGCATCCATCAAAGCGCTGGCTAAGAAATACGCCACCGAGTTCATTGCTATCAGGCATCATTTACATGCTCATCCTGAACTCAGCTACCAGGAGTTCGAGACATCCAAATTTGTTCAGGCAAAGTTGAAAGAATTGGGGATTCCCTACGTAGTAAAAGCTACTACAGGCGTTGTGGGTCTTATCAAAGGAAAGAACCCGGATAAAAGAATAATCGCCCTTCGTGCGGATATGGATGCCCTGCCGATCAAAGAAGAGAATGATGTGCCCTACAAATCAGTGAACGAAGGCGTGATGCATGCCTGCGGTCATGATGTACATACCACTTGCCTCCTGGGTGCCGCCAAGATCCTTGCTGAATTAAAAGAAGAATGGGAAGGAACAGTCAAGCTTATCTTTCAACCAGGCGAAGAAAAAAATCCCGGCGGCGCATCGCTGATGATCAAAGATGGTGTATTGGAAAGTCCAAAGCCACAAGCTATCCTGGCTCTTCATGTTAATACCATCCTCGAAGTTGGCAATCTGAGTTTTCGCGGGGGAAAAGTAATGGCCAGCGCCGATGAATTGTATTTTACAGTCAAGGGCAAAGGCGGTCATGCGGCATCGCCACATCTTATCATTGATCCGATAGTTATCAGCTCTCACCTTATCATAGCATTGCAACAATTGATCAGCCGCCACAATAATCCTTTCAATCCCTCTGTCCTTTCTATCACTTCATTTAATGCCGGCAATACCACGAATGTCATTCCCAATGATGTAAAGCTCATGGGCACCTTCCGTGCGATGGATGAGGAGTGGCGATTCAAAGCACATGCACTTATAAAAAAGCTCGCTACCAACCTCGTTGAATCCATGGGGGGAAGTCTCGACCTTCATATCGATGTTGGTTATCCCTGCGTGATGAATAATGAAAAATTAACAGCCGATGCAATGAGCAAGGCCAAAGAATTCATGGGTGATGAACTTGTAAGCGAAACCGAGTTGCGGATGGGTGCTGAGGATTTCGGTTATTATGCGCAGCACATACCCGCCTGCTTCTACAGGCTGGGGACCATGAACAAAGCAAGGGGCATTACAGCAGGCGTGCATACCCCTGTCTTTAATATCGATGAGAACGCTATAGAAATTGGGATGGGCATGATGGCCTGGCTGGGCAGTTCGGTCAATGGTTAGTACTATAATTGATTGCCCTTCATCTTCTTCTACCTTGCTTTCCTTAGAATTTATATTCCGTACATTGCATCCCACGTTTCTGTGGTAATGTTGTCCCGGTAGTGACCGGGAGATGAACTTAAATAATCGTTTATGTCCAATGACTTACGTAAGCAACAGGCCTTGGAGTATCATTCAAAAGGAAGGCCGGGAAAAATAGAAGTAATACCCACGAAAGAAGCCAAAACACAAAGAGATCTTTCCCTCGCTTACTCCCCCGGAGTAGCCGAACCTTGTCTTGAAATAGCGGCCAATCCTGAGAACGTTTATAAATATACTGCCAAAGGAAACCTGGTAGCTGTTATCAGCAACGGAACAGCCGTATTAGGATTGGGTGATATAGGTCCCGAAGCCGGCAAACCCGTGATGGAGGGGAAGGGAGTATTGTTCAAGATTTTTGCCGACATCGACGTATTTGATATCGAGATCAATGAAAAGGACCCGGAAAAATTCGTCCAGATCGTCAAATCACTGGAGCCAACATTTGGCGGTATCAATTTGGAAGATATCAAAGCACCGGAATGTTTTTATATAGAGAAGCAATTAAAAGAGCAACTCAATATACCGGTCATGCATGATGACCAGCACGGCACAGCCATCATCTCCGCCGCTGCATTGCTGAATGCACTCGAGATCCAGAAGAAAAAAATTGAAAAAGCAAAATTTGTGGTGAATGGCGCGGGCGCCGCGGCAATTGCCTGCAGCCGTTTATATGAATCCCTCGGTGCCAGGCACGAGAACTTCCTGATGTTTGACAGGAAAGGTGTACTACATAAAGGCAGAACGGATATTGATGAGTTAAAAAAGGAATACGCCAATGCCAAAAATGATATGACACTGGCTGAAGCACTAAAAGATGCTGATGTGTTCATTGGGTTAAGTTCAGGCAACTGTGTTACCCAGGATATGGTAAAGAGCATGGCAAAGAATCCCATCGTATTTGCGATGGCCAATCCTGATCCGGAGATCAGTTGGGAAGATGCTACTTCAGCAAGAAAAGATATTATCATGGCCACGGGCCGGAGTGATTATCCCAACCAGGTGAATAATGTACTCGGCTTCCCATATATTTTCCGCGGAGCGCTGGATGTACGGGCCCGCCGCATCAATGAAGAAATGAAACTGGCTGCTGTGAAAGCGCTGGCTGAACTTACTAAAACAGCAGTACCCGATATTGTGAACATGGCTTATGGTGAAAAGAATATCATTTTTGGTGAGAACTATATCATCCCAAAACCATTGGATCCCCGCCTGCTTGCTACGGTTGCACCTGCTGTTGCCAAAGCTGCGATAGAAAGTGGAGTGGCGCAACACCCGATCGCTAACTGGGATAAATATGTAACCGACCTGAACAAAAGATTAGGCTTGGATAACCAGGTAATGAGAGTCATTGGCAACAAGGCCCGTCGTGATCCCAAACGTATTGTTTTTGCTGAAGCAGATAATGTGAAGATCCTGAAAGCTGCACAGATTGTTTTTGACGAAGGTGTGGGTTATCCCATCCTTCTTGGTGATGAGACACGTATCAATACGATAGCGGCTGCCAATGGGGTAGATCTTTCCGATATTCCCATTTTTGATCCACGCAGTGATGCGATGGAAGAGAAAAGATCACAGTATGCTGAGTTATTCTTCGCGAAAAGAGGAAGAAGAGGTTTTAATGCCTACGAGTCGAAGAAAGTAATGAAAGACCGTAACTATTTTGGATGCATGATGGTGGAATGCGGAGATGCGGATTGTATGATATCGGGACTGGCAAAAAACTACCCGGATACTATACGACCGGCACTGCAGACGATCGGTACGGAAGAAGGTGTGAAAAAAATTGCCGGTATGTACCTCATGCTGACCAAAAAAGGTCCTTTGTTCCTGGCCGATACAACCGTGAATTTTAATCCCACAGCTGAGGAATTAGCAGACATCACACTGATGGTGGCCAAAGAAGTAAAGCAATTCAATATCACACCGCGCATTGCCCTGCTGAGTTACTCCAATTTTGGCAGCAGCAGTTCGCCCGAAGCAAGGCTGGTAGCGGAAGCGAGGAAGATCGTAAAAGCCAAAATGCCTTCACTTATCGTAGATGGTGAGATGCAGGCCAGCGTAGCGTTCAACAAAGAACTGATGAAGGAGAATTATCCTTTCTGCGAGCTGGCCGACAATAAAGATGTCAATACACTGATCTTTCCCAATCTTGCCGCTGGCAATATTGCCTATAACCTGCTCAAAGAGCTGGAAACAGCCGACGCAGTTGGCCCCATCCTGCTGGGATTGAAAAAACCGGTTCATATTTTGCAGCTGGGAAGTTCTGTCCGCAGTATCTTCAATATGGCATTGGTTGCTGTTATGGATGCTCAAACCAAAAGCAAGGCAGCCACGGATGATATTGTAAAACGTTCCCGCTGGTGGAAACGGTTCAGAAAAGTAAGTAAGGATATGTAAAAGTTGACTGTTTAAAGTTTAAACCCTTTAATGACGATCTTTAGCGACATAGGCCGTTACCTGATGATGATAAAAGGTATGTTCTCCCGTCCCGAAAATGCGAGGATGTACTGGAAAGAGTTCATTCATCAATGTACCGAGATAGGTTTTGGTTCATTGGGTATCGTTGCTATCATTTCTGTCTTTATCGGTGCGGTATCAACGATACAAACCGCTTACCAGTTAGTAAGCCCCCTTATTCCTCCTTCCACGATTGCACAGATCGTAAGAGATACAGTCATTCTCGAATTTGCCCCCACGCTGGTCTGTATTGTATTAGCGGGTGTTGCAGGTAGCCGTATTGCCAGTGAACTGGGTAATATGCGGGTAAGCGAACAGATCGACGCGTTAGAGATCATGGGTATCAAAACAAAGACCTATCTCATTTTGCCCAAGATCGTCGCGGCCATGATCATGATCCCTTTGCTGGTGGTTATTGCTATGGCATTGGGTATTTATGGAGGCCGTCTTGCAGGTGTTGCGTCGGGTATCATTTCGGGCAGCATTTATGATAAAGGATTGCTTGAGTTCTTCGTCCCTTTCAATGTGATCTTTGCCCTTATCAAATCTTATGTATTCGCCTTTATCATATCAAGCATCCCCGCTTTTTATGGATATTATGTCAAAGGCGGTGCCCTGGAGATCGGGCGTGCCAGTACGAAAGCAGTAGTAGTAAGCTGTATCCTGATATTGTTCGCTGATTATATTCTATCTGCGTTACTATTACCTACCAGTTAAAGATGATCGAAGTAAAGAACATACAAAAAAGTTTTGCCGACAAGACCATCATACAGGATGTCAGTGCTGTAATGAAAGCAGGGCAATGCAACCTGATCATTGGCGCCAGTGGCAGTGGTAAAACGGTGCTGATGAAATGTATGGTGGGTCTCTTTGAACCTGATGGAGGCGAAGTACTTTACAGCGGGCATAATTTTACTACGATGAAAGGCGATGACAAGACCGAGATCCGCAAAGAGATCGGGATGCTTTTCCAGGGCTCTGCACTATTTGATAGCCTGAACGTGGAGAAAAATATCATGTTCCCACTCAGCATGTTCACTAAATGGAGTTACCGGAAAAAACTGGAACGGGTGAATGAAGTGCTGGCAAGAGTGAACCTCCCGGATGTGAACCGTAAATTTCCGGCTGAGCTGAGTGGCGGTATGAAAAAAAGAGTGGCACTTGCAAGGGCCATTGTATTGAACCCCAAATATCTTTTCTGTGATGAGCCCAATTCCGGTTTGGACCCCCAAACCTCTCTCGTCATCGACAAACTTATACAGGAGATCACGATCGAATACAATATCACTACAGTGGTAAATACCCATGATATGAACAGTGTGATGGAGATCGGCGACTATATCCTGTATATGTACAAAGGCAATAAAGAATGGGAAGGCACTAATAAGGAAATAATCTTCAGTAAGAACCAACTGCTGAATGAATTCATTTTTGCTTCCGAGTTCCTGCGTGATGCCAAAGACATGCGGATGCTGGAAGAAACAGGAAAGATCTCCAATGAGCGAAATATGGATGAATTGCTGGACAAAGATGCCCCTACACTTGTTCCCCCTCCCGATCCAGAATAGATGGAATCGAAATTTTAAAGTTCACCCAGAGAACGAGAGTTCACGCCGAGCAACATTGCGAAACCTTCTCGATCTCCTGTTCTCTGCGGTTATTTCCCTTTTTAAAGTTTACCGCAGAGAACGAGAGTTCACAGAGTTCACGCGGAGCATCCCTGCGCAGCCTTAGCGATCTCCTGTTCTCTGCGTTAATTCCCTTTTAGGATGAAGACTCGCAGCTCAGGATCAAATCCCCTATTTTTGCCGCAATATTATCAGTAACAATATGAGCATTCTTGTCAATAAGAATTCCAAAGTATTAGTGCAGGGTTTCACCGGCACGGAGGGTAGTTTTCATGCCACCCAGATGATCGAATACGGTACGAATGTGGTGGGCGGTGTCACACCAGGCAAAGGAGGAAGCAAGCATTTGGATAAACCAGTTTTTAATACAGTTGTAGATTGTGTAAAGGCAACCGGTGCAGATGTAAGTATCATATTTGTTCCGCCTGCTTTTGCTGCAGATGCTGTCATGGAAGCTGCGGATGCGGGTATTCGTCTTGTTGTTTGTATCACGGAAGGTATTCCTGTACAGGATATGGTAAGAGTGAAGAACTATCTACTTGGGAAGAATACAAGGCTTGTAGGACCTAATTGCCCGGGGGTCATTACTTCCAATGAATGCAAAGTAGGTATCATGCCCGGTTTTATCTTTATTCCGGGTCGTGTCGGAATCGTATCGAAGTCGGGTACCCTTACTTATGAAGCTGCCGACCAGGTAGCGAAAGCCGGTTTGGGTATTTCCACTGCTGTGGGTATCGGGGGCGATCCGATCATCGGTACCACTACCAAAGAAGCTGTTGAACTTTTTATGAATGATCCCGGTACCGATGCTGTCGTCATGATCGGTGAGATCGGGGGAGGCATGGAAGCAGAAGCGGCAAGATGGATAAAAGAGAATGGCAACAAAAAACCTGTAGTGGGATTTATAGCTGGTCAAACAGCACCTCCCGGTCGCCGTATGGGTCATGCCGGCGCTATTGTTGGCGGCGCCGATGATACGGCAGCTGCGAAAATGAAGATCATGTCCGAATGTGGGATTCATGTCGTAAGCAGCCCGGCGGATATCGGTAAGAAAATGGCAGAAGTGCTGAAGAAATAGTTTATTGTTTCTCGCTCCTGGTTTCGCGTTATCGTGCTTATTTGAAGAGTTTTGTACAAGCGGAAACCCAACAAGAAACTATAAACCAGAAACAATAAACAAAGAAACCTCCCAAGTAGGGAGGTTTCTTTGTTTAACCCTTAGTGTATAGTGTGTGAGAAGTAGACAAGGTTAACGGGATTCACGGATAAAACGGGCCAGCTCATCTTTGCTGCTGCTGAAGGTTAGCGCTTCGTTCAGTTGATAGTAGTTCCGCTGATCAACTGTTTTTTTGAACGCATACTTTGCTACCTCCAGCCTGTTGCTTTCAAAAGTAAAAAGCATCATCAGGTCTTTTACCTGCACAGTAGTGAAACTGCTTTTCTCAAGGATATACTTTACGGATGTGAGCCTGTTGTTCTCGAACCATTCTTTGCGGAGTGATTCTTTCAATTGCTCAAATTCACGGCCACTCATGACATTGCTGTGGCTGTTATAACCATCGCTGTCATAGTACTCATCTTCATCGTTGTACCATTCGTCATCATAGTCCATACGACGTTCATCCATCAGTACTTTACCAAAACGGTTAACGGTGATGTCAAGGTGGAATCCTCTTTTCAAAATAATAACATTGTTGTACACGATCTCGCGGCGGCCGAATTCGCCCCTGCTTCTTTTGGCTTCTTTATAGATCTTTACGGCGTGACGACCTTCGGAAAGATAACCTACAGTGATACTGTTGTTCTTCATGGTGAAACTGCGGCTGTCGATCTCGATCTTAAGCTCGGAAGTGGTGCCCGGAGCTGAGATGCTCAAACGGCTTCCGTCAAAGGCAAGAAGAGAAAGTGAGAACAGTGAGCTTAGTAAAAGGGTAAAAAATTTTTTCATGTTAGTTCCTTTAGTGGTTATTCAAAATTGTTTGTTGTTTTCTCTTATTCTAAACTCGTGCCATCGTTCTGTAAAATGAAGCAACAAAATGTTAAAGGAAAAGATAAAGCGTAATGCATTGTGCAGGTTTATGCCGGAATCCTCGCCAGCAAAGGATTTCATTGAATGAAAATTGCGGGTTTTAAAAAGCTGTAGGTTTCTAAAATCTTTTGTTACTATTATTTAAAACAACCCGTGCAGCTCTTTCGTGTTATGAAATCGCTGCTGCTCCTGCATCATATCCTCGCAAAAGAATGATTACTTTGTAATAAAAATACCCTGCATGATGCTGAATCTTATCAAACGCTCCTTCCTATTTATACTGCTCAGTAGCTTGTTTCTTGTAAATGCGAACAGCCAGGTTCCTCTTAAGAATTATGATAAGGAATGGAAGAAAGCAGAAGACTTTAGCAAGAAAGGATTACCCAAATCAGCATTGGAAGAAGTAAAGAAGATATATGCCCTCGCGAAAAAAGAGGGGCAGGATGCACAGGTCATTAAGGCACTCGTCTATATGTCGGGCCTCCAAGAGGAGAACAGGGAAGACAATGAGGTATTCTCTATCACCGAAATAGAAAAAGAAATAACTACAAGTAAAGAACCGGTTACAGCTATTTTAAAAAGCCTGGCTGCGCAAATGTATTGGAGCTATTACCAGGATCACCGCTGGCAGCTATATAACAGGACCAAAACAACCAATTTCATTAAAGCAGATATCGCTACCTGGGATGCTGAGGATTTTCATAAAAAGATAAGTGAACTATACCTGCAATCACTGAAAGAAAAGAAACTCCTACAGCAGACAAAGCTTACCTCTTTTGAAGCGATAATAATAAAAGGCAACGTTCGTCATCTCCGTCCTGCTTTATATGACCTTTTAGCTCACCGGGCCATCGATTATTTCGAGAACGACGAAAGGGATATCGCCAAACCGGCTTATGCATTTGAGATAGACCAGGCGAGTGCTTTTGATGCCGCTGCCACATTTGTAACAAGAAAATTCATTACCAGGGATTCTCTGTCGCTTCAGCACAAGGCATTATTAATATACCAGGACCTGCTGAGCTTTCATTTGTTTGACGCAAAACCCGATGCGCTGCTCGATGCTGACCTGCTCAGATTGCAATTTGTAAAAAGCAGATCCACCCACCCGGATAAAGACCAGCTTTACTTCAATGCATTAAATGATATTACACGCCACTATGGAAATATTCCTCCCGCAGCGCAGGCTTGGTACCTGCTTGCAGCTTACTACAATGAAAAAGCCAATAGCTATAAACCATACGGCGATACTACTCATCGCTTCGACCGTTTAAAAGCAAAAGAGATATGTGAAAGGGTTTTGTTGCAGAAAGATTCTTCCGAAGGAAAGATCAATTGCCTTAACCTGCTGAAGCAGATCAACAGCAAGTTCTTGCAGTTCACCGTAGAAAAGGTAAACGTTCCTAATTTACCTTTCCGTTCACTTGTAAAGTATACAAGTATCACTAACCTTTACCTCCGTATCATACGACCTGATGAAAATCTTAAAAAGCAAATGGAGAACCGGTATGACGAGGCCTACTGGTCCGTCCTGGCTGCAGCCAAACCTTTGAAAAGCTGGCAGCAAACCTTACCGGACACAAAAGATCTGCAACAGCACAGTACAGAAATAAAGATCGATGGTCTTGGTTCCGGTGAATATGTGCTACTGGCATCCGACAGCAAAGACTTTAGCGGTAAGAAAGCGATCATCGGCGCCCGCTTCTTCTATGTGTCAGGCATAAGCTATGTCAACAACAGCAATGACTTCTTCGTATTGAACCGTGATAATGGTCAGCCACTTGCCAAAGCTTCTGTGCAGGTATGGGAACAACGGTATGATTATACACAATCGAAATATATAAAGGAAAAAACCAAAGCCTATACGACTGATGCCAATGGCTTTTTTAAAATGGAAAGAAAAAAGAAGAATCCCAATAACTATGGATCATATTCTTACCTGCTGGATATCGCTCATAATGGCGACCATTTATTCATGGACGAAATGGTTTATGACTACTATTATAATAACCAGGAAACGGAGGAGCCAAAGGTTGCCACAGCAGTTTTCCTGTTCACTGACCGCAGTATCTACCGTCCGGGCCAGGTCATCTGGTTCAAAGGGATCGTTCTTACCAGCGATCCAAAAGAAAAGACCGGCGCTGTAAAAACAAACTATACCACTACTGTTATTCTTCGGGATGCGAATTATAAAAATGTTGACAGCATCACCCTTACTACGAATGAATATGGCTCCTTTAATGGTAAGTTCCAGTTACCACAAAGTGGCCTGAACGGAGATTTCTCCTTATATACAAGAACTGATAATGGCAATGCCAGTTTCAAAGTAGAAGAATACAAGCGACCTAAATTCTACGTGGAGTACGAGCCGATCAAGGGAACTTATAAAGTAAACGATAAGATCAAAGTGACCGGTATTGCCAAGGCCTATGCTGGTAATAACATAGATGGAGCTACAGTGGTTTATCGTATCGTCCGCCACCCACGTTATCTCTACCCCTGGATGTTCTGGCGTTGGTGGCAGCCACCATCCGAAGAAATGGAAATAGCACATGGTGAAGTAAAGACTGATAAGGATGGAAAATTTGTAGTCGAATTCACAGCTATTCCTGACCTGAAGATCGATAAGAAATTCGAACCTGTATTTGATTATACTGTGTATGCCGACGTAACTGACATCAACGGCGAAACAAGAAGCGGTGAGAAGTCGGTTTCTGTAAGTTATAAATCATTGATGCTTGTCAGCAATATACCTGCAACACTTCCTGCAGACAGCCTGAAAAATATATCTATCCGCACGCAGAATATGAACGGCGAACATGAGCCTGCTACCGTGAAAGTGACGATCAGTAAACTGAAAGAAGAAAAGCGTCTTATCCGTGACCGCTATTGGGAAAGACCGGACCAGTTCGTGATGAGTAAAGAAGATTACATCAAGAATTTTCCCTATGATGAATATGATAATGAGAAGGATAGTAAGAGTTGGGAGAAAGGAGAAGTGGTTTTCACTAAAACAGATTCTTCCAGACAGAGTTCTGAGTTCGCAGTTCAGAGTTCAAAATTCACTCCCGGGTTCTACGTTATAGAAATGGAGACAAAGGATAAGAATGGCGAAGTTGTAAAAGATGTGAAGTACATCGAACTGTTTGACGAAAAGAATAGCAAGCTGAATCGTCCTGATTATTTGTGGAGCGGTGTAATGAAAACAACTGTCGAACCGGGTGAAATAGCAAAAGTAGAATGGGGTACTAGTGCTGATAATGTATTTGTAGTGCAGCAACTGAATAAAGGAACATCCAACGTCCAACCTCCAACATCCAACTACAGTTTCCTGCAACTCTCTAACCAGAAGCAAATCTTTTCTTTCCCTGCTGCCGAGTCTGACAGGGGCGGATATGGCGTTGGCTGGATGTTTATCAAGCACAATCGTTTCTACCAGGTCAATCAAACAATAACCGTACCCTGGACAAATAAAGCGCTAGCCATTGAATATGCTACCTACCGGGAAAAGACCTTGCCTGGCAGTGAAGAGAAATGGAAAGTGAAGATATCGGGGTACAAAAAAGAAATGGCCGCCGCAGAAATGCTGGCCAGCATGTACGATGCATCGCTCGACCAGTTCTACCCGCATGGATGGAGCCAGCCTTCCATCTGGTCTTATTACTATAATAGCAGGAGTTGGACGGGTACACAAAATTTTACACCCGTTCAATCCAACCAGCGATATATTTCTGAAGAGGATGAGAGATATGTTGATAAAAGATATGATTTTCTTTTAACTGATATGTATTGGGGTGTAGATGGAAGAAACCCCAGACTCATGAGATTACCCAAACCTGTAACAGCAGAAGCAGATATGGCAGCGGGTGCACCTCCGCCCTACAATTATGCAGTAAATGAGGTTGTGGTGAAGACTGCGAATGGAATGGCAAAGGAAGAAAGGAATAAAGATCGGGAAGGAACG
>DATLCB010000256.1:0-4702 GCA_035526625.1 Chitinophagaceae bacterium
ATGTTTCATCTTCAAAAGACGCTTTTTTTACTGCGATAGTAAATGAAAGAGCATGGGAGTTTGGTGGTGAATTCCTTCGTAAATATGATCTTGAACGATGGAACCTTTATGGCAAAAAAATAGCTGAAACAATTAATACATTAACCCAAATGGGCGCTGATGCAGTGGCAGGCGTAGGCACATATGCAAACCTTGCGGATTACCTGTATTATAAAAGAAATGCTGATGGAACCATTACATTTCTGAACAGGTATTACAGGGTTCCCGTTGCTCCGCCTCTTGACCCGGTAACGGGTTACATACGGGTAACCTGGTTGCGTGGCTTGTACAATACAACTACGTTAGGGCCTGCAGACTATATTTTACGGCAATGGAGAGGTTATAAAGATCTAACCGGCAATACACCGGTAAGGTACATATTGCCAATTCATTCTTCTGTTATTGCTAACAGTTTGGGTACCCTGAATAATAATGGTTACGGTTTTTAAATAAAAAAAATTATCGAAAAGTTTTCTATATGAAAAAGAAAGAAATTATAATACTATTATTTGCCTCGCTGATATTTGTTGTAGCGTGCAAAAAAGATCCCGAGACCTTTGACCCTGTACGTTTGTTCAGGCCGGTAAGTGGGGCTGCCCTTGTAGCTGATTCTAATGCTATTCTTGCAAGCTGGCTAAAGATCCAGGGTGCAGCATCCTATACCTTACAGGTAAGCCGCGATACTTTCAAGACAATCGATGTATCCGTGAATCTTACCGATACAGGAAGCTTCCTTGTAAAAAATCTGAAGTGGGATCAGCTGTACCAGGTGCAGGTTAAAGCCAATGCCACCGATACTACGTTTAGTTCAAAATGGTCATTTCTGGGTGCTATTAAAACGCCCAAGTTTCCAACCATTCTTACTACGCCTTCTATAAGTGATATTACAGAAAGTGCGGTTAAGGTTAGCTGGACCAATAGCGGCGCAGCAGTTACCTCAATAAAAATTTTAAAAGCTTCTGATAGTTCTGTTGTAACTACTGCAACACTTGTAGCAGCTGATATTACCAACCAGTACAAGATCATTAGCGGTCTTGCAGGATCAACATCATACATTATATTTCTTTACTGCGGCACTACTGTTAGGGGATGGGCCAACTTTTCTACTAAGGCTCCTTTTTCAGGAAACGTAGTTGATCTCAGGGGTATTACAGGAAGACCTTCTGTTCTTGCGGATACATTGCCGCTTATTCCATCCGGTAGTACTGTTGTTTTAAAGCGTGGTGAAAATTATACGATCGCTACTACAGTTAATCTAAGTAAGACCGTTGTTATTATGAGTGGTACCGATCTTCAGGTTCCAGGCCAGGCAGTAATATCAATGCCTGCCAACTTTAATATCACTTCCGGAAGTGTTATAGACTCGATCGTGTTTAATGATGTAACCCTAAGAGGTACCGATGCTACTGCTAAATATGTGTTCAATATAAATGTTGCCTGCACCATTGGTAAACTGAATTTTATTTCCTGCAGGGCAGAAATTTTCCGTGGTGTAGTGAGAACGCAGGCACAGCCCGTTATTATCAATAATTTCCTTGTAGATAATTGTATCGTAGATAGCCTGGGAGGATATGGGGTACTTACTGTGGATGTTGTTACCAGTAAAGTAGATAACATTACCCTTCGAAACAGCACCATCTACAAAGCAGAAAAAATAATTGTCAGCAAGAATAATTCTTCTTCGGTCACGATAGAAAGTTGTACCGTAAATGAAGCACCGCTTGGTGGAAACAGCAGTTATTATGTTGATTATAATACATCACCCACAAATAATGTTGCTAATGGCATAACTATTAATAACAGCATATTTGGCGTTGGAAAAATGACGGGAGCAAACCAAATAATCAAGGGTGTGCGGGCCGGGGCTGCTACAAGTGTTAGCACAAATAATAATAATTACAGGACCTCCGACCAGCTTTCAGGTGGCAATGATATACCAAATATCATAACCTATCCCCGCCCGGCGGCGCAGCTTTGGCAGGATCCGTTCAACGGTAATTTTAAGATAGCAGACGCCACTTTCCCGGGAAGAAGTAATTCTGGTGATCCCAGGTGGAGATTATAAAATTTTAAAAGGTGTGATATAGAAACTCACACCTTTCTTTTTTCAATTCTTTTTGATGATGAACAATTCTTTCTTTTTGTTATGGCTTAGCTCATTATTATTATTCACTAATTGTAAAAAAAATAATAGTGTTACAGCTCAAACTCCGCCAGGCGTTACGCCTGTACAGGAAACGGCATTGTCATTCCCGGGTGCAGAAGGATTTGGCCAAAATGCCACTGGAGGAAGAGGAGGCAGGGTAATAAAAGTTACAAACGTCAATGATGCCGGTGCAGGGAGTTTACGGGAAGCCATAAATGCAACAGGTTCCCGTATCATTGTTTTCGATGTATCAGGTACAATAACTTTAAATAGTAGTTTGTCAATCAGGAACGGGAATGTAACTATTGCCGGGCAAACCGCACCGGGCGATGGCATCTGCATTCGTAATTATGCATTGGGTGTGGATGCGGATAATGTGATCATAAGGTATATGCGTTTTCGTTTGGGTGATGTGTCTAAACAGGAATCTGATGCGTTGGGCGGAAGATTTAAAAAAAATATTATTGTAGACCATTGCTCAATGAGCTGGAGTGTAGATGAATGCACATCATTTTATGCGAATGAAAATTTTACTTTGCAATGGAGTATAATATCTGAAAGCCTGCGGAATTCTGTTCACAGTAAAGGCCCGCATGGATATGGAGGCATCTTCGGCGGAAAGCAGGCATCATTTCATCATAATTTACTGGCTCATCATGACAGCCGCAATCCACGATTTGGTGAAGAGGCCGGAAAAGCTTTTGCCTTAACGGACCTTGTTGATTACCGGAACAATGTTATCTATAACTGGGCAAGCAACAGCGCCTATGGAGGTGAGGCCATGAACATTAATATCGTTAACAATTATTACAAGCCCGGCCCTGCAACTACAAAAACTGAACGCATTTTTTCTATTGATAAAAACAAAAACATGGGTGATGAAGTATATGATAAATGGGGCAAATTTTTTATTGAAGGCAATTACGTAGAAGGAAGTATAAGGGCTACCAATGATAACTGGACCTATGGTGTATACAACCAGTTTCACAGCAGTTATGGAACTGTGTCGGATGCAGATAAGGCTGCCATGAAACTTACTTCTCCTCTTTTAATAAATAGTAATGTTACTACCCATACAGCACAAACTGCCTATGCAAGAGTGCTTGATTATTCAGGCGCTTCCTTACAGAGGGATGCAGTTGATAGCAGGATTATCAATAACGTTAGAAACAGGAGCTACACTGCAATTGGTTCAGCAGGTAGTACAAATGGTATTATTGACAGCCAGGCTGATGTAGGTGGCTGGCCTTTATTGAATTCAATGGCACCCCTATTAGACACAGACGGTGACGGAATGCCGGATGACTGGGAGAAGGCTAACAAATCAGATCATCTTGTTTCAAATGCGACAGGTCGCAATTTAAGCACAGGTTATGATAACATTGAAGTGTATATCAATAGCCTTGTTAAACCAATTACTGATGCACAATCAAAATAATGTACTTAAAAAAATATCAAAAGTTATTGTAACCATTGTTACATGCCTTTTGTTTATGCAGCTTACTGCACAGGACCTGCAGGCCGATAATATGTTGCTCTTCCAAAGAAGCAATGGCGGCTGGTCGAAACAGTTCAAAGGAAAATCATTTAAGTATGATGCAGAATTTTCTGTGGAGCAAAGATCCGAGATCGCGATCGAGGCAGCAAAAGACGATGCTAACATCGACAATGGTTCTACTACAAAAGAGATAAGGTACCTGGTGCAGGCTTATAAAAAAATCAATAATCCTAAATATCTTACTGCTGCCGAAAAGGGTATTCGTTTCCTGTTAAAAGCCCAATATAAAAATGGAGGGTGGCCACAGTATTATCCTGACAACCATTCATACAGGGGCCAGGTAACTTTTAATGATAATGCAATGATCAATGTGATGAATGTATTGCAGGACGTTGCCAATAAACAAAATGATCTTGATGTTGTTGATGCAGCATTGGTACAACCCAGTGCTAAAGCAGTGAGCAAAGGCATTGAATGTATTTTAAAAACACAGATAAAAGTAAATGGCAGGCTAACAGGATGGTGCCAGCAATATGATGAGATAACATTGAAACCAGCAAAGGCAAGGGCATACGAACTTCCTTCGATAAGCGGATTTGAAAGTGCTAACATCGTTCTATTCCTTATGTCCCAGCCAAACCCATCACAGGAAATAAAGAATGCGATCACCGCAGGTGTTGAATGGCTTCAGGTTGTTAAGATCGTTGGATATAATGTTATAGAAGTGCCTTCTCCGGCTACGCCAAAAGGAAAGGACAGGAAAGTAGTTGCTGACAATACATCAACAATATGGGCAAGGTATTATGAGATCGAAACCAATAAGCCTTTCTTTTGTGACAGGGATGGCATCGTAAAATATTCATTAGACGAGATAGGCTATGAACGACGCAATGGATATGCATGGTATGGTACGTGGCCTAAAAAATTGCTTGAGAAAGATTACCCTGCATGGGCAAAAAAGAATTTGGATAAACAGTAGGTCTTTCAATGTGATTATAAAAAGTTTACATGATCATGAA
>DATLCB010000257.1:0-4142 GCA_035526625.1 Chitinophagaceae bacterium
CCGATCTCATGTAACATAACGATCATATCCTTATCATAAGGTCGGAGTGCAAGCTTTCTCTCGACAGCGAATTGTAAGATATCAGCCGGACTGCATAAGCCTTTATTCACCATGGTATCATTATCATCCAGGCCCAGGAAAAAAAGTTGTTTAAGAGTAAGATTCGCTTCATGCATTTTATGAGCGAGGAAACCGGCTGCCCTGTTCTTGACTTCATCGATCTCTATTTCCTGGATATTTCCCTTATCATCGGCAGTCATAAATGATCCCGGAAAAATTTCTCCTTCCTGTTTCACTTCATTCTCCACGTCCATCAGTTTCATGAGGTTCTCGAGCATACCTTTCGTTTCTTCGAATCGCTCCGAAAGCTTTTGACTAAGCCATTCGCCAAACCCATTTCTGTCCATATGTTCTTTAAATGCCTGTTGTAATGACTTGCCATCCGTATCATATTGTGGTGATTCGTCGGTCAGTTTCAGGTCAATGATATTCTTCCACCCGTACATAAAATCAGGATGGCGAAGTGTGGTGCGGATAAAGGTGGAAGCGTCCTGTAATCCATAGAGCGTAGTATAACTAAGCGAGTCGCGGTTCGGATACCATCCCAAATAACCAAGATCGGGTATCCCCACTGTCCGTTCGGTAGAAAATAATTCTTCAAAAGAGATCCACTTCTCTTCTCCATCCTCCCTGAAATGTGCACCGGCCTTGCCTGCCATGATGATATTTCTCGGGTTCCAGCTAATCTTATAATGCCAGGGATTATCATCGCTTTCAGGTGCAACGAGGCCCCCGCAATGCGAACGAAAAGAAGTTATCGTTCCTCCCTTGCGTTTTATCTCATCGATCAGTTGCATTGCGCTCATGTGATCGATACCCGGGTCTAATCCCATTTCACAAAGAAAAAGAACCTTGTTTTTTTTGATATCAGCTTCCATCTCTTTGACCTCATCATCTACATAGGAAGCGGTCAGCAGGTGCTTATGATATTTGATGCAGTCTTTGGCTATAAGTTTATGGAGGGTAGGAGGCAACAGTGAAATGACAATATCCGCCTGTTGGATATATTCTTTTCTTTCTTCCCCGTCGTTGATATCAAAGGAAACAGCAGTAGCTCGTTGAGAATGACCGATCTTGGATTGGGCCAGCTTACAATCCGCATCAACGACTGTTATTTCCCAGTTTTGTTCAATAGCATTCTCCAGTAAATAATCTATTAACACCGTAGCCGATTTGCCTGCGCCGAATAATAAGACTGATCTCATGTAAATAGCCGGTTGATAAAAACGGAAAATTAATACGAAAAAAGGAGAAACGGATGGTGAAAAAACGGAGAGTATCTACTAAAACAACCGGCGGATCATAAGCCGGCAGTTGTGTTGTTCATCTCTTTGGATTCAACACGTAATATCTTACAAGTCACTCTTACACCTCTTGTACTCTTGGGGATCGCTATTGTTTTAGAATCATTGGGACCAATACCATGAAAAGATATGTGTTCGGATTTGAGGAATTCATCACGGGGTTTAAGGTATTGCAATTCCACTACTACCTGGTCAAGTGTGTATTTGGAATCATTGCTGACTGTCAGTTGCAGATTGCGGATACCACCAAAGGAACCGACAACGTAATTATTACTTTTCACAGAGACAAGAGATCGTAGCTCACTCAACGAGCGGTCATTTATTTCCCCTGGCTTTGTTTCCGCTTTTTCAATTTTATCTTCTGCCTCAGGGGAGGGAAGTTGTTTTGCTACAGGGGGCTGCGCACTTTGTTCTTGTCTGTCATTAGGTTGATGTGTCCTTTCCTCGTAACGGCTTTCTTCTGGGTAATATCTTTCATTCACCGGCACTGTATTGATCAAGGGCTCAACAATCGCATTGCTATCCTCCTCATCCGTTGTGGATTGATCAGATCCCTTCTTCTGCCGATCATCAATATATGCGGTGCTAAGGTCAGGAGAATTCGTTTTGCTTTTTCCTCCTTTATTGATCAGTACTCCGGCGATGATACCGGCAACGAGCAATCCGACATACAGGCCGGCTTTCTTTACATGCGGAGGGATCTGTACGGAAAAGGTTTTCTTCTTAAGCCGCTTTTCAAGTGTCTTGGCATAGAGTTCTTTTAATTCATCGAGAGGTTGGGAGTATTTAATTTCTGCGGCTGCAGCATTTTCCGTTTTAGAAGAGGCCTGAACCGGTTTTACAAAAACCTTTTCTTCTGCAACAGGCATGTAGGCCGATATAGCCGGATCTGTTACCAGGATCGTCTCTTCCTCTTGCTCACAGATAAACGGTTGCTCCACCTGAATTACGTTCTTTTCAACCGATGTAGCAGGTTTTACGGCTGAAGATGCAGACGTTCCCACCAGGTCCTTCAACTCATTTATCTGCTCAGGGTTCAGCCAGCAAACACTCTGGCCTTCCACCCAAATAAGGTCATGCGACCTCAATCCTTTACTACTGAGTTCTTCCAGGCTTAGCGGCCCGATCTCTTTATTATCCCGCAAAAGGATGTAGGTCATTATTCGTTTCATCCGGTTCTCTTTAAACGAAAATTATATGCCGCTTACTGCCAAAACCTTGTTATAAATAGGGTCCTCTTTTTATCAACAAAAAACTCGTTAAGGGGATAAAAAATAGACCAAAAAACAGGCCGTATTATCAGGTTTTAAGCCCCGTAAAAGTTAGATTTGCATACCTCAAAAACAGCTGTTCTTTCAGCCCGTATTTGAGTACCCATCAAACCAAAAGAAGAAGGAATCAACGAATGGAAGAACAGTTTGAACCACAGGAAACCAGTGACAATAACCGTATCATCCCGGTAAATATCGAAGAGCAGATGAAGACAGCCTACATTGATTATTCAATGTCGGTCATTGTTGGTCGTGCCTTGCCCGATGTAAGAGATGGACTTAAACCCGTTCACCGCCGCATACTTCATGCGATGAATGAACTGGGTATACATTACAACAAACCTTATAAGAAATCTGCCCGTATCGTGGGAGAGGTATTGGGTAAATATCACCCCCATGGTGATACGGCTGTTTATGATGCCATGGTAAGGATGGCACAGGAGTGGAGTATGCGTTACACTCTAATCGACGGCCAGGGAAACTTTGGTAACCAGGACGGGGATGGCCCCGCTGCGATGAGGTATACGGAAGCAAGACTCGGAAAACTCACCGAGCATATGCTGGATGATATCGAAAAGGATACGGTGGATTTCCAACCCAATTTCGATGACTCAGAAAAAGAACCGACGGTCCTTCCTACCAGGATCCCTCAATTACTGATCAACGGTTCCAGTGGTATTGCCGTAGGCATGGCAACGAATATGATGCCGCATAATCTGACAGAGGTTATCGATGGTTGTATTGCCTTTATCGATAACCGTGATATCACTATCGAAGAACTGATGCAGCATATCAAAGCGCCTGATTTTCCGACAGGTGGTATCATCTACGGGATGGAAGGAGTAAAGGCAGCTATGCACCTTGGCCGGGGGAGGGTAGTGGTGAGAGGAAGATTAACGATCGAGTCGAAAGCAAACGGGAAAGAACAGATCATCATTACCGAAGTACCTTACCAGGTGAACCGGGATGCACTCACCAATCGAATAGGAGAGCTGACCAATGAAAAGATCATTGATGGTATCTCCAATGTGAATAATGAATCAACCAATAAGGAAGGGACAAGGTTAGTGATCGACCTGAAAAGAGATGCTATTGCCAACGTGGTGGTCAATCAAATATATAAACTGACCGACCTTCAAACATCTTACGGTATCAACAACGTCGCTATTGTTAAAGGAAGGCCAAGGACCCTTAACCTGAAGGACCTGATAAGCGAGTTTGTGGAGTTCCGTCATGAAGTGGTGGTGCGCAGGGCAAAATATGAATTAAAAGAAGCAGAAAAGAAAGCACATATCTTAAAAGGTTATCTCATTGCATTGGATCACCTGGATGAAGTGATCAGGTTGATACGAAGTTCAGCCACACCAGATATTGCCAGGGAAAATCTTATTAATGCGGGGTGGGGGTTAGATGAGGTACAGGCGAAAGCTATCCTTGAGTTACGTTTACAGCGGTTGACCGGAATGGAAAGGGATAAGATCAAAGAAGAGTATGATGAACTCATGAA
>DATLCB010000258.1:0-8613 GCA_035526625.1 Chitinophagaceae bacterium
TCATGCACATCGCCTTACCACTAAGGTTTAATTTTTTAGCAGCATCATCATACTGACCTGTCATGGTGATCACACCGCTTCCCATATTATCAATCCATGTGGAGAAGAACTCCTTTTTCAAATTATCATACCCCATCGTGCTGACACCCTGGAAAGGAGAACCCATCATATCTCCGCTTTGTTTGGACTGAGAATACAAACCGCCATAGATGGATTCCGTAACGGCAGTAACGGTAGAAGTGGTGGGAGGGGCTCCATTAGCCATCCACATGGTAGCTTCGCCGGTCCATGTGCCATTACCTTTAGCCATCATCTTATGATTCTCGCTGATCGTCATGTTCTCCTGCCAAACCTTCATCATCATAGCAGAATCGATGGGAACCCAGGCTTTATCTGTTTTGGTTTCCATTGTGGTTTCTTTGGTTGCATCAGCTGTTTTCTCATCTTTTTTTTCGTTGTTGCAGGCGATAAGAAAGGCCCCTGCAAAGGCAGCAATCAGTATACGTTTCATAAATAAATTTTAGGGCAAAAAGTTACAAATTCTCCCGGCAGGAGCAAAATTAAAATGATGAAATGCAGCGTTGATGGGCAACGAGAGGGCAGAGGGGCCCGGGTGACGGTCATTTGTTCTTCACTTCCTCGAATTTTTCGTCATAATCCGGGCGAATAGTTCCCATCAGCCTGTCCCAGAATAAAAAGTACAGGCCATAATTCCCTTTAAAATATTGGTGATGGAGATTGTGATTCACAGAAGTATTGATCCATTTGCCAAGCCAATGTTTACTGAAACCTTTAGGATACAACTCCCATCCGAGGTGGCCATAAACATTGTAAATGATCATGAAAAGGAAAAAGAACAGCAGGTGGTAAAGGTGAACGGGGATGGAAAAAACAAACACGATAAATATGCCCGCCTCGATGATAGCCTCCAATGGATGAAATGAATAAGCAGCAAAGGGACTGGGGTTGACCGACCGGTGATGGACTAAATGAAATACTCTAAAGAGGTTGGGATGATGCATTAGCCTGTGCATCCAATAAAAGTAAGTGTCATGCATGATGGCCATTAAAGGGAAAGCTGAAATAAAGTAGACCCACCCATGCTCCCCGATATCTGTATAGAATTTTGTGTACCGGGCTACAGAAGGAGTACCTAACACAAGTGTGGGAATAAATGCCATGATACATACTGTAAGAATAGAAAACCCGATCTCGCGGGCATAATCTTTTACATGCGGAAAACGTTCCTGTATCTTTTTATGACGGATCAGTTGTTTCAGGATAATATAGCAAAGCAGGAAAGCAATGCTCGCAAACAGGAGATAGCGGCTCCCGATGATCGTAACATTCTTAAAGTAGTGGGTCCAGTTCATTATTAATGTGCTTCCAGCCAATTAACACCCTGGCCGCATTCCGCGATCACCGGAACTTTATGGGGCAGGGACATAGCCGACTGCATACATTCGATGATCAGGGGTCTCAATTCGCTGGCTTCCGTTTTAAGCGCATCGAATACCAGCTCATCATGTACTTGTAACAACATCTTACTTTGCATCTTTTCTTTTTTCATTGCCACGTGTACTTTCTGCATAGCGAGTTTGATCATATCAGCTGCCGTTCCCTGTATGGGTGAGTTGATAGCATTTCGTTCAGCAAAGCCACGAACCGTGAAATTGGCGGAATTGATATCCCGTAGCCAGCGTTTTCTTCCCATCAGTGTTTCGACGTAACCGGCTTCCCGCGCAAAATTGATCGTATCATCCATGTATTTTTGAATACCGGGAAATTCTTTTTTGTAATTATCGATGATCTCTTTCGCTTCTGTTCTCGAAATCCCCAAATTATCGGCCAGGCCAAAAGCTCCCTGCCCATAGATGATCCCAAAGTTCACACTCTTGGCCTTGTAGCGCATCTCTTTCGTTACTTCTTTTTCTGAAACATTATACACCCTGGCCGCAGTAGCTGTATGGATATCGGTTCCATCTTTAAATGCCTTGCACATATTTTTATCCCCGCTGATAGAAGCAACGATCCTTAGTTCTATCTGGGAATAGTCGGCAGATAATAATATATGTTTATCGTCCCTCGGTATAAAAGCCTTGCGTATCTCTTTGCCCCTTTCTGTTCTGACAGGTATATTCTGGAGGTTAGGATTATTACTTTGCAAACGACCCGTTACGGCTACAGCCTGGCCATAGGTAGTATGTACTCTTCCTGTCTTTCGATTGATCAGTTGTGGCAATGCATCTACATAAGTTGACTTCAATTTTGTCAATTCCCGGAAGGCCAGGATATCATCTACGATAGGATGACCTTTCGCCGCGAGTTTTAATAATACATCTTCGCCCGTTTGGTATTGACCTGTTTTTGTTTTTTTTGCGGAGGGGTCGAGTTTTAGTTTATCGAATAAAACCTCTCCGAGTTGTTTGGGAGAAGCAAGATTAAATCGTACTCCCGCTTGTTTATAAACACTTTCCTCCGCCTTTTTTGCATCTATGTCCAATTGTTTGGAATAATCAGCAAGGAATTCTGTATCTACCCTGATACCTTCATACTCCATATCTGTCAGCACCTTCACCAACGGGCTTTCCACTTCAGTAAAAACCTTTTCCACTTCTTTTTCTTTCAACATGGGCATGAAGATATTTTTTAGCTGGAGTGTAATGTCCGCGTCTTCGCCAGCATATTCTTTTATCTTTTCAAGCTCAACATCACGCATGTTGCCCTGGGTCTTCCCTTTCTTGCCGATCAACTCTTCGATATGGACAGGTTCATAACCGAGAAATTTTTCACTGAGCAGGTCCATGCTACGTTTTCCATCCGGCTCGATCACATAATGTGCAAGCATGGTATCAAAAATATCTCCGGCGATCTCCACGCCATACCACTTCAACACCAGCAGATCATATTTCGTATTCTGCCCGATCCATATTTTCTTTTTATCAGCAAATAAGCTTTCGAAAAAAGATAATATCTCTTTTGTTCTTTCAAGATCAGCAGGACAAGGCACATAGAATGCTTCACCAGGTTTAACTGAAAAGCTCAAACCCACCAGTTCAGCATCATTGGCATCAATGCCGGTCGTTTCGGTATCAAAAGATATTTCTGTATGTTTTTTTAATTCAGCAGCCAGTTTTTTAATGGCTACATCACCTTCAACAGCATTATATTGGTGTGTAGTATTATTGATATTTCTCTCAACAATCACATGTTCAACAGGGTTCTCGCCTGCTTCATCATTGCTAACTGACGGAGCAGGAGCTTCGATGACATTACCAAACAGGTCTGTTTGTACGCCTTGTGGAATTTCTTTTTCTACCACTCCCTTTGTAGAAGTGGCAACAGAGAAATCTTCTCCCAACAAACGTTTACCAAGTGTTCTGAACTCTAACTCGCCGAATACCTGTTTCAGTTTTTCCTTGTCCCAGTCTTTTAATTTGAAATCCTCGACGTGAAATTCAACTGGTACGTTAGTGATAATTGTAGCCAGTTTTTTAGACAGGATCGCCATCTCTTTTCCTTTCTTCACTTTCTCTCCCATGGCGCCCTTGATACTATCGGCATTCTTCAGGGTATTCTCAAGCGAACCATATTCAGCAAGGAATTTGGCGGCTGTTTTTTCTCCGACACCAGCGATGCCAGGGATATTATCCACTGCGTCGCCCATCATTGCCAGCATATCCACTACCTGGCTTACGTCCTTTATATTCCATTTGGCGCATACCTCCAGGGGCCCCATTATTTCAACATCACCACCCTGGTAAGCGGGTTTATAGATCTTTACCTTATCCGAAACCAATTGGCCATAATCCTTATCAGGTGTTACCATGAACACATCATATCCTGCTTTTTCGGCTTGCTTACTCAGTGTTCCGATCACATCATCAGCTTCATAACCATCAACGGCGATGATGGGAATATTAAATCCTTCAATGATCTTCATGATATCGGGTACCGCGGCGCTGATATCTTCGGGGGTTTCCCTGCCGGTTCGCTTTATACTCCGCAAAGTCAGAATGTCTTTCGGTAGGGGCGGCGGTGTCAAAACAAACAGCCATATGAGACGGCTTTTGCTTCGTGATCAGTTCAACGAGTGAATTAGTGAATCCAAATTGGGCGTTAGTATTTTTTCCTTTTGAGGTAATACGGGGGTTACGGATCAGTGCATAGTACGCTCTGAACACTAAGGCATAAGCATCAAGGAGGAAGACCTTTTTTTCCATGCCCCTAAGTTAAGCCCCCTGCCGGCCTCTCCCAAGAAGGGAAAGGAACATTTTCAAGCACAACAATCCCGACGGATACCGTCGGGATGTCGTTATGTTAACGCTGCTTTGCTTAATTAATGGACAACTTTAAAGCTGTCGTGCCAGCCTGTTCAGCTTTAGGAGCTGCTTCGATCTTTGAGGCTGTTTGTTTGCTCTGCTCAGGATTATCAACCAGTACAGTACCACTGAAGGCAGCGGTTTGTTGTTGTACAGCTGTCTGCTCACCGGCAAAATTCACCGGGGTCTTGTCTTTATGAATAAAATTCAAATACAAGGCAAAGAACAGCAGGTTGAATGCAAAAAAATTGGCGATTTTACGGACGCGTCTTTTCATAATACTGGATTTTAACTGTTTTTCAAATATTGGATTAGCTTGGTTTCTGTGGCTAAGATATACCGGGTGATAGGGAGCTGCAAGTATGGGATATTGGTATTTAAGTAAATCAGGCACAAATACTCTGGAGCTACTCGTAGATCTACGAGCGGCCGCTCTTACCATAACTCCCAGTCATATTGTTGTGTTTCATTTCGGAAAGTAGGTTTCTGTAAACCATTAGTAAGCTGGGGTACTTTTTCTGTTACGATTTTTTTGAGTTCAGATATCCGGATATGTTTTGAAGTATTCATTCCTTCCAACAGGCAATAAGTAAAGACCCCGTTTTGCAATGTTCCCTTTTCCTGTGCGAACTGGGTTCCTCCCGCCGCAGAAATGATCGTTGCACCCGTACCTCTGCTGACATTTACAAATAGCTCCTGCATCAATTCAAAACTGTTTGTCATACCCACCTGGTTATTCCCGGTATAAGTGAGTTTACCACCCTTCGTTCCTTTTTTTGTTAATGCTGCTGTGGCTGCCTGGTATTGAGTCATCTCTTCTTTATCTACCTCTCCACTATGACAGGCATCTATCAGCAACAACTTTCTTCTGGCCTTGATATCCCCCAACAGATTTTCCAATTCTTCATAAGGCAGACCATTTTGTTCCGGCTTACTGAAATTGATGGCGTAAGTAGACAGATAATAATCATACTCTTTGCTTAACAGGCCATGGCCGGAGTAGGCGATGATCACTTTATCCTCTTCGTCTGTCAATGCCAGTTTATTTTTTAGTGCGATGATATTTTCCCTGGTTACATTTTGATCAAACAACGTATCGACCAGGGCACCTTTTTTAGAGAATTTTTTGGAGAGGTCGCGGATATCCTTCACGCTCCAGGAAAGATCATTTTCTTTATCGGCAAAATGATTGATCCCTATACCAATGAAATAGGTTTTAGGAACAGCCTGCCTGGCCGGGAGATATTTTACCTGTAACGGCTGGCGGTAGCTTTCGATACCATTGATATCTGTAACAGATGTCTCCACCCGGTTATCCCCTTCCGAAAGAATGACTGATAGAGTGGTGTCGATGTTCTTTTGCTTCTTGGTACGCAGGCTGATCCCTTTTTGGCCATAGACCGGAACTTCATTGATCCATACATTGAGCCGGTCAAGATCTACCGTACTAGCGCCGCCAATCTGGAGGGTCAATTGTTTTTTCTTTTGTTCCTGACCGATCGAATCCCGGTTCGTAAAATCGGCTTCAGGAATGGTAAAGCCTTCTTTGAAAGAGCTTGTATCGATTCCCAGTTTCTTTATCCTTTTCAAATAAGCTTTTCTATAAGAATTTATCAATACCGTGTCTTTGTTCCTGATAGCTTCGAGCACTTTGTCGGGACGGTTATATTTTACATCGAGCTGCTCAAATGAAATGATCTTCAGGTCGCTGGTCACGTAATGAAGACGGCTGGCAGCATCCCGAGATCCCTTATAATATCCTGTGGGGATAGTAGTGATATATTCACTTGCTTTAAAAGGGACCGTTTGATAAATAAGTGTAAGTCCCTTTTCAGTATAGCGCCAGTATTTAATAGTTCCATCTTCTGAACAAGTAATGAGCTCGGAAGAATTGATGAACCCGGGTATCACGCCAGAGGAATGAACTTTTACTTTGTAAAGTAGTTCTCCCGTTCCTGCATTCCATAAGCTGATGAAACCTCTTCCTGACCCCGCAACAAGTAATTTTTCATCTGCTGACAAGGAGGCACGGTGATACCCCCTCCTGTTATCATTATCAAAAGAAAGGATGCGGTGGTACGTTTTCGCATCAAAAAGATCAACAGATATATTGGTGATCGCTACAATGTATTTGCCTGACAGGGATTCCCTGGCTTCAAAGATCCAGCCTGTAGCTTTTAGACGGCCAATTGTCTTTAACTCAAGGTCACTGATCGTTACGGTACTATCTGATTGGTTACAATAAAAAATTTGTTTCCCATTATTGCTGAAATAGGCAGAGTTTATGCGTTGATGAGTTGTGATCGCCTGGAGACGGGCGCCGGTCTCTATATTATATGTCTGCATTACACTTGTCGGCTGATCATAATCGAAAATAAGGTCTGTAGCAATGGCAAGCACCAGGTTAGAACTGTCGTGGACCTGCGCCGTTAGCACAGGTAGTTTGAATGATATTTTCCTCCGCAATTGCTTAGAAGCAAGATTCCAGATCTTTAGGGTAGAATCCCAGGAGCCGGTAACGGTATATCCTTTTTTCTTTGCCCACCCCATATCCCCGATCATATCTTTATGGGCATTGAGACTGGACACGATCTCAGCTTTTGGAAGATCCATCCTTTTAATATATCCCTGCCCATCCGCGATCATCATATCCTTTTCATTAATGGAAGCCACAATAACATTCTGGGTTTGTCCTGAAAAGGTTTGAGAAAGCTCGCAGGTATCACCGCGGATCTTATATTCCCGTATGATATTGTCAGCAAGAACAAAATAGAATTTTCCGTGTTGATGATTTACAACAATCGACCCCCCGGTATTCTTAAGGTCACGGCTTTCATCATCATAAGTAAAATACTGAACCGAATTGCCTTCGGAGGTATTTATATATAGTGCTTCATGAGAATTTTTTGCCAGGAAATATTTTCCCGAATCAATGAACTCGACATTCTCGATCCCTAACTCGAATTTGTCAAAAGAATATATCCAGCCACTTTTCAAGTTAAAAAGATGAAGTGTGCTGTCGGACAAACCCGCCACGAGATTCCCGTTTTTCCTGTCAACACTGATACATACCGGGGGTGATCCGATGCTGTCGATCCGTATCGTCTTTCTGAGAATCACACTATCAAAGTCGAACTGGTGGATATAGCTGTCCTTATGATCAAAGCGAATCATGTAAAGGCTGTCCCTGAATTCAGTAAAATAGGCTTCAGCTGCTATACCTGGGTACCGTATTTCCTTTAAATTTTGAAGATCGCTGTTCATGATAAAAAAATCCGGATGACCGTTATTTTCAATCTTTGCGATCACCTGCTTGTCATTATTTAAATAAAAAACATTTATGACAGGATGAGGAAAAATATGGCGGTACAGGATATTTAGCGTACGGGCATCGAGTAGGCGGATCTCATTTTGTTTTTGGATAAGTAACCTGCTACCATCATTGGAATAGGAGGCCCGGTCAATATTTTCTTTTAAAGTAAGTCTTCTGATGCCGGTTGAAAGGCTAACGATCACGGTAGAATCATTTCCATTCAGGAACAGGTCATCTCCGTTAGGGCTGAGCTTCATGAACTCTGCTCCTTCTTCCATTGGAATGTCCCGGATCAGTTTGCCGGTCCGGGTGTCCCATACTTTTGCATTTACATCATTAAAGGATTGCGAAAGAAGATATTTTCCATCCCGGGTCACTTGAATGTTTCTAACTCCCTGCGGGTGACCTATTGGTAAAACCAACCTCGGCTCCTGGGCTAACGCGTGACAATAGATTAGGAAAAAAAACGATACGGATAAAAGTTTCATGGGGTCAATATACTGATCAATTCAAAAATACGGATACCAGTACAAGGGTATTACTGTTTCATACCTTCCAGTTCTTTTTGCAGACGATACATTTCATCTCTTAGCTTAGCAGCTTCCATAAAATCCAGGTCCCTTGCTGCTTTTTCCATATCCTTTTTGATACGGGAGATCGCTTTTTCCATTTGTGGGATGGTCTTGTATACGGCCTGTTCTTCTGCAGCTACCGTGATCATGTCTTCATCGGGCGCAATCGCATAAGGATTATTTACATCATATCCTTTAATATCCAATACTGAGGTTTGAGCAAAAACATCCTGCGTGGTCTTCTTGATGGTTTTAGGAGTGATGCCATGTTCAATATTCCAGGCAACCTGTTTTTCCCGGCGCCGATTCGTTTCATCGATCGTCTTTTGCATACTCTCCGTCATCTTATCCGCATAGAAGATCACCCTGCCGTCAACATTACGGGCGGCACGGCCAGCAGTTTGTG
>DATLCB010000259.1:0-17709 GCA_035526625.1 Chitinophagaceae bacterium
GTATTGGCATAATTTAATTCGCCATTGGTAAAGCTTACGATCTTATCGAGGATACTCAATGCATCCCGCAAACAGCCTTCGCTTTTCTGTGCAATGACCTGGAGGGCAGCTTTCTCAGCTTTGATCTCTTCTTTTTTGCAGATATCTTCAAGGTGATGGACTGTATCGTTGGTGGTGATCCGTTTAAAATCAAATATCTGGCAGCGGCTCAATATAGTGGGGAGTATCTTATGTTTTTCCGTAGTAGCCAGGATGAAAATAGCATAAGACGGGGGTTCTTCGAGCGTTTTCAAAAAGGCATTAAAGGCGGAGGAACTAAGCATGTGTACCTCATCGATAACATACACTTTGTATTTACCACTTTGCGGGACGAATCGAACCTGGTCAACAAGATCACGGATATTATCCACCGAATTATTAGAAGCAGCATCCAGTTCAAAATAGTTCATGGAGGCTCCGTCATTAAAAGAAGTGCAACTCTGGCATTTATCGCAGGCCTCACCTTCCTTTGTCTGGTTTTCGCAATTGATCGTCTTGGCTAATATCCTCGCACAGGTCGTCTTTCCTACACCCCTTGGCCCGCAAAATAAAAAAGCATGTGCGAGTTGTTGGTGCCTGATCGCATTTTTAAGTGTAGTAGTTATATGCGACTGGCCCACGACAGTATCAAAGGTGTGTGGCCGGTATTTTCTTGCTGAAACAATAAATTTTTCCATGAAACCAGTTCAGAGTTCTTAATGCTGAGTAAGGCAAATTTAAGGTTTTGAGGGGAGAGATATCCCATAATCAAAGCAACTCTGAACTTAGAACTTAGAATTTAGAATTATAGCAGTATCGGGTGTGGCTTGAATTCTTTAGTCCTGTCAAATAAATAGCGATATGTCGTCAATATACGGCTTCGGTTTCCTGCAATCGTCTCTGCCACATTCACCATTTTAGGATTGAACTCACCGATCCATTGCATTTCATAATCATCATATATCGGTTTGCCCAATGAATACTGGCCATTTTCAATTTTCAAACCCTGTATCACCCGGCACCCTTCTACAATAAGATAACTGTCAGCACCCATGCCCTGGTATTCCGGAATGATGCCAAATACCAGCCCGGTGAATTTTTTATTTTTCACCGTCGATTTTATCCAGAGGAATTTTAGCTTATGCCAGAGGCTGAATTTGCCTTTCAGGTATTTGAACCACTGGTTCAGGTCGGGGAGGTTGATCCATACCCCCACCGGTTCTCCTTTATAATAGATGAACCAATTGATGCGTTCATCCATCACCGGTTTCATGGAGCGGAACATCTTCCTCACCACTTTTTCTTCCAGTTGCTTCAACCCTCCATGCCCTGCCCATGCCTTATTATAAACAATGGTAAAATCAGCCGCAAACCGGTCTAACTGACCTTTTTTAATATGTGCCGAACTAAAGTTGGGGTCCCGGGCACATTGCGCATGGCGATCATAGAATTTTTTCTGGATCAGCTGGTTCGTCTCCATCGCAAAGCAGATCTGGTTATAATATTTTCTGAACCCATAATTTTCTATCAATTGCTGGTAGTAAGGCATGTTGAAATTCATGCAATACATAGGAGGTATGTTATGGCCTTTTACAACCAAACCCCACCAGCGATCCCTTTCACCGAAGTTTACTGGTCCGTCCATAGCTTCCATACCTTTCTGCATCAGCCAGTGTTTGGCAACATCAAAGAGCATATCGGCAGCCACCTGGTCATGGATACAATCAAAGAAGCCGATCCCGCCCACCGGTACATCATCGCCTTTATTCTTATATTTCTTGTTGATAAAGGCCGCGATCCGGCCCGTCAGCTTCCCTTCTTTATCTTTTAATATCCATCTTATCACTTCACCAAAACGAAAGGCCTTATTCTTTTTTTCATCAAAGACTTCGTTGATGTCTTTATCCAACGGACGTATATAGACGGGATTATTTGCATTGATCTCCACGTTCACACGGATAAACTCTTTGGCAAGTTGAGGGGTCGTTACTTCGATCAATTGCATAGGCAAAAATAGGGAAGTCGCGGTGTCCCGAATTCAAAAAACTTATCCCAGGCAGAACAATTCCGGACAGGAAGATAAATCTTTTAAGACGTACCATTATGTTTTAATAAATTAGTATCTCATGTCGCCTTTAATAAAATACCGCGTCTTATTTGTCATTACCATTTTTCTGGAATGGGGGGCGGCGGGACAGATCTCTTTTCAGATTCCAAAAGAAAAAATTGACAGAGTGACCCGGCAGATCGATTCCTTTCCTTATTATCTCAAAGCAGGTAAACTTAAGAAATACCCGGTATGCCAGATCAAAGGTCATGACAATTATTTCCTGGTAGAAGGAGGAGTTACTTTATCACAGAGCGTCGTGGGTTTACCTGATAGTTTAAAAGATCTCTTTATTCAAATGTGTGCCCTTCTTCAGCAGGCATCAAGTCTTTACGACAAAAAATTATATGATTCAGCTTTTCTTGGCTGGAAAGCAGGGTTGGCTATTGCAATTGCACACAACTTTAAAGCAGAGGAATTGCATAATTTCCGGGTGGCACTTAATAATAATTGTTTCCTTGTAGGAGATTATACAGGTGCTATGCAGATATCCCGGGAAGGATTACTCAGCGCGGAAAGCATTGGCGACAGGGACAGGATCGCTCATTTCAACAATGTGATCGGTTATATACATATGAAGTTGGGCAATTTCAGGAAAGCCCAGGAATATTATACTGCTTACCTGAACGAGGCAAGGAAAATGGGAGACAGCGCTTTAAAAGCACATGCATTATACAGCCTGGCTGATCTTGCTATTGCACAAAAAGAGTATGACAAAGCTGTAAAACTTTTAACGGAAAGCAGGCTGCTTTACCGATCGATAAAAATCGCAAGGTTATTTAATCTGCGGGACCGGGAAGCATATATCACTAATAAGATGGCAGAAGCGTACAAGTTAAGGGGAGACCTTAGCCAGTCACTTTCATTTTCTTTACAAAGTATAAAAGGTATTGATGAATTTGGGCAGCTGATCAATGAATATGACAAGGCTAGTTATTATATCAATACTGGAGATATTTATAATCGTCTCCAGCGTCCTGACAGCGCTATTTTTTATGCAAGAAAAGGATTGAACATCGCCAGTCGCATTGTTCACCGGGAATATGAACGGGATGCTTTTGAACAAATGGCAATAGCTTTCGACGAAAAAAAAATATACGATAGTGCTTTTCTTTACCAGAAGAGGTTCCTGCAACTCAAGGACAGCATTTCCAATGAAATAAACAGGCAGGAGATATTCCAGCAGGATACCGATATTCAACTCGAAAAACAACAACAACAGCAGAACATAGCGATCGAAAAACAAAAGATGTGGCGAAATATCATCGTTGGAGTGGCGCTATTCTTACTGCTCTTCCTTTACTTTTTGTATAACCGTTACCGGTTGCGCCAACGCAACAAGTACCAGCAGGGATTGAACCGCCAGCAAAATGATCTGTTCAACGCCATTGCCTCGGCACAGGAGCAGGAAAGAAAAAGGATCGCACAGGATATACATGACGGCCTGGGCTCGGTTTTGTCGGCCGCCAAATTAAAAATGGCCGAAGTAAAAGAATCAAAACCCGAACTCGGGGCGGATGAAAAATTCATAGCAGGGATCGGGCTTATCGATGAAGCCTCATCTGAGCTCAGGAATATCTCTCATAATATTATGCCTGCGACCTTATCAAAACTTGGATTGGTGCCTGCTTTAAAGAATTTAATTGAAAAGATCTCATCCGGCAAAGGGCTACAGGTAACTTTCATAGCACATGAAATGGGGCATCGGCTGGATGAGCAAAAGGGCATCAGTATTTATCGTATTATACTCGAGCTCATCAATAATGTAGTAAAACATGCCCATGCCACAAAAGGAGCAGTACAGTTGGTAGGCTATACCGATTATATCAATCTCACTGTAGAAGATAACGGTTGTGGATTCCAGGCAGGCTCCCATGAAAAAGGCGGGATCGGTCTTGGAAATGTAGCGGCAAGAGTAGAATACCTCAAGGGAAAAATGGATATTGATTCCGCTCCGGGGAAAGGGACAACTATTATTATTGAAATCCCTCTTCCATAATAAATACCAATAACTTGGTAGACGAACGCGAGTTATCCTTCAGTAATTTTATATCCCTGTATACTGATGAATAAGATCAACTTATTAATTGCTGATGACCATGCTATTTTGCGTGACGGGGTCGTTTCATTGCTACGATCGGAACCTTCATTTGAAATTACCGGCACAGCTTCAAATGGGTACGAGGTATTAGAGCTGATCACCAGCCGTGCGGTTGATGTTTGCCTTCTTGATATTAATATGCCAGGGCTCGATGGTATTGAAACCGCAAGATTGATCCGGCAAAGAAAACCTGAAATAAAGATCATCATGCTGACCACTTACAATGACCGCGAGATCATTTCGGAGTTGGTTCATATCGGGGTTGCCGGCTACCTGCTCAAAAATTCCGATAAGGAAGAACTGGCTGAAGCCATTCATAAAGTGATGAAGGGAAGACATTATTTCAGCAGCGAGGTGGAGAATATTATACTGGAAGGTTTAACAGAGAAAAAATTACCTGACGCTATAACGCAGCTGACAGACCGTGAACTGGAGGTAGTACAACTATTGGCGAAAGAGTATACCAACGATAAGATCGCGAGCGAACTGCATATCAGCTATCGTACAGTGGAGACACACCGCAAGAATATCATGCAGAAAACAAAAGCTCATAACCTGGCCGGGCTGATCAAGTTTGCCTACAGTAAAGGACTGCTTAAATAAATGAAAACAATACTTTGCCTGTTATTGATACCGGGGTTCTTTATTTATTTGCCTGTTACTCAAAAGGAATGCATAAGAATTACTTGTTTGGATCGCCGTGATACCGTGTTGGAAAGACTTGGGGTGGTCAGGTCTTCATTTTTAATAGAGAGCCTGTCCGATACTCTTTCCGGTTTTGATATCCGGTCTTCCTGTGGCTGCGAGTATCCTCTTTGGAAAAAACAAATGAGGATATATCCCGGTCATCCCGATACAATAGTTATTCTTTCTTCCATAAAAAGCTTTTCGGGTTATTGGCAAAAACAAACGACGATCACAGCAGAGAATTGTACGACGATCTTCTATACCGGTCCCTGGATCATTATTAAATAAAACTCTTGCCGCATACCAACTTCTTGGTATATAAAAATGCCGTTTCCTTGGTATAACCTCGTGCTCACTGAAAGAATAATTTTAAGAATCACCGTGTTTTGAAATCCTTCAGAATGAAATATTTACTTCTTTTTGTCGGACTAAGCTGGACCAGTCCATCAGTTGGGCAGATAGGCACCTCTACTTATTTTTGTGGTTTTTGCCACAAAGGACCTTATAGAACATACCAGTCAGCCGTTGCTCATACTTGTGCCACGCACAATTACCTCTGTGCACCGGCTGTTCCGGCATATACGGGTCCATCTCCGGAAGAGTTGAAAAGAAAAAGGGAACAGAAAGATCTCAAAGAAGCTTCCGATGATGCCGTTGACAAAGGAGTGGATTGTTATGAAAAGCGGGACTGGGCCTGTGCTATCCGCTGGTTCAGGGAATCACTGGAGTATGATCCAGATAATGAAGACGCCAGCTATAATCTTAGGAAGGCCATCGAAAATGCAAAACGGGATGAAGAAGAACTGATCAAAAAAGCGATAGTAGAAACAGTAACAACTGCCCCACCTGTTATTCCTCCAGATCCGCTAAGTAAATTGAATGAGATACAGCGTAAGTATATGAGGGAAGCAGATAATATAGTGGTGCCACCACCTTCCTGGGAAAGCATTATTGCTACAAACGCTGAGCAGTTGCGGGTGGGTCATAAGAATGAGAACCGCCTGCTGGTAGGAGCCAATACACTGGTTACAGCCTTTGATATAGTTAGTTCAACACCGGCAACTGCAGGAGGCAAAGCTTTGAAAACGGCATTTAAAGTGTTGCTTATTGGTGCCAAAGCTACTATTGCAGCCCAACAGGAAGCAGATATCGTAGTGTTCACTAAAAATGCAACCTATGAAAGGATGTTGCTGATGCTAAAGGATGCGAAACAAGGTCCCCAGGTCATTTCCATCATTAAACTCCTCAATGAAAACAAAGCTATTCCTGCCGGAACGAATGATGAACTTGTCAGGCTCGTGAAAGCTTGCCGGCAACCCGAACAAGGAAATTCATCTGTACACATGGCCATGAACGCCATGCTTTCCACAGATGCAAAAGCTGCTTTTATGGAGACCGTGAGTATGGAGGGTATGAAAATGGTAAGCGGAGAAATAAGAAAGATGGCCGGTACCGCAATACAGAACCGCTTTACCGCCCTGCGTGAAGTAAATGACAAGATAACTCTTGGGCAAGGATATGTCAAAGCCGAAAGCGATCCGCTGAACAAATCTATCCTTACGGCACAGTTAGAAAAACTGGAGAAAAAAATGGAACCATTTAATAAACTCCCCGAATACATTTACAAAATGGTCTCGCAGTTCGATGAAGTAAAAAAACTGGTAAAGGAGGAACAAAAATGATCCGTTTTGTTGTCATACTCCTTTCCTTACTTGCCGGTATAGCCGTTTATGCATTTTTTCAGAGAGGTTTGATACGTAACTATCTCCCTGATATCTTATGGGCTCTCTCACTTTGCCAGGCTGCGATTCTTATGTATGAGAAGAATTTCCATCCGGCTTTTGTGGGGGTTTTATTACTGCTCCCTTTTTTAATGGAAACCGGGCAATTAGGTTTATTTCCCGGAACTTTCGACGCTTACGATCTTCTTCTCTATGGCGGACTTTACATAGCATTCTTCCACCCTCAAATTATATTTCTATGCAAAAGAATATCAAAGGTCTTATCGGATGCCTGATCATTGCTGCTTATGTATTGATGTCGTTGGCATCGTCTACGGCAAGAACTACTACCAAAACATCTTACAAGCCTGGCTGGTATGGTATCACTGAAGGATGGAATAACTGGGTGAGTAATGTTGACGGGCAGGTAGGATACCAGTTGTTTGTAGGCGGTCCTAAAGGAAGGTGCGAGCCATCTAAAAGCTGGACCGCTAATTCCATGATCGTATCCGGTTCATTACCGCCGGGCCTGACGCTGAACAGTGCCCCGTCTACCATTACAGGTATTCCCAGGGAGAGAGGACATTGGCTGGTAAAATTAAAGATGTACAATATCGAATGCGGAGGGCTTTACTATAAGGATTTTGAACAGGAACTGAATTTTCATATCACGGGCACAGGCAAAGTGAATAACTGATCTTCACCATAGAGATAATGCAACCAGCGAATATTTTAAAAATTAATAGTCTTTCTCCTGGCTGGTGCGACAAAGACCATGTGCTGCTGCATGCCTGTTTTCAACTTTTGTGTGATTTTGTCGAAAAGGAAATGCGACCTATGGATAAGCACCTTGACTGGAGCGGAACAAAAGAAATAAAAAAGGCAAGAAAAGAAATTGAAGCGTTGTATGCATGGTGGCAGGAATTCAAAAGAACTTTGCATGAAAAGTCTTATACATTTAAAGAAGACAATGATAATTACCAGATGGAAAATAAAATGTTGAAGCGACTGGTTGATGTGAGGATGTTTTTGTGGACATAAGACCAAACCCTGGAATGGTAAATAAAATACTGATCATGCCCTGTTCTTAGTTGATTATTAGCATTCCGAATATATTTATCAAAAGTGCCATTTTCTAAAGGATGATAAGCGGGGTGAAGATGGACTTGGCTTAAATGTGAATGGTCAGTAACTTCAAACAATTACAGCAATCGGCGTTCCTCCAGGGCTTTTGATGGTGGATTTCAAAAGATCGTTTGTGCAAGGATTTATATGAAAAATATAGCCTGGAGACCGGATAAAATAAACATTAACAATTTTCCGGCAATAAATTTTTTATTCATCGTTTTCTTAATATGCCAAAATCCACCACCACTTTCTTTTTGGCTTTCATTAGCTTTTGCTCCAATGCCCAAAAGCCCGGCTTAACGTTGGAGAAAATAGGTCTTAAATATCTCCAGCGGGAGGTAAGCTATATCCCCACAAAAACTTTTACCAGCCTTTCCTATAATGGTAGCGATTCTTTATCCAATTACAGGTCGAGATATAGTTCGGTGAAATCTTTTTATATCTCAAAAGCCGAAGTAACGAACAGGGAGTACCGGGAATTCGTGTATTATATACGGGATTCGACAGCGCATTCGCTGCTGGCACATTTTACATCTGCAAATACCATTGACTGGTCACAAAAAATAAATTGGGACGATAAACAGCTTGCCGGAATGATGATATCCATGGAGAACAACTACAGCGGAAAAAAGGAGATAGACCCTGAGAAAATAACCTGGACGATCAATTACTTTGGTCATCCTGAAACGATCAGTGTTTACCCCGATACATTGACATGGATACGTGATTTTAAATTTTCCTATAATGAGCCACTGGTAAAAAAATATTTCGCCCATGAGGAATACGATAATTACCCGGTTGTTGGCATCAATATAAAGCAGGCAATGGCCTTTTGCGAATGGAAGACAGGACAAGTCATGCGATCATTGAAAACGAAGGATACTTCTATTCAAGTTCAGGTAGAGTTGCCCACCAATGCAGAATGGGAATCGGCAGCGTTTGAAGATAGGGACAGCACCCTCCTGTCCACAAAGGGAAAGGTTTATCACTACAATTTTGGAAATATCATTGACGGTAACAGGGTAACCATTAAGAGCTATAAAGATGATGGCTATTTCTATACCTCACCCGTAAAGAGCTATAAAGCGGGCTTGTATGGTTTATATGACATGAAAGGCAATGTAGCGGAGTGGACCTTGACAAGTATGGAAGAAGTAATGAATGCAGAGGTAAAAGCCGGCAGGCAAAAAAGTTTATTTGTCGCGAAAGGCGGCGGATGGAACAGCACACCGTTCTACCTGCAGGCAGGAGCGTGCCAGTTCCTCCCTGCAAATGAAGCACATTCCTATATTGGTTTCCGGTATGTAGTGCATGTGAAGAACAAATGATATTATTCCCTTATCAAAAGTAAAGCCATGAAAAATGTTTTCTCTTTCCTTTTTGTCGGCTCCTTTGCGCTCCATTCTTCGGCTCAAAAGGGCTACTATGCTATCCCCATACGAAATGTTGTGGAGATACAGTGGTCAGCTGAGGCAAATAAAGTACTTAACCTCACTCCAAAGAATAGCGTTTACAGTTTAAAGAAATGGTACCTGGAAAAATTAAAGAAAGGCACTGTTACCGCTTACGAAACCAGCGATGGAAACAATAGGATCACCTCATACGAACTCTCCTTACCTAAACTGGAGAAACAGGACTGGCTAAAAGGGCTGTCCGTAACTCCTTCCCCGACCCAACATCCGCAGGAGTGGTATTTTGTTGATGATACAAAGACAGGCTATGAAAGTATGAAGTACAGGGGAGGCGTATTAAAATTTTCCGCTGATCCTTGTTGCGGTTGTGATGAGGCGGATGCCTTTCGGTCAAAGCAGCTATTGTCGTATAAGAATGGGAAGTTCAGTATCTACAATATATACATCTCACCACTATGTGCACGCCCTACCAATGCTCCGCCATTTGAGTGGTACCCGCTATGCGATGTGGCCTACAATGATAACCGGGAAAGAAAATTCCCGGGGTTGAGTAAAGACGTGGTGTTACTTAACAGTAATGAAATTGATTATGATTTTGAAAACCCTTCTGTGTTTGACAGCGTGCTTACTGCTAACCGGACAGATATCGGCAGCCTTATTTACCAGGATATTTTAAAAGGTAATCTTAAACCGGTTGAAGCAGAAAGCGGGAAGGTTATCCCGGTCAAAACTTTACTGACCCGTGGTCTTCCGGCCGATACGGTAGGGGTCTATGATATCGATGATCCTTCAAAAATCGTCGAGTACCGGGTGGTACAGTCAGAAAGAAGCTCGCGGGAATTTAACCGCATTCGTATCAAACAGGACCTTTATTTTGATTTTAAGCATGAAAGACTCTAGTCTGTCGTTCGCTCGGTATCATTGATGCAGGCTCACCGGTCTTATGATGGGACGATACGGGGTTATTCTGTTTTTTGCAAGCTGCAATAAGGGAGAATACCAACTTATTGGTATGCGTGCCCTTCAATGCTAGTCATATCTTAGGCAGTGGCTATGAAATTTATTTAAGAGGATGAAAATGCATTCTCAAAAAATAGCTTACTAATGAAACAAGCCCTGTTAATAGTAATCACCGCCTTTGTGATCCTATTTTCGAATCCAATATTGGGACAAGATTATGTTCCAACAAAGGGGACTGTACCCGATATAAGCACATACAAAGCATTATTGCTGTTAGACAATGCTTTTAAAAAATCGACTGATAATTTTTATTGGTGGAGTAAGCCGCCATATAAAATGCAGTCGTTCGATTACCAGATTAATGAAAGTTTTTTTGTCTTGAAATATAAGTATGATGCAACAACTGAAGGTGATCGCAGCACCATCTATTATTATTCAAAGTTAGAAATACCAGCCGTTGAAAGAACAAAAAGGAATGGGAACAAGATTTGCTTTTCTATGCAAAGTGGTCCTAAGCAGGATGATAAGAACTACATATTCGATGAGGATTTTGAGTTGTGTAAACAAATAGTAAATGCACTGTTTATAATCAAAACGAAGGACCAATATGCTGCAGATCAACAGGAACTTGAAAGCTTTAAACCAATAGCCCAACAATACAAATCACTTTTAATTAAACCCGATTTGAAGGAAGAGACAAGAAGGTTTATAGTGCAAGCCACAACCGCCACGGAAGAAAAACGGTACAACGATGCTATTGATCTGTTAGAAAAAGCAATAACTGTGGACCCAGCTTATCCCCAGGCACATTTTAACAGGGCATTGCTATGGGCACAGGTTACAATATATGGGGCGGCGATCCTGGAAATGAAAAAGTATTTGATGTTAGTGCCTGATGCGGCAGATGCAAGAGCATCACAGGATAAAATTTATGAGTGGGAGGGAAAACTGACTAAATAAGCT
The DNA here is from genome assembly GCA_035526625.1 of Chitinophagaceae bacterium. GTDB lineage: Bacteria > Bacteroidota > Bacteroidia > Chitinophagales > Chitinophagaceae > JJ008. The sequence continues at coordinate 11,098 of DATLCB010000259.1, forward strand.
TATTATGAAACAGCGATACTTACTATTAATTGCTTTCATAATTTTCTTATGCAATCAAATTTTTGCACAAGACTATACGCCGACAAAAGAAATAGTGCAGGATATAAACGGGTATAGAGCCTTTTTGATTTTAAAAGATGCGCTCAATAAATGTGAGCGGGATTTTTATTGCGCAGAAGGGAACATCTTTAAAGATGGGAATTATGCATCCCGTACAGTCGTTTCTCACTTGACTTTCAAAGGGTGCTCACCAATTTCTTCAAAGAAAATTGAATTGCTTTTAACGTTCGATTATGCGATTCCCAGAGTTCAGGATCCCTGGTATATCGATGTTACTAAATTGGAAAAGCTATCTGTACAGTATAAACAAAAAACATATTACATCCAGTTATCCCCATTCGAGAGTGAAAGTAAGGAATGTAAACTCTGGATACACAATTATAACTACAGTCTTTGTAAACAGGTTGTTGACGCCTTTTTTATTTTAAAGAATAAAAACCTGGATTCTGCAGATAAAAAAGAACTGGAAGATTTTAAACTAGTATCAGAAAAGTATAAATCTGCTGTTATAAAACCGGATTTAAATGAAGATGCCAGAAGATTTTTAGTACAGGCTACGACTGCCACAGAAGAAAAACGGTACAACGATGCCATTGATCTGCTGGAAAAAGCAATAACTGCGGACCCTGCTTACCCCCAGGCACATTTTAACCGGGCATTGCTATGGGCACAGGTGTCGATCTATGGGGCAGCGATCCTGGAAATGAAAAAGTATTTAATGCTGGTCCCTGATGCAACGGATGCAAGGGCATCCCAGGACAAAATTTATGAATGGGAAGGGAAATTGAACAGATAAAGAAAATGAAGCGCCTCTTTTTTCTACTAACGATTTTATACTTGTCTTGTACTCAATTGTCGGGGCAGGATGATACTCCTGCCAAAGAAACGGTGACTGGCATGAGCAGGCATAAAGCAAGGTTTGAGTTGACAAATGCCTTAAATAAGTGTAGAAAAAAATTCTTCATGATTGGCCGAACCTCCAATATTGTTTTGGAACTGGTCGGTTCATTAATAGGTAATAACACAACGCTTCAATTAGATCTCCATGATTGGTTTAATGACAGGCCTTTTGGATCAATGGCTTTTGCCTATTCGGATATACAAGTTTCAATTGTGAAAAGAAAGAAAGATGAAGCTGAAATATATCTTTCAAAACCCGGAGCGACCAAATACCAAAGATTACATATTATAAATATAGGGATCGACACTTGTGATCATATTGCCAGTTTACTTTCTTTGTTAAAAAATAAAAGTATTGCCACTCAGGAACAGGAAGATCAAAAAGAATTAGAGCTTTTCAAACCCATTGCTCAACAATACCATTCCCTTGTGGTAAAGCCCGGCCTTCAGGAGGAGGCCAGGAAATATTTGGTCCAGGCTACTACTGCAACAGAAGAAAATCTGTATGAGGAGGCGATCGGTCTTCTTGAAGAAGCCATTGCCATTGATCCTCTCTATCCGCAAGCACATTTTAATGTAGCATTATTATGGGCCCAGGTCTCAATTTATGAAGCCGCTATTTTAGCAATGAAAAAATACCTGATGCTTGTGCCCGATGCCACCGATGCAAGAGCTGCACAGGATAAGATCTATGAATGGGAAAGGAAAAAAATAAAATGACCTTTATGTTCAAGAATTTTATTTGCCTTTATATACTGATCAACGCACTAAGCCTTCCTGGTGAAAATTCGTATGCTCAAACAGGGGTTGATATGGGGTACGGGCATTGTGCGTTGCATGGTGGTCCTTACAAAGGCGCCAGTTGTCCCAAGTGCACCCAAGCAGCCTCTTCTACAGCCCTCCCTTCCAATACAGATTTTAGGCTCGATTTAGTTAAATCCACCCTTCCCCTCATCATGGAGCTTTTCAAAAAAGACCCTAGAAAACAACAGGAACAATACGAGGCGCAGCAACGGGAATTGGAAAGAATTGCGGCTGAAAATGAAAGACAGCGCCAAATAAAAGAGGCCATTGCACTGGAGCTTCACAATAGGCTTATGGCATTATATAAAAAACTGCCGGATTATCAGCAGGTAACCGCAAAGACTTTGCCCGGGGGTAATAATAATCTTGGACCTAAAACCTTTGATGGCGATAAAGGTGATTATATGTACAAAGGGGTGAACGTAAATGGTCCGGCCACTAATTCCTTTACCGATCCTAACTTATCCCCGCAGGATATTCAAACGCTTATTGACCCCGATAGCGATCCTATTATTGTGGACCTGCGAAATGCACATGAGCTGATAGTGAAGAACCTGAAAACGGATAGTGAAAGGATATCCTTATTGCCCTTGCCAGCTCCCAATGCGAACGGCGAACCTATTTTTCAAAAACAGGATTGCAATGAATTAAAGAATAAGTTGGGCGGATATCTGAAAAACCAGGCCGACCTTAAAAAGACCATTGATCTTACCCGGGAACAGTTGAATGAATGGAAAGAGAAAAACAATAAGGCATTATGGAATGCAGCAGAAGGAGGAGCGACCTTTCTTTTTGGTAAATTTTTCGAGCATTTAGCAGAAAGCAGAAAAAATGCAAACAATATAAAAGAATGGTTAGTACATTTTGAAAAACCCATGAAGGCAAAAGGAATTGATGTGGATAGTTATATCAATTTACTGGATACGAAGATCATCAATTACACCCTCACGAACTGGACTAACAGCTTTTCAAGGTCAATGGATTGGGCAATAGCTGTTAGGGACGGATCGCAAAGCCTGGCTGAATATTTTACAAAAACGAATACACAGGTTGCTGCCATACTAAATGACCCGGCCGTCAAACTCTTCCTGAATGAAGGAGATTCTAAAATAGAGGCTGGAACATTTGGAATTTCTGAAGCAACTGCAAAAAGTTTGAATAACGCATTACTACTGGCAAAGACCGCCGCAAACTTCCTTACTATTGTAAACCCCGTTGCCTCTTTAACGCAATTTTCTATTGATCAGATATACAATGCAACTGATTGGATACTTAGCTATAGACTCATCCTGCAGCAGAACAGCGTACATGATAAAGAAACTCAGGCTGCACAATTCCTGCACCAGAAGATCACCGAAACTTTTGAAACAATGAAGAATTGCAAATGATCCTAAAGTGGTTTTGTTGACTTATTCTGCCTTTTTCCACCCCCTCTAAAAGACCTTTTTTCAAATTGGCAGATTACCCCTGCACCCTTACCTTTGCCGCCTGAAAAGTACCGGTTGCTGGTTACCAGTTACTGGTCACTTGTTGGAGACTTCAACGCCCGGAAATTTCTGTTTAAACATGGAAATCTCTCAGAGCGAAAACCCAACCAGAAATAAGAAACCAGAAACAAGAAACATTAGACATATGGCTAAAGTAGGTAAAGTAAAACAGGTCATCGGCGCAGTTATCGACGTGCAATTTGATGGCGCTCTTCCTGAGATCTATAATTCTTTAGAATTAAAAAGAGAGAATGGTGACATACTGGTACTTGAAGTACAACAACACCTCGGAGAAGACAGTGTTCGTACCATTGCAATGGATGGTACGGAAGGTATCGTTCGCGGCACAGCTGTAACCGATACCGGAAAAGCGATCGCTATGCCTGTCGGTGATGCCATTAAAGGACGTTTGTTCAATGTGACCGGCGACCCGATCGATGGATTACCTGCTGTTAGCAAAGAAGGCGGCCGTCCTATTCATAACCTCCCCCCTGCATTTGAGAACCTCAGCACAGCATCAGAAGTGCTTTTCACAGGAATTAAAGTTATCGACCTGATCGAACCTTATGCGAAAGGTGGTAAGATCGGTTTGTTTGGTGGGGCCGGTGTTGGTAAAACCGTATTGATCCAAGAACTTATTAATAATATCGCCAAAGCGTATGCCGGTGTATCTGTATTTGCCGGTGTAGGTGAAAGGACCCGTGAAGGAAATGACCTGATGAGAGAGATGATCGAAGCAGGGATCATGAAATATGGCGACGCTTTCAAACATAGTATGGAAGAAGGCGGATGGGATCTCAGTAAAGTGGACATGAAAGAATTGGCAGATTCAAAAGCCACTTTTGTATTCGGACAAATGAACGAACCTCCCGGGGCAAGGGCAAGGGTGGCTTTATCAGGTCTGACGATCGCTGAATATTATCGTGATGGTGATGGAAAAGGCAAGGGCCGCGACATCCTGTTCTTCGTTGACAATATTTTCCGTTTCACCCAGGCTGGTTCTGAAGTATCGGCCTTGTTGGGTCGTATGCCATCAGCGGTGGGTTACCAGCCTACACTGGCTACGGAGATGGGGATCATGCAGGAAAGGATCACTTCGACAAAAAATGGATCGATCACTTCCGTGCAGGCCGTTTACGTTCCTGCGGATGACCTGACCGACCCGGCACCAGCTACAACCTTTGCTCACCTTGATGCGACAACGGTATTATCAAGAAAAATTGCTGACCTGGGTATCTATCCTGCAGTTGACCCGCTCGATTCTACTTCGAGGATATTGACGCCGCAGGTAGTGGGTGAAGCGCATTATACCTGTGCAAACAGGGTGAAGCTGATGTTGCAGCGTTATAAAGAATTACAGGATATCATTGCTATCCTTGGTATGGATGAGTTGAGTGAAGAAGATAAGCTGACAGTTTCCCGCGCAAGAAGAGTTCAGCGTTTCCTTTCACAACCTTTCCATGTGGCAGAAGCCTTTACGGGATTGAAAGGTGTATTGGTACCGATCGAAGAAACGATCCGTGGTTTTAATATGATCATGGATGGTGAAGTGGATGAATATCCTGAAGCGGCATTCAACCTGGTAGGTAGCATTGATGATGCGATCGAGAAGGGTAAGAAGTTGATGGCGGCAGCGCAGGGATAATTAGCCAATGAGCCAATTTGTCAATTTGACAATTGGTGCTCTATTGTCGAATTATCAAATTTTCAAATTGTCGAATTATGAACTTAGAGATATTAACTCCCGAAAAGAAATTATACACCGGCGAAGTATACGGCGTGCAAATGCCGGGCATCAGCGGTTCTTTTGAAGTATTGGAAAAACACGCTCCGCTGGTGAGTGCTTTAAAAGCTGGCCGGGTAAAAGTGCTGAAGGATAAGTCCGCAGGATCCGGTGGACAAAATCATACCCTGAATTTTGATATACAGGGAGGTTTTGTAGAAGTGCTGAATAATAAAGTAACTGTATTGGTAGAAGGTGCTGTTGAGATAAATTCGTAGAAAGACCTCCGTCCGGATTTTGAAAACCTTTTAACCCTTCTTCAAAGGAAGGGTTTTTTATTTGCTTAGTTCTTTTGCAATCTCCTCTTCAACTCCCCCTCCGCCCAGGTAAACACTTTCTTCATCATATCCGTTTTCCTTAATTCATATTTACTGCGTATCTGGGCCTCTTCATTGGCAACGAGGAGGAACATCAGATCGATCACCCTTGCTGCAATGAAATCAGTTAGATTATTTTCAAGGGGTTTATTAATAAAAGGAATAGCATTATAGATCCGGGTGATACCATTCCATTCTCTTTCAGCGCCTTCAACTTTTATCGTGCTGTCCACTATGGGCCGGAAGGCTGTCATCAACCCGGGTTTCATTTCCCCTTTGAAATAATCCGTGGCAGCATGCGGGTTATCCGTTACCAGTATTTTAGCCGCATCTTTTATGCTCATGCTTTTTATGGCGTCAAAAAAAAGAGGCTTCGCTGTTCGTACTGCAGATGACATGGCCCGTGTGAATTTTCCCGTGACCTGGTTAATGGTCTTATCAAAACCAAGATCCCTTAATGTTCTTTCTATTTTTTCTGCTTCACCAGGAAATGCAAAACGTACCAGTGGATTGCCATCAGGATCAGCAAAAGCATCCAGGCTTTTGAATAACCCTTGTGACAACGCATCTTTCAATCCCATGATCATTTCCAACTCTGAAGGGATTAGCCCCATTTTTTTCATGGTACTGCATCGCTGTGTTGAAACAGTAAAAGCCAATAAGAAGCAAATAGCCAGGTATTGTTTCATGTTTAATTAAGCTGCGGATCGATCGGGAAATTCACCATCATTTCGTAGTCACCACCCAGATGCTTTAATGCATCTTTCCAGATATCTGTAAAGCTTGTTTCAAAGATCAACTTGCGGGTACTTTTAACGGTGAGCCAGGTTTTTTCTGTCATCTCTTCATTCAACTGGCCAGTTCCCCAGCCTGAATAACCAATAAAAAAACGGATCTTATTCAGGTCAACAGTTTCTTTCTTTATTAGCTGAACAATAGCATCAAAATCTCCTCCCCAGTAAACTCCCTTCATTACCTCTTGGCCGCCCGGTATCTCATCCGGGAATTGGTGCAGGAAATGGATGGTATCGAGCTGCACAGGACCACCATAATATACCGGTAGTTTATGACCTTCAAGATCAGGTATCAGTTCATCGATCGTATTCTCGTATTGCCTGTTCAGAACAAATCCAAAACTCCCTTCTTCTTTATGCTCACATAAAAAAACAACCGTTCTCAGAAAGTTAGGGTCTTTAAGAAAAGGGTCAGCTATCAATAATATGCCGGAGGCGGGTTCTACCATACTTCAATTTACTCTAAT
>DATLCB010000260.1:0-19990 GCA_035526625.1 Chitinophagaceae bacterium
AACAAAAAGCCTGTGCTTCTACAACAAATCCACCGGGAAGAGGCGTCTTTGGTCTTCAAAATTGGAACAGGGATGCAGCCGTATCGGCTCCCGGAAAGAACAATGCTTTCTGGACAGAAAATAATACCGGTTATCGTTTTATTCCTTCTGCAGGAGCATCCCGTTATTTAATTTCTGAGATAATTGATGGATCAGGTACTGTTGTCGCTACTGCGGATACTCTTACTACTGTTGCTGGGCTGCTTGATATCAGGTATCCAAATTTCTGTGTTCCTGCGGGCAATAACAATTACACGGTAAGAACAAAGTTCATTGCCTGTGATAACCCGGCTGTTATTCTTACATCGTTAGATCCAATATCTATTAACAGGACAAACAGTCTTAATGCAACTGCTACCGCAACGGTAGCAAGTTGTGGTCCGCCCGATGGAACTATAACAGTGACTGTTCCGCCGGGCGTAGGCACACCACCTTATACTTATATACTCGATGGTGGCACCCCTGTTGTAGGTCCAAGTCCTTATACTTTTACGAATGTTGCAGCCGGTACACATACTGTTGTTGTTACAGATGCTTCTGGTGGATGTACTACTACTATAACACCTATCCAGGTCACCATATCAGGTACAATTTCAGAAACACATTCTTCAACACCTACTGCCTGTTTTAGTGCAAACAATGGAACGATCACAATTACTTCAGCAGGTGGAACCGGCCCATATACTTTTTCAATTGATGGAGGTGCACCCCAGCCAGGTACTATTCCTTTTACATTTAATAATGTAACAGCCGGGTTCCATACCATTTTAATAAGTGATGCAGGTACAGGTTGCAACACAGGTAATGTTGGAGTGACTGTTGCCGTAGGCGCAGGGGTTAGCGGCAGTTATACCGCTACTGCTACAGCCTGTCCGGGAGTAAATTCTGGTACGATCACAGTTACCGCATTAACCGGTACAGCGCCATTTACCTGGTCGATAGATGGTGGACCATTTGTAGCAGGTGCAAGCCCTTTTACATTCACCAACTTATCCGGCGGCGGACATAACGTGTCGATCCTTGATAATTTCAACTGCGGCATCATCATTCCGGCTACTGTACCAACAGGTCCCGGTGTAAGTGGCAACAGCAGTACTACTCCGACAAGTTGCCCCACAGTAAGCAATGGAACGATCACCGTTACTGCGTTAACAGGCACGGCGCCATTTACCTGGTCGCTCGATGGAGGGCCTTTTGTAGCGGGAGCAAGTCCATATACATTCACTGGCGTTGCCGCAGGTCCGCATAATGTAACTATTCTCGATAACCTGGGTTGCAGTATTATCGTATCTGCACCCGTCATAGCAGGAACTGCGCTGAATGCTACGACGACCTCAACAGGAACTGCGTGCACAGGAGTGAATAACGGATCTATCACGATCACTGCGGTCACAGGCGGGGGTCCTTATACTTTTTCATTGGACGGAGGAGCACCGGTTGCAGGACCACTTCCCTATACTTTCAATAATGTCAGTGGGGGCAGTCATACCATCGAAGTTTTTGGCGCTGGCGGATGCAGCACTGGTCAGATAATTGTGCCCGTTGCTACAGGTATTGGTGTTACCGGCAATCATACTACTGCCGCCACATCTTGTCCCACTGCAACCAACGGAAGTATTACCGTTACTGCTCTTACTGGTACAGCTCCTTTCACATGGGTACTTGATGGCGGCGCACCACAGGCGGGAGCAAGTCCTTTCACTTTTAATAATGTTCCAGCTGGAAATCATACGATACTTGTCACAGATAATTTAGGTTGTACGTTCACGATTAACCCGGCAGTTGTTGCAGCAGGTCCTCCACTTACAGCCAGTGCGGTTGCGGTAGCTACTACCTGCAGCGGGGCTACTAACGGCAGCATTACCGTAACACCAACGAGTGGTACGGGTCCTTATACATTCTCACTCGATGGCGGGCCTCCTCAAAGTGGTCCCGGGCCATATACTTTCAATAATGTTGCCGCAGGTTTGCATAATGTGGTTGTAACGGATGCGGCAGGATGCCAGACCACACCGCCTGTTCCGGTAACTGTGAATTCCGGACCGGTACTAACCACGACGGTCAATAAAACAGATGTGCTTTGTAATGGCGGTAACACAGGTACCATCACCGTAACAACACCGTCTACAGGACTTCCTCCTTTCCAATACTCTTTGGATGGAGTAATATGGCAAGCCGGCAATATTTTCAATGGACTTGCTGCAAATACTTATACGGTCTATTATCGGGATAACGGAGGTTGCCAGGGATCACAACTCATTACGGTCAGTCAACCAGCTGCATTGACCGCCTCTTCTTCATCAGTGGCAGTTACCTGTAACGGGAATGCCGATGGCATTATAACTATTATAGCAAACGGTGGTGTTGCCCCGCTTCAATATTCTATTGATGGAGGAGCAAACTGGCAAAGTGGGAACACATTTACAGTCGGAGCTGGTATCTATAATATCATTGTGAAGGATGCAAATGGTTGTACTGTTCCGGATAATGAAATCGTGACTCAACCAAATGCTCTTACTGCTTCTTCCGTGAATGTGGATGCAAGTTGTGCCGGTGGCCCTGATGGTACGATAACAGTGACCGCCAGTGGAGGTAATAGCGGCGGCTACCAATATTCGATCGATGGCATCAATTTCCAAACTTCTAATGTATTCAACGTTGCTCCCGCCAATTATACGGTAACCGTCAAGGATAATTTAGGGTGTACCACTACTTTCCCGGCTGTCGTTGGTATTGTCAATGATCTTACTTTCACGCCGCAAACGGATCCTACCATTTGTGAAGGAAGTTCCACTCAACTGAACCTTGTATCGAATGCGGCAACCTATGCATGGTTGCCAGCAACCGGCTTGAGTGATCCAACGGCGCCGAATCCAACAGCGAACCCTACTGTTACAACACCTTACACTGTAACGATGACATTGGGACTTTGTACCGCAACGGACAATATCATTGTCACTGTGAACCCCGCACCCATACCTGATGCAGGTCCTCCAGGTTTTATCTGTTATGGACAGGATTACCAGTTGAATGGTTCCGGTGGGGTGCAATATTCGTGGACGCCATCAACTTATTTGGATAATGCCGCCATTCGTAATCCAACTTCATCAGCTCCACGAACCATTACTTATACATTATCGATCGTACGAGATATCAATGGATGTCCATCGCTGACCACAGATGATGTAACGCTGGATGTGACACCGCCTATTAAAATTTATACGTTCCCGGCTGATACTATTCTTTACCCGGGCGACCAGGTGCGTTTCAAAGCCATCTCAGCTGTTCCTTCAGCCAACATCTTTACATGGTCACCTAACCTGAACATGAGCAATCCTGCTGTATTCGATCCGTTGGTAACGGGAGTGAATATCGGGGACAGCATCATTTATAAAGTTACGGCGAGCAGTCCCGCCGGTTGTATAGGTGAGGCGTATGTTCGTCTACGGGTATATAAAGGCCCTGAACTTTATGTTCCTACGGCATTTACGCCGAACAATGATGGACGCAATGATTACTTCTATCCCTTCCCCGTAGGTATAAGATCCATTAATTACTTCAGGGTATTCAACCGCTGGGGGCAAATGGTATTCTCTTCCACTACTCTTTACAAAGGATGGGATGGAAAATTCCAGGGAACAGATCAGGCATCAGGAATGTATGTGTGGCTTGCACAAGGAGTTGATAAGAACAATAAGACCATCACCCGGCAGGGAACGGTGACATTGATCAGGTAACCTTCCGTAAGAATTTTTTTTTTAATACCCGGACGCTGGGGTAGTGATTTGCATCATCCCACATTTAAGCCCTTACGTTGATAACTCTTCTTTCTTTCGTGAATAAAAAGAACAGGAGGCTGCATGATTTTGAGCAGTGACTCTTGACGAAGCCTTATTTTTGCTTTACCCGCCGAAGCATTTATGCATGGCGTAAGGAGCAAGGCGGCTCTCATTTTTAATTCCTAAAGTTTAATATGGTAGATGTAATACTTGGCCTCCAGTGGGGTGATGAAGGAAAGGGAAAGATAGTGGACTATTTCGCGAAAGATTATGACCTGGTGGCAAGATTCCAGGGAGGACCGAATGCAGGACATACCCTGTATGTGAATGATAAGAAAGTAGTGCTCCACCAGATACCCTCCGGAGTTTTTCACAAAGGCATCATTAACCTGATCGGGAATGGCGTAGTACTGGATCCTGTTACACTCAAAAGGGAATGCGATACGGTTGCCTCTTTCGGTATCGACCTTAAAAAGAATCTTTTTATATCGGAAAGGACACATCTTATCCTTCCAACACACCGGGCCCTGGATAAAGCAGCCGAACTTTCCAAGGGTAATCAAAAGATCGGTTCTACACTAAAGGGCATTGGCCCTACCTACATGGATAAAACTGGCCGGAACGGGTTAAGAGTAGGGGACTTGTTGGATAAGAACTTTACCACTTCCTACATCAAGTTGCGCCTGAAGCACCAGCGGTTGCTGGATAATTTTAATTTCCAGGAAGACATCACGGCCTGGGAAGAGGAATTCTTTGAGGCGCTGGAATTCTTAAAGCAACTCAATATTGTTAACGGCGAGTATTTTATCAATAAAGAAATAAAAGCAGGTAAAAGGATATTGGCAGAAGGCGCACAGGGAAGTATGCTCGATATAGATTTTGGCACCTTCCCTTATGTTACCTCTTCGAGTACCATTTCAGCAGGTGTTTGCAGTGGTTTAGGCATTGCCCCCCATCATATCAAAGATGTGATCGGTGTTACAAAAGCTTATTGTACCCGTGTAGGAAGCGGTCCTTTTCCTACAGAACTGGATAATGAAATTGGTGAAGAGCTTAGAAAGACAGGAAGTGAATTTGGTGCTACGACCGGGCGGCCACGTCGTTGTGGCTGGATCGACCTGGTAGCGCTCAATTTTGCCTGCATGATAAATGGTGTAACAAAGATCGTTATGACAAAAGCCGATGTACTGGATGCTTTTAAAGAATTAGAAGTATGTACGGCCTATAATAATAACGGGAAGGAGATCAGGGAAATACCCTTTCAAATGGACCGGATGAAGCTGGAACCAGTATATAAGGCATTCGTTGGCTGGAACACGGATACCAGCAAAATAAAAGAATATAGCGATCTGCCTGGAACAACCCGTACTTATGTAGATTTTATTAATGAGTATCTTGGCGTAAAAGTGCATTTTATCTCCAACGGCCCTGGCAGGGACCAGATCATCGCGGTAAAATAATTTATAAAAAAAAGGGGCATCTTTGTCCCGGAAGCGGAAGTCAAAATAAATATTTTAAAAATTTGGCTAATTAAAAACTTCGCCGAAATTTTACACCGTAATCCTGTAAGACTATGGCAATAAAACCCGAGAAGAGTAAAAAGATCGCTGGGAAAACTGATCCGGAAAGGGAAAAGCACCCGGCTCCTAAATCATCCGCCAAACCTAAAAAGAAGGAAGAAGATGATGATGTAGATGATCTTGATGACGAGGAAGAAGTGAAGCCTGCAAAAAAAGCGGGTAAAGCAGTCGCATCCAAAAAAAGCGGGGACGAAGAAGAGGATGACGCTGAGGAAGCTCCGGATGATTGGGAAAAACCAGAGGAGGAGGAAAATTGGGATCCCGATTTTGATGAATTTGATGTGCCCTCTTCAAAAGGAAAAAAAGCCGTCGGCGGAAAGAAAGGAGAGGAGGAGGATGATTTCAAAGTGGATGATGAATTCAAGGATCTCTTTAATGATAAGGATTTCGATGATGATGAAGAGGAAGATTATTAAGTTCCCTCCTGAATATTTTGAAACAATCTACCTCAACTAACTGTATATTCCCGATAAGTGATCTTGAACAAGTGAAGGACAAAGTGCTGAACTGGGCCAAACAGTTCGGCACTTTTTGTTTTTTAGATAACCATCAATACCAGGTAGCGCCTCATTCAGAAGAATGCCTGCTGGCTGCGGGGGAGAAAAGACATATTAAGTTACAGGCAGGGAATGCGCTAAAACAATTACAGGAGTTCATTAATATCCGGTCAGACGGGAACGGTCAGGCCGGCAAATGGTTATTCGGGCACCTCGGATACGACCTGAAGAACGAGATCGAAGAACTTTCCTCTCAAAATCCGGAACATACCGGTTTTCCAGATCTTTTTTTCTTTGAGCCGGAGATCCTTATCCGCTTTTCTGAAAAAAGAATGATCATTGAGGCCGACGATCCCCAAAAGATATTCAAAGAGATCGAAGAGACTTTTACTTCCTCCAGTTCTGTTCAACAACCGTTGCGGCTTCAGCATCGCTTCTCCCGGGAAGAATATATCGAAGTGATCGGCAAATTGAAAAGACATATTCAGCGCGGGGATTGTTACGAGATCAATTTTTGCCAGGAGTTCTATGCTGCAGACGCTATTATCGATCCTGTTGTCATTTATAAGAAGCTGAGCGAGGTCTCACCCAATCCATTTTCCGCCTTGTACAGAACAGGCGAACAATGGTTGATCTGTGCGAGTCCTGAACGTTTTTTGAAGAAAGAAGGAAGTAAAATACTATCACAGCCTATCAAAGGGACTTCAAAGCGTGTGCTAGTGGATGATCAGCAAGATGAGCAAAGCAGGACATGGTTGCAGGATAGCGCAAAGGATCAGTCGGAGAATGTAATGGTAGTGGACCTGGTACGTAACGACCTCTCAAGGGTATGCCGTGAGGGTAGTGTTGTCGTGGAAGAGCTGTTTGGTATCTATTCTTTTCCGCAGGTACACCAGATGATATCGACAGTGAGTGGCGAATTGAAGAAGGATATGAATTTTACGGATATCATACGGGCTACTTTCCCGATGGGTTCGATGACAGGGGCTCCAAAAAGGAAAGTGATGGAGTTGATAGAACAGTATGAAAGAACAAAGAGAGGTATTTTTTCCGGGGCAGTGGGCTATATCTCGCCAGGCGGTGATTTTGATCTTAATGTAGTTATCCGGAGCATCATGTACAATGCCGCTACGCAATATCTTTCCCTGCAGGCCGGCTCAGGTATTACCTGGTATAGTAACGCGGAAAAGGAATGGGAAGAATGTTTATTGAAAGCAGAGGCAATAGAAGAAGTGCTGGGTAATAAGAAGGGGTGATCATTGCCCGCCTACCGATTTCATGAGCAGTTGCATGCTTTCATCGAGTATCTCGTATCTCTTCGAAATAAATGTATTCATTTTCTGCATCGGCAGCCTGAGATCGTATTTCCCGTTAAGTGCGATCTCATTATCAAACCCGGGATTATAACGGGTAAAATCCTCTTTACTGATATCTACGAACTTCATGATCACGGCAGAACTGAACCGGCCGGTGATCGTATAGGAAGTAGATTTTTTCATCTCTTCCTCGTTGAGAATAGCTGTGTTATTCAACAGATCTTTTGTTTCACCCCGGGTGATGGTTGTCATACCACCTTCGCCTTCAAAAATATAATGCGTACCAATGAATTTTTTTACATGGTTCATCGATTCATTAGGTAAATAATACTGGAGCGTCCAGAAATCTTTACTACCGCCGCTCTTGCGGATCGCTTTTAACACGTTGCCGGGACCACCATTATAAGCAGCTACCACCAGCAGCCAATCATTGAATTGAGCATAAAGATCAGTGAGCATTTTTGCGGCAGCATGTGTACTTTTAAAATAGTCCACTCTTTCATCACGGTAATTATTCACTATCAAACCATAGTTCCTGGCCGTTGCCGGCATAAAATTCCAGGGACCGAGGGCTCCGACCCGTGATAAGGCATCAGCTCTTAACCCAGATTCAATAACGGCCAAATATTTCATTTCCTTTGGTATACCGTGTTGTAATAACACCTGGTCCATCAGGTTGAAATAAGGTTCACCCCAGCTTTTCATTGACTGGTATCCCTTCTTGTTTTTTGCGATATAGTTCTCTACAAAAGAAACGGCCATCGGGTTAAGCCTGGCCGTAGTACCAGCATCACCCGTAATCGCTGTCTTGAGAATGTTCTTAAAACTGTCCTTGGGATCTATAACAGGATCGGCTTCTGAAATGATTTTCTTGCCCAGCGTATCAGTTATAGTTACGGGTGGAGTATAAGTTTGCTGCTCTGTGCCTGTCGCAAGAATTATTTGACAGAAGCAAAAGAGAAAGTAAACAAGTGCTATGAATTTCCGTTTTTTCAATATATATCCTTACAGCTCATCCTGCCGCATCAGGCATTCAGAGACCTGCAGCAAAGATACCTCATCAAAACGGCTTGCCATAACCTGTAAACCAAACGGCATGTTATTACTATGCCGGAAAAGTGGAAGAGAGATAGCAGGACATCCTACCAGGTTGGCCATTACCGTATAGATATCAGCGAGATACATAGCTACAGGATCATTCATTTTCTCCCCCGCTTTAAATGCGGTGACAGGTGAGCCCGGCATTATAATGAAATCATAATCTTTAAAGATCGAATCGATCTGTTTCATCAATAAAGCCCTCAATCTTTGTGCTTTTGTAAAATAGGCCTCATAGTAACCTGTGCTCAAAACAAAGGTCCCCAGCATAATGCGACGCTTTACTTCTTTTCCAAACCCTTTGGACCTTGTCTGTTTATAAAATTCAGTAAGACCAATCCCTGTTACAGGAGTGCGATAGCCATACTTTACCCCATCATACCTGGATAGATTGGAAGAAGCTTCTGCCGTTGTCAGTACGTAATAGGCAGGAACAATATATTCCAGAAGGTCAAAGTCAACCGCGGATATTGTGTGTCCTTGTTTTTTCAGTTGGCTGATCTTTTTCCTGATGGAACCCGCGATCTCCGGATCCAGGCCAGGGTGGTCCAGTGCATCATCGAAATAAGCAAAACGAAATCTTTTATCTGTCTTTAAAAGGGATGGATAAAAAGGTACTTCTCTCTGCGATACGGTACTGTCAAACTCATCTGCTCCCGCCATCACTTCCAATGCGATCGCAACATCAGCAACATTATTTCCAAAGATCCCGATTTGGTCAAAGGAAGAAGCGTACGCGATAAGACCATACCGTGATATCCTTCCATAGGTAGGTTTCAATCCAATGATACCACAAAAATCAGCGGGCTGACGGACCGAACCGCCGGTATCGCTGCCAAGCGATATCATACACAGTCCCGCTTGTACGGCAACAGCAGATCCACCGGATGAGCCTCCCGGTACCCTTGTTTCATCAAGCGCATTCAATACTTTTCCATAGGCAGAGTTCTCATTGGTAGAACCCATCGCGAATTCATCGCAGTTAAGATTGCCAATGATGATAGCTTCCTCAGCCAGTAATCTTTCAACGGGAGTTGCTGAATAAACCGAAGTAAAACCTTTAAGAATATTTGAGGCAGCGGAGACCGCGTGATCCTTGTAGCAGATCACATCTTTGAGCGCTATTATCACCCCATGCAGTTTTCCGGTTGAAGCGCCATCTTTCCTTGCTTTATCTAATTGAGAGGCTCGTTGCAGTGCTTCGTCTGCGTACACATCAATAAATGCATTCAGGTGGCGGGTTTCTTCAATGCGCCCGAGGTAATGTTCCACCGCTTGTAAGCAGGTCAGATCCCCAGCCCGTAATTGGACATGGTACTGCTCAACAGAAGTGAATGCAAACAAAAATGATTGCTTTTGATTACTTAAAAAATGAGAAGAGGTCAGGTATTGGGTGAGTTCTTCACGTCGCTTGCGCTATCTTCAATTTCCCTTTTTACATTGCTTTTTGCATCATTGAATTCCCTAACTCCTTTGCCAAGCCCCCTCATCAATTCAGGGATCTTGCGGCCCCCGAATAATAACAACACCACGATAACGATAATGATCATTTCATTGGTGCCGAATGCTAACAAATAAGGCGTCATAATTGATTTATTAGAGGACAAAGATACACAAGACAGAAAAATAAAGGAATATTAAGTTCCTAACTAAGCCAAACCTTAAAAGCCCCGATACGTTGTCTAAACTTCGTCCCGGGGCTCCTGAAAAATATGCGGAAAAATTACTCTGCAGTTCCTTCAGCCACCATTCTCTTTTCACGTATCCTTGCACTTTTACCGCTACGGCTGCGCTGGTAGAACAATTTAGCCCTGCGAACATGACCTGTTTTATTCAATACTACAGACTCGATATTAGGTGAATGGAAAGGGAACACTCTTTCAACACCAACGCCATCGGAAATTTTACGAACAGTAAAACTCGCAGTAGCGCCGTTGCCCTGTTTTTTGATCACATCTCCTTTGAAAGACTGGATACGTTCTTTATTTCCCTCAATGATCTTATAGTTTACCGTGATATTATCACCCGGCTTAAAGGCAGGAAAATCCTTCTTACCAGTAAGCTGTTCATGTACATATGCAATGGCGTTCATAATGCGAATTTTAGGACGGCAAAGGTAGGGGAATTAGGGTTAAATAGTTAATTAGTTTATTGGTCAAGTAGGGCTTAAAGCCGGAAAATTTTCACCCAAAGGGCAACCTCCTAATCCCCAATACCTAATTAACCAATCAATATTCTTATCTGGCGACGTTCACAGCCCTTTTCTCCCTGATCACTGTCACTTTTATCTGGCCAGGAAAGGTCATTTCGGTCTGGATTTTCTGAGCAATTTCAAATGACAGTTTATCTGAGTCCTGGTCAGTTACTTTATCCGCTTCAACGATCACCCTTAATTCACGACCAGCCTGGATGGCATAAGCTTTTTCCACTCCTGTATATGCCATCGCCAGAGTTTCAAGGTCTTTGATCCGCTGGAGATACTGTTGCATGATCTCTCTCCGGGCACCAGGTCTTGCCCCACTGATGGCATCGCAGGCCTGCACTATCGGAGAAATCACATATTGCATTTCCATCTCATCATGGTGAGCCCCGATAGCATTTACCACCGCCGGGATCTCGCCATACTTCTCAGCCAGTTTGGCTCCCAGGAGCGCATGGCTCAATTCACTTTCTTCATCGGGAACTTTACCAATATCATGGAGCAAGCCGGCTCGTTTGGCCAGTTTAGGATTCATTCCCAACTCTGCAGCCATCGTGGCGCAAAGGTTGGCTGTCTCGCGGCTATGCATCAGCAGGTTTTGCCCATAAGAAGAACGGAAGCGCATACGTCCCACCATTCTTACCAGTTCTTTATGTAAACCATGTATCCCTAGTTCTATAACAGTCCTTTCACCGATCTCCATTACCTGCTCGTCGATCTGTTTTTTAGTTTTCTCTACCACTTCTTCGATACGTGCCGGGTGAATTCTTCCATCGGTAACCAGTCTTTGTAAACTCAGCCTGGCGATCTCACGGCGAAGCGGGTCAAATGATGAAAGGATGATAGCTTCCGGCGTATCATCTACAATAAGATCAACACCCGTAGCAGCTTCTATTGCGCGGATATTCCGCCCTTCCCGGCCTATGATCTGTCCTTTTATCTCATCACTTTCAAGGTTGAAGACAGTAATAGAGTTTTCGATCGCCTGTTCCGCCGCTGTACGTTGGATCGTTTGAATAATGATCTTCCGGGCTTCTTTTCCAGCCTTTAGTTTGGCTTCTTCAATGATCTCCTGTTGCAAACCCAGTGCTTTGGTTTGTGCTTCGCTTTTCAGGCTATCTATCAATTGGTTCCTGGCATCTTCCGCAGACAGGTTGGAAATTTTTTCTAAGCGGCGGATATGTTCTTCCTGGTGCTTTTCCAGTTCAGTTCGTTTAATGTTGACCAATTCGATCTGCCTGTTCAGGTTATCCTTGATAGCATCATTCTCTTTGATCTGCTTATCTAGATTGGTCTCCTTCTGGTTGATGCTCTGTTCTTTTTGACGGGCACGCATCTCGGCATCGCTGATCTTCTTGTTCTTCTCAAATACATCCCTGTCATGAGCAGATTTCATCTGCACGAACTTCTCTTTGGCTTCCAGTTCTTTTTCCTTACGAATTGTTTCAGCCCTCAGTTCTGCTTCCTTGAGGATCGTTTGAGATTGGAGTTCTGCTTCTTCTATTCTTTTGCGGGTGTTTTTGGCGAAAATGAGCTTACCCACTATGATGCCCACAATAAGGGCAGCAACGCCGGCGATGACAGCAAGTATATTCGGGTCCATGAATGTTTTTGTTTAATTGGTTCATAAAGCTTTCTCCCTTTTAAGAACAGGGAGTATTGATAATAAAAATTTCACATCCATACAGGTGTGTAATCAGCGAAGATACAAAACGGGACTCAACAGTGGAAATGCCGCCCGGTATAATCTCAGGCGGAATCACAGGCCGATTTCTCCCCTTTGCAGGTGCTTTAGCCGGGTTTTGTTCGTATCTCGTTCGGGTCTTGTTCGGGGTAAAAGCGTTCACGAACGCTTTTACCCCGAATCAGTCTCGAAGAAATCCCGGAGAAGTCCCGAAGAAGCGCCCAGGAAAACAAGAAGCACATAGCACCAGGCAGTTGGGTACCGCCTGTATAATAAAGAGGCAATTGATTCCTTGTGGCAGTCTTTTTCAGTAAACTTGTGACCTGAAATAAAAATTATGCGAAAAATATTCTTCCTCTTTGCGTTTTTACCGATGTGTGCGTCTGCACAGAATGCCAGCAAGCCTTTTACACTAAGTGGTAAAGTGAAAAACCTGGCTTATAAGCCGGAATGGGTCTTTCTTCAGTACCGAACCAATGGTGAATGGAAAACTGATAGTGTAAAGACCACGGATGGTAAGTACAGTTTTTCCGGCCAGATAGCCGAACCGATCACGGCCAGGCTGAGGGTAAAGTATGCACTGGATGAAAAAGGAGTGAAGGTTCCGACGGTTGGAACCCGGGATGGAGTAACTGTCTTTTTACAACCAGGAAAAATAAAAGTGACCGCTGTTGATTCTTTCAGCAATGTGGAGGTGAAAGGTTCCGCGGCCCACGATGAATATGTAAAGATCCAGGCGCTGAATAAACCTTTTGATGCAAGGCTGACCAAACTATACGACCAGTATTCCGACTACAGGAAAGCAAAGGACAAAGAGAACCAGGACAAGGTCGAGAAAGAGATCGATGCCGTTGATGCCGAAAAAAGAGAGAAAGTTTATGGTTATTATGTAAAGAATAATCCTTCATCCCCGCTGGGATTGTATGCACTTCAGCAATATGCAGGATGGGAGATCAACCCCGACAAAGTAGAACCCCTTTTTAATTCTTTATCTGATGTCAATAAGAATTATCCTTCCGCGGTTTTATTCAAAGAAGATATAGAGATCGCTAAGAAGACAGGTATTGGCAGGATCGCCATGGATTTTACACAGAATGATACATTGGGCAACCCGGTCATGCTTTCCTCTTTAAGAGGTAAATACCTGCTTGTTGATTTTTGGGCAAGCTGGTGCGGTCCATGCCGTGCGGAGAACCCTAATGTGGTAAAAGTGTTCCAGAAATATAAAGACAGGAATTTTACAATCATCGGCGTTTCCCTGGACCGGCCGGGTCAAAAAGAAAAATGGATGAAAGCTATTCATGATGATCAACTCGAATGGACGCATGTAAGTGATCTGAAATTCTGGGACAATGATGTGGCAAAGCAATATGGTATTAAGGCCATCCCGCAAAACCTGTTGCTGGATCCTGATGGTAAGATCATTGCCAGGAACCTGAGAGGTGAAGAACTGGATGAGAAGCTGGGTGCCGCGATGGGAGAGAAAAAAGGATTCTGATCAAAAAATTATATGAAAGACATGCCCCGGCTGAATGTTGGGGCATTTTTATTAAAAACAGGATCAGCCTTCTGTCAACTGGTTATCGAGCAGCTTTTCGATGGTGTTCAGCTGGTCAGCCAGGTTTTCTTTTTCCATTCCTGCCGCAATGCCTGCATGTTGTTCCGTAGCATACCAGATCAGCACCATGCCGATATAATCCTGCATATCCTTGCCGGCGAACTGGGTTTTGAACTCAACTATCTTATCGTTGATAGCTTTCAGGGTTTTCCGTACCACTTCTTCGTCTTCCGGGCGGATTTTCACCCGGTAACTTCTATCACCCACAAAGGCGGAGATGGCAACTAGTTCACTCATATTTTGGAGGTTTCAAAAGCAATTTATTCTATTCGATACATTTCCTACACTCAAGCCATCCCACCATTTATTCTCCCAGCATAGCAATACACCTGTCGATCTCTTTCAGGTAACTGTTGATCCTTTTTTCAAAATCTTTTTTGTCTGCATCATTCATTTCTCCGGCACTGACCTTTAAGATACTTACCTGTTGTTTTAACTCTTCCACATTTTTTTGCTGATCGGAACTTTTCTGCCCTGTAGTTGTCAGTTCATTCTTAAGCTGGCTGTTCTCTTTCTGCAATGCGGCGTGCTTCTTCAGTAATTGCTGAAGTTTATCCTGTATTCGCTTTAACTGTTGTTCTGTAGAAGACATTTTACTATTTTGAAAAGTGCTCCCGATAGCTATTCGGGATCGAATTGGGAAATTGACCTCAAAGTTAGAACTCTTACAAACGAATAGGGAATCTATGGTAAGCAGAAAATTTCCCAATCTCCCAATTCCTCAATTTCTCAATGCTTATTTGCGGATCTCAGCGTTCAGCTCTTTTTCCAGTGATGTCATGATCTTTTTCATCCATTCATCTATCTCTTTATCTGTAAGCGTCTTTTCCTCGTCAAGAAAGGTGAAGTTAACAGCCATAGATCTTTTCCCCGCCCCCAGTTTCTCACTTTCGAATATATCGAAGAGTTTAACCTCTTTAAGTTTACCAAGCTTTATTTTTTGAACAGCTTGTTCTACAGCCCCCCAATTCATATCCCTGGAAACGACCATGGCGAGGTCACGTTGAACACCCGGGTACCGGGGCAATTCTTTTACTCGAGCTTTATAGTTAGTTGCCAGATCCGACAAAACATGCCAGTTAAGTCCCGCAAAATATACGGCCTGTTTGATCCCGAACCGGTCAAGGACCTTTTTCTTTACTTCACCAGCGCCTGCGATCACCTGGTTGTCGATCTTATAAACAAGATGATTGCTTAGTTTAGGCACCTCCAGTGCTTCAACAGTATGATCTCCGGCACCCAGTGATCGTAATATATTTTCAACAACGGCTTTTAAATAAAAAAGATCAGCGGGTGAACCCTTTTGTTGCCAGGTATCTTCTTTTTTATTTCCGGAAATGACGATACATATTTGTTCGTCTTCCTTGTATTGGCCGGGACCTGTTTTATGATAAGCCTTTCCAAATTCGAAGAAGCGGAGAGAATTATTCTTATGATTCAGGTTATGGGCCACCACCTCCAGCGAAGTTTCAAAAAGTGAATTGCGAAGTATGTTCAGCTCTGCGCTCAAACTATTCATCATCTTCACCATGGTTTGCTGTTCTTCTTCTGAAAAATAGGCAGCATTGGTGAGAGAATTTGTCAGTATCTCATTAAAACCTAAACCCACCAGGGTGCAAGCTATTTTTTCACGATATAGTTCTTTTGAAGGATCTTCTTCAACAGAGGGAGTGATCGTAATGGCTGCCGGAATATCAATATTATCCAGGCCGTCGATCCTTACGATCTCTTCTACGATATCAGCGGGGAGACTTATATCCGGTTTATGATAAGGCGCAGCCACTCGTAATTCATCTATCCTTTCTTTTAATACCTCGAATCCGAGACTGGACAGGATATTTTTTACCGTATCAGGATGGTAATTCTTGCCGCTTAGTTTTTTTATGAAATGCCATTTAACTGCGACCTCTTTTTTTGGTTTTGCCATTGGATATACATCCACTATCTCAGAGGCGATCTTCCCACCGCATATTTCTTTGATTAGCCCAGCGGCTCTCTTCAGCACATTTACCGTTGCAGCAATATCAGTCCCTTTTTCAAAACGGGAGGCAGCATCTGTCCTTAAGCCATGACGAAAAGATGTTTTACGTGTTATCACGGCATCGAAACAGGCGCTTTCTAAAAAAATGTTCCTGGTCGCCGCAGTCACTCCGCTGTTCAGTCCGCCAAATACACCGGCGATACACATCCCTTTTTCATTACCATCACAGATCATAAGGTCTTCGGCGCTTAGCTTCCTTTCCTTTTCGTCGAGGCTGGTAAAAGGAGTTCCTTCAGCCAGATTCTTCACAATGATCTTTCTGCCAGCTATTTTATCTGCATCAAAAGCATGCAATGGCTGGCCTGTTTCATGCTGGATGAAATTGGTGATGTCAACGATATTATTGATGGGCCGCAAGCCTATGGCTTTTAGTTTTTGCTGCAACCATTTGGGAGATGCACCGATACTCACACCGGCAATGCTTACACCTGAGTAACGCGGGCACGCAGCCACATTCTCTACTTTTACATCGATGCTCAGCAAACTTTCATCCACTTTGAATCCATTCCCACCAGGCAGTTTTGCCTTTATATCCTTTTTATCATGATGATTCAGGTAAGCACAAACATCTCTTGCCACGCCCCAATGACTCATGGCATCCATCCTGTTCGGGGTAAGACCGATCTCATAGATCATATCACAATAAGGCTGAAAATGATCAGCAGCAGGGGTTCCCACTTTTACATCTGGAGGAAGTACCATGATCCCTTCATGAGATGTTCCCATCCCGATCTCATCTTCAGCGCAGATCATTCCCTGGCTTTCCACGTTACGGATCTTTGCTACTTTCATTGTGAGTGGATCGCCAGTAGTTGGATAAATCGTAGTACCCACTGGTGCGACGATCACTTTTTGACCAGCAGCTACATTTGGAGCACCGCAAACAATTTGCAAAGGCTCACCGCTACCTATCGATACTTTTGTAAGCGTGAGTTTATCTGCATTGGGATGTTTTTCTGTAGAAAGGACTTCGCCAATCACCAGACCTTTTAAACCACCTCTTGCTTCTTCATAAGGGTGCATGCTTTCCACTTCCAAACCGATCGATGTGAGTATGCGGCTTAACCTTTCAGGATCTACTGTTACCGGTAAATATTCACTTAGCCATTTATAGGAGATCGTCATGCGGCAAAGATAAGTGTTGGCTGTTTTCCCGGGTTACATGCGATAACAAACTGCATTGATATTCATACCTGCGCCAACTGAGGCGAACAGGATGACATCACCGGGTTGAAGTTCATGTTTATCCCAGTAACCTTTACGTACCATATCAAATAAAGTAGGAATAGTTGCCACGGAACTATTGCCTAGTTTATGAATATTCATTGGCATGATATGGTCGTCTACTTCTTTTATGCCGTAGAGTTTAAAAAGCCGGCGGATAATGCCTTCATCCATTTTTTCGTTCGCCTGGTGAATAAAGACCTTTTTCACCTCCTGTACGGGTATGCCAGCTTTATCGAGACAATCTTTCATGGCAAGCGGTACATGCTGCATGGCGTACTCATATACTTTCCGTCCTTTCATTTTTATATAACGGATGCTGGGATCGCTGCCGGGTAAATTGCTTTTTCCTAAATAGAGATAATAAGCCTCATCGAGACAATGACTTTGTACAGTCCATGAAAGGATACCACTGCTATTACTTTCGGCTGGCAGGGCCTCTACTACCGCAGCTCCGGCACCATCGGAAAATATCATGCTGTCGCGGTCGTAATTATCCAGGACCCTGCTTAATGTTTCAGCCCCGATCACCAATGCCTTTTTTGCGACACCGGCCTTGAAATAAGTATCGGCCTGAATAAGACCCTGCACCCATCCAGGGCAGCCAAACAAAATATCATAAGCTACGCAGTTAGGATTCTTTATACCAAGTCCTTGTTTAACTCTTGATGCCAGGGCTGGCAGCACATCGATCTGGATGGTGTGTTTCTTTATATCGCCGAAATTATGGGCGAATATCACCTGGTCTAATTCTTCAGGATCGATACCGCTTTCTTTGATCGCCAGTTTCGAAGCCATGATGCCCATATCCGAAGTTTTCAGGTTCTCGCAAGCATAGCGCCGCTCCTGGATACCGGTGATCTCCCTGAATTTTTCAACTATTTCTTCAGGTGCTGTAGTAATGGGAGCATTATCTTCCGAATAAAAATCCTGCCCGAGAAAAGCCTCGTTGCTCTTTACCAATTCCGGGATATAGCATCCTATCCCTGTGATGACCGTTCTCACCTGCATATCTGTTTTTTAAAAATGATGAAGCTATGGTATAAAGATAATTCATGTAACGACTCACAAATGTTTGATCCCTTCTTATTATTTGAAATCTTATCTTTTGCTGACAAAATCAGTTTCAAGTGCAGCTGAGACCTCTTATCATCATCGTATTGATCATTGTTTCACTTTTACCCGTCTACCTGTTATACAAATACCTGAATAAGATAATGCGACCACGGGAATCATTGCTACGTTTTGGCAGTTGGTTACTTACTGTTCTTGTTTTGATATTCGTTTATACTTTTTTATTGGTGTTCCTGATAAAGCTCCTCTTTCCCGGAGCTTAGCAATTCTCCTTATTTTTACCGCAGCAAAACCAAATAACATGGCTTACAATCTTTTAAAAGGAAAAAGAGGAATTATCACCGGCGCACTGGATGCCAATTCCATTGCATGGAAAGTCGCAGAAAAAGCTCACGAGGAAGGAGCTTCGATCGTGCTGACGAACGCACCTATCGCTATGCGAATGGGGGAGATCAACAAACTAGCTGAAAAAACCAATTCCCAGATCATCCCGGCCGATGCTACGAATGTGGAAGAGCTTACCAACCTTTTCACCCGGTCACAGGAAGTATTGGGAGGCAAGATCGATTTTGTCCTGCATTCAATTGGTATGAGTGTGAACATCCGGAAAAAGATAGCTTATACAGAATCTAATTATGAATATTTCATGAAAGGGATCGATGTGTCCGCCATGTCTTTTCATAAAATGCTGGCCGTGGCTAAGAAGCTCGACGCTATCAATGAATGGGGAAGTGTAGTGGCGCTAACCTATATGGCTGCACAAAGAACATATCCTTTCTATACAGATATGGCAGATATTAAAGCAATGCTGGAGTCTATTGCCCGCAGCTTTGGCTATCATTATGGGGTGGAGAAAAAAGTTCGTATCAATACAGTCTCACAATCACCTACCAAGACAACTGCAGGTACAGGCATCAAAGGTTTTGGTGATTTCTTTGATTTTGCCAACTCTATTGCACCGCTCGGTAATGCCACAGCCGAAGATTGTGCTAATTACTGTATCACCCTTTTCTCTGACCTTACAAGAATGGTGACCATGCAGAACCTGTTCCATGATGGTGGTTACTCCAGCACGGGTGTAAGTAATGAAGTGATGGCGAAGATGGGAGTGCAGGAAGGCTAGTAGGGATAGCTAGTAGCGGGTAGGACGACGCAATCTGAAGATATAAAAAGCCTCCTATAGCGGAGGCTTCACTTTTATCTTTTACATAATAGTTTTTATCTAGTACTCATCTTCATTGAAAAGAAAATCATCCTGCGTTGGATAATCGGGCCAGATGTCTTCAATGGTTTCGTAAACATCACCTTCATCTTCCAGTTCCTGCAGGTTTTCTACCACTTCAATGGGTGCGCCGGAGCGAATGGAATAATCGATCAACTCATCTTTAGTGGCTGGCCATGGTGCGTCTTCCAGGTACGAGGCTAATTCTAAGGTCCAAAACATTCTCTCAGGGTTTTAATTTCTAGTACAAGGTTTATGCTAATGTTGCGGGAAGGCGGACCCCCCTAATTTTCCGCAAATGTAGTTGTATTAGCGAATTTTCCAAATCTATAGTTGTAAAGGCTTTTTTGAATAATTTCCTACAAATCAGGGTGTTTACCCCAGCTTCATTTTTATCGCTGGCCGCTTTTATAGATATTTGATTTAATAAACACCCCATCAGCTGCATGATAACTGGGAAAAATATTTACAAACGCTATGGCACCGTAGAGGTTTTAAAGGGGGTAAATATTGAAATAAACAGGGGAGAGGTGGTTTCTATCGTTGGGCCATCCGGATCAGGGAAAAGTACATTACTGCATATCCTTGGAACCCTCGATAAGGCCGATATCGGGGATG
>DATLCB010000261.1:0-5823 GCA_035526625.1 Chitinophagaceae bacterium
AGGTTTGCCCCAGGGCTTCAGCACCAATGGCGCCATGGTGGAAGAAGGAAGCAAAGTGATCGTTGCCAGTTCGGAATCAGTGGTCGGTTATTACCGTTTTGATCTTGAAACACTACAGGCAGAAAAAGTTTCGCAAAGCGCCGACGTTTTCAATGCTTCTGATCTTGCCAATGCCAATCTTGCTTTTGACAAGAAAAAGAAGAAAGATAAAAAAGCGGAAGAAGAGAAGCCTGAAGTAGTTCCTCCTGCCGCGGAAGTTGTTGCCAGGAACGCACCACAGGAAGATATACTCAGCAAAGCAGGTATAGCTGTTTATCCAAACCCAGTTACCAATGGTATCATCAATCTTTCTTTTGCTGACCAGCCTTCCGGCCGCTACCAGGTACAATTGCTGGATATCTCCGGCGCCCTGATCAGTACAAAAGAAGTGAATATCAATAGCGACTCACAGATCGAAACATTCCGTTTCCCTGAGCTCTCTGTGAAAGGGACCTACTTACTGAAAGTAAGCAGCGAAGTGAACAAAGTGAATGTAACGAACAAGATAGTTGTCCAATAACGCAAATGTCCAATTTGCTTTGAGAAAGCAGGGCCCCGGCCCTGTTTTTTTTATCGAATAATCTCCCACTTGCACCCACTATTCGGAAATATTTAGGTGTCACCAAATGTTCCTACGGAACATATTATCACCCTCATCATTTTTCTTACCTATGAATTGTCCCGCTGGGACAAATGTGATAATCAATATAAGATGCCCAAAGAGATTTTTGCTGGTAAACCATATAGAGGTTGACTATGTGTCCCATAGGGATACCTTATGCTATACAACTAATAAAGAATTCCTATTATATCATGACGACCTTGTTACACAATTATAATTATCTTATGTAAAAGCCTGTTAAACCCCATCGTTGATATACTCCCGCGGCATGATTGCTGCGTTATATGCCCGCCTCAATATACACACTATGCAAAAACCAAATTTAATTTTTATAGTAATAGTCGCTACGGGCTTACTATTTGTTGGTTGTAAAAAGGAAAAGAAAGAAACGATAGTAGCCGAGCCCACTACCTGCTTTGAACAACGAACAGCTTCCAGCGGCGATATCATTTCAGGTAAATATATTATTGCATACGATCCAAATGTAGTGCGTACCAGAATGATGTCGGTTCGTTCGTTGGCAGCAAGAGCAGAAACCGTCCTCGGTGAACATAATATTCCATCAACTAAAGTGCAGGCAGTTTACGGAGGAGAGCCGGGCGGTTTTATAGCTACGTTATCTGCTGATGAAGCGCTCCAATTACAAAATGATCCGTCCATCGGGATCGTTGAACCTGACAGGATCATTTCACTTTCTACTTGTTTTACCATCGCAGAGCCCCGGCTTATCACCTGGAATGTTAGTCGTGTAGGATATGGCAATGGAGCGGGCAAGACAGCCTGGGTGATCGATACAGGTATCGATTTCGATCATCCGGATCTTAACGTCGATGTCACACGCAGCCGCTCTTTCATAAATGGACAAACGTCAGCAGATGATGCCAATGGCCATGGTACACATGTAGCAGGTATCATTGGTGGTAAGAATAATACGGTCGGCGTTCTGGGTGTTGCTGCTGGCGCTACGGTGGTTTCATTAAGAGTATTGGACGAAAAAGGTGAAGGAACGATGTCTTCCGTGATACAGGCGCTTGCCCATGTAAGCCAGGAAGGTAAGGCAGGGGATGTTGTGAATATGAGCCTGGGTGAAGATGTAAGTTCTGCCATACTCAACCAGCAAGTACAGAATACAGCATCCCGTGGTATCTATATTGCCATTGCTGCGGGTAATGATCATACAGATGCCAATAAATTCTCACCCGCAAATGCAAATGGGGCTAATATCTATACGGTATCAGCTATTGATAGTTTAGACAGGTTTGCCAGCTTTTCCAATTATGGAAATGATGTCGTGGATTATGCAGCACCGGGTGTAGCCGTTCTTTCAACATATTCCAACGGACGTTATGCCTATCTCAGCGGTACTTCAATGGCAGCGCCACATGTAGCGGGTTTGCTTTTACTGCGTGGTTCCGCAATCGCGACGTCAGGGCATGCCCTCAATGACCCCGATGGTACGGCCGATCCTATTGCGCATTATTAAATATTCTCAACTGGTGAGTAATCTGCTTATGTAAAGAATAGAGATCAAAGGGATGGTTACCTTAATATTTCCTTCACTCTTTCCGGTTCTTCATTTGCCAATAAAGGAGTCTATTGACTTCTAATTCCCGATGAAAAACCTTTTATTATGCTGGCAATGCCAGCTCATTCAAACGAAAAAAATATTTTATGCTATTTATGCTGATGTTTCTGAACAGGGTAGAACAATTCAAACTCATCCTTTTGCAGCAGGCACCTTTGCTGCTGTCTTCGGTTTTGATCGAGCGAAGAGTACAGTGTACACAATTCATCTATAGTCGTAACTGGTCAGGAATGGTGCATTCGATACTACCGTTGCGATAGGATGTTATACTTTAGATTCCTCCTTCGTCGGAATGACAAAGTGTATCCCCAAATACCCGATTCCTTTTTCGTCAGAATGACAACATGTAATGACACCTTTCACTTAGCCAGATTCCTCCTTCGTCGGAATGACAAAGTGTATCCCCAAATACCCGATTCCTCTTTCGTCAGAATGACAACATGTAATGACACCTTTCACTTAGCCAGATTCCTCCTTCGTCGGAATGACAAAGTGTATTGCCAACACCCGGTTCCTCCTGTGTCTGAATAACAAAGTGTAAATCCTCGTTGGAATGACAAGGAAATAATTCTTCAAAGGATTCAATTATCCCAGGTCCCTCAACCATTTCACGAGGTCATCCTTAGCTTGGCCGGTTTTCTTCTGTAATCTTCCCCATAATTCATCATCCTTGCCATCTTCATATTTCAGATCGTCATCGGTTAAATGGCCGTACTTCTGTTTGAGTTTACCTTTCCACTCATTCCATTTTCCTTTTACTTCAAGCTTATCCATAAAAATATTTTTAATTATTAATATGGATAGAGGACAAAAAACTGTGCCATTAATTCCTGCGCCGGCGATACCGGATGTTGAGGTAAACAGTCAATCCAAAACAGATCAGAAAAATTATCAATGTGATATTCTCCACAAATTGTGGTTCAAGATCTTTCCCGGTTACCTTCAGTATGAGAAAATGAATATAAGATTCAGAGCGATCATGAATACCCATCGCTTCCCTTACTTCCCAATGCCAGTCGGTACACAGGCAATAACCCCAGCCATACCAGATACCCAGAATGAACCAGGATGCTCCCGTAAGCAGGCAGGTTATCAAATGAAGTTTCCTGGTCTTAGGAAATATCCAACCGACCATATTGAATAGCGTAAACACCGTGTGGAAGATGAAGAAGAAAATATTCATTAATGGATACCACATGATGAACAGGCATAAAAAAAGACCCTACAATGTAAGGTCTTTAATTTCAGTCTTCTTCTTATTTAATTGACACGTCCGTCTTTTTTATCCTGTGAACGACCCAATACATAACCACCGCCACCAAGGATCACCGCACCGATAACGGCTCCTTTCACTGGATCTTTCTTGTTGATAACTGCGCCTAAAACGCCACCACCAACACCACCGATAGCACCATACTTGGCAGCTTTGCTCCAGCCTTTCTTCTTAGCCACTTCCTCTTCTTTGGCCACT
This sequence comes from Chitinophagaceae bacterium, assembly GCA_035526625.1. GTDB lineage: Bacteria > Bacteroidota > Bacteroidia > Chitinophagales > Chitinophagaceae > JJ008. The sequence continues at coordinate 3,718 of DATLCB010000261.1, forward strand.
GTCCCGGTTTCCTGGTTAGCCACTTCTTTATCCGTGGTTTTTACCTCCGTTGATGGGTCAGAACCGTTTTCCTTTTCGGCTACTTTAGCTTCATTGGTCGACTCTGAGTTCATGACAACTTTTTTTACTGGCCTTTTTTTGTAAACTATCTGCTGCGGAACTGCAACAACAGCCTGGGTCTCCATTGCCTTGAAAGCCTGGAAAGCAGCTAAGCCTGTTGTATCAGCCTGCGGCTGAACTTGTGGTTGCGGCGTATTGTTCTTGCAGGCAACTAATAAGATCGAAAGAAAAGCCATGATCGCAATAAAGGGTATAAATTTTTTCATACTAATAGGGTTTAATTTTTTAAAAAATGATTCCCTTATAGTAATTCATAAAGTATGCCTGTAAACCGGCACTTGTTAAAAAGCAGCTTTATCAATGCATAGTTGAGTCACTTCAAATATATTAGACCGGTGATATTTTAACAAGAAGGTTTTCGCTGGATGACTGAAAGAAGATAATCGTTGGGAGGGAAATGAAGTAAAATTGAATGGGATAATTAATTAGTCTTACCTGTCCTTGAAATTTTGTGAGGTTTATAATTAGTTTAATGCTGTCTGCCTGATATATACAGTCCTGGTGTTAAAATATTAAAGTATACCTGGTCAGCGAAGCTCTAATCAGGTAATGCTGATCCGTTATACTCATCTTCTGTATCCATATCTTCTTCATACTCCTCTTCCTCCTCTTCGGCCTGCTGTTCAGCTTTCTCGTCTTTTTCCGACTGTGTGGATTTAGCTTTTTTCTTTAACTCCTTTTCAGCTTCTTTAGCTTTTTTCTTTTTGCCCTCATTGCTGGTCATTACTATAAGTTTATAATAAAAGGCCGTAATATCATGCCAAACCCCGTAGCATAACATCGGGGCCCGGTTTTAGCTACTTAACAGGTTAAATAAGTAGCATGACTCAAAAGAACAAAAAACAATTTGCGGTATGGATGGATACACAGTCAGCCACAGTAGTGGGTACTAAAAATGAAGAAACGGGGGAACTGGCAGTGCTGGCACATATAAAAGGTGAAGCTGTTTCTCCAAGTCCAAGTAATAAAAACGAGAACAATCAGAAAAAAATGCTCCAGGCAAAATTTTTTAAAGAGATAACAGCTCACCTTCAGAATGCCACGCATTTGCATGCGACGGGTACAGGACAGATCCAGGAACAATTCATTCATTACCTCGCCGAAACACCTCAATTTAAAAATGTGAAGACCGAAGAATCCACTTCCAACAAAATGAGCGACGAGAACCTGCTGGCTTTTATAGCCACCAAATTCAATTAATACTTTCGATTGCTCATCAACCACCTCCTTTGGAGGGGTTGGGGCAGGTTCAAATAAACATACTGAGTTTGAAATACCCAAGATGTATTTCATCTTCTGTAATGTCATCCTGTGCCGTAATAACCAAACTGTATTTGTCTTTTATCCCGGCAGGTAATATATCAGCGATCTCGTAAAGGTCATCCACATCCACACCATATTTATCATCAATATGCGAGTTAGCGTCTTTAAAACCAGTATGGCGGAAAAATGCAGTGTCTTTGGAGAAAGCGATAGCTTCAGCCTTACCAGCAGCGGCAATGACCATTTTGTAATGGAACTCTTCAAACTCATCTTTTTTATACCCGCCAAGGTTAATGAAGAATAATTTTATAGCATTGTGTTGTTCCGCTTCCTTCTTTTCTACGACGGCTACCCGGTAACCATTGACCGCTGTTATTTCACGCCAGGCATCGATATGCAATTTATTGCCGCCCTGCCAGAATTTCGTTACATCCGGAATAAGATCTTTCAGCGATTCGCCGATCCCAAAGAAAACATCATGCTGCTCGATATTGCGACCCGCGGGAATAGCGCCAAGAAGTAACATGAAAAGCTTAGGCATAGAGAGAATTTGTATGAACTCAGGAAATTGTCTACCATCAAAGTTAAAGGTAGATTACTATGAACTTTGAACTAGGAATTATGAATTATGAATTATGAATTAATTGTCCGCCTCTTTAACCGCAGGTCTTCCATCATCTGCTCTTCGCTGGTATTCCATTTTAAACGCTGACAGATCCGGCG
>DATLCB010000262.1:0-7954 GCA_035526625.1 Chitinophagaceae bacterium
GATCCATATATTTTTTTCTGGTCCGTCCCATACCGAAGTAGCGAGACGACCACCGGGTTTGAGTACCCGCAGCATTTCATTAGCCGCTAATTGCATATCGGGGAAGAACATAAAACCCATGCGGCAACTGATCGCATCGAAACTATTATCGGGAAAAGGCAGTTCGCAAACATCTGCGGCTTTGAACTCCACATTTGTAACACCCCGTATGGCTGCATTCTCCTTTGCCACCACGAGCATATCTTCTGCGAGGTCGGTGATCATGACAGAACCGCCATCGAGCATGCCGGCGATTGTCAGACCGGGTTCGCCTGTACCTGCGGCAATATCCAGTACTTTATCTTTTCCATTAGGTTGAATAGACTTGATGATCTCATCACCCATCGGTTTCAGGAAGTCCATGGTCAGTTCATCCCATTTTTTCCAGCCGGGAGAAAATTTATTCCAGGATGCTTTTTGCTGATCTCTTATTTCTTCGAGTTGCTTTTCCATAATTAGAGTTTTTGGGGGATTGAAGGTAGGGAATAGTTCAATGAAAGTAAGGTATCGCATAATGTAGTAGGGTCTTAGTTTGAATTTGCCGGGAAGACGGGAAGTCTGTAAGAAAATTAAAAAAGTTCGTTTAAATACTGTTCTACCCATCTTTCCGATTTCCCGGCTAAAATAAACGGGCAATTTGATATATTTAAGTTGACATGAAAGACAGCGCCTCAATAGCAATAATGATCTATGGTGAAAGCAACTCCGGCCGGAATGCTCTTACAGAAGAAAAATACAAGGACCTTGCTGCTGCCTTTTCAGAAAACGGATTTTCAGTCAGTTCAGTTTTATACAATGATGAAAAGGCCGGGGAGCTGGCTGATAGTTTACAGGAGTTTGATGCCGTCCTGGTTTGGGTCAACCCGATAGAGCAGGGTAGGGACCGAAAGCAGCTCGATCAACTGCTCACAGCTATAGCTGCCAAAGGTTGTTATGTTTCCACCCATCCGGAAGTGATATTGAAGATGGGAACAAAAGATGTCCTTTTCAAAACTAAGGATATGGGCTGGGGAGGAGATACGAAATTGTACAACAGCTTTGAGGATTTTCTGAATCGCTTTCCCGCTGGCTTACAAGCATCAGGAATAAGAGTATTGAAACAATACCGTGGTAACGGAGGTAATGGTGTATATAAAATAATTGTTGGTCCGGCTGCCAATGAAGTTACTGTTGTCCATGCCATAGCTGGTAATGAAAAAAAGACCATGTCGCTGAATGAGTTTTTTACCGCGTTCAAAATTTTCTTTTCAGATAATGGAAAACTGATAGACCAGGAATGGAATAGAAATATCATCAATGGTATGGTCAGGTGTTACCTGTCAGGCAATAAAGTGGCCGGCTTCGGTTACCAGGAGATCAATGCGCTGTATGAAATAAATAATATCCCTGTTCCACCCGGCAAGCGGTATTATTTTGCGCAGAACTGCGGTCTCTTCAGCGATCTGAAAGATATTATGGAAACTAAATGGGTGCCGGAGTTACAAGAGCGATTAGCCATCAGCAACGAAATGATGCCCGTTATCTGGGATGCCGATTTTTTTATCAATTCAATAAATGTGGGGTCTGTTACTGAGAAATATACACTTTGCGAGATCAATGTCAGTTGTGTTTCGCCATTTCCACCTAGTGCTATACCATTTATAGTGGATGCGATAAGGGATAGGGTAGATAAATGATCTGTGATAATTATGCTTCGGTACAACGAGCTTCGAGTGTGGAGAGAAATAAGGTACAAAGTAAAGAGTAAATAGAAAGAAATGGTTATGGTTTAATTAGTTCCCAATTAAAAGCGGCCATCATTAAGGCTGAAAGTTTATTATTTGCATCAATTAATTCGTCAAAATTAAAAATGTCTGTTTCTAGGGAATCATCAAGATGGACATAATAATTCCTCGTTTTAACTACCCTTTTAATAAACTCATAATTCAATTCTAATTTTTTTGAATTATCTATCTCTTCAAATAGTTGTTTGAGCCTTTCGGAAAAATGAATGTCTCTTTCCTTATTAAGAAAACTCTTAAGCCAGCTTGAAACATCACCGCTCTTTACTCCTTGAAACAATTTTTCATACAATTTTTGCTTTCCTGAAGAAATAGCTTCCTTGCTTTTAAATCGTATACGATGGAATAATTCAAGTGAGATCGAATGTTTCTTTATAGTTCAATATGTCCTCAATAGATATAGGATTCGAAAATTTAATATTTAGAAATGGAGTTTCAGTTAAGGTAACTTCACGGCCTTCATTTGTGTTTGTTGTCGAGCGTATACGAAAAAAGAAATAAATCTCCATGTAATCATCTCTGAAAAGTAATATCCGTTCTGGTTGAGTATAGTGATGCTGTATGCCAAATTGATCATTCTCTTCTGAAATTTCTTTTATCTGAATTCCGGTAGGTTTTACCCATTCATTTAGAGATTTTGACGAAAGCATTAAATAATTGAATTCAGTGTTCGAGTCTCCAGTATTTACACTGCCAATTAGTGTCAGGTTAGATTGGTAACGATTTTTGTACAGTACCTGACTCTCTCTTCTTGTTTGTGATACATTAAATAGCTTAAAGGAATAATCTTTTCCTTCCTCTATATTGGAAGCAATGCCTATAATCTCTTTGTATTGAGGGAAATGAGGGTGAAAAGGGTTCGGTGTTTGCTCAAATGGATCTAAAGTATGCAACACACCTGACTCAGCAGTTAAATATAGAGTTCCGTTAATGGGGTTTTCTTGATGACCTTTTAGCCACCACAGCCCATAGAATGTTCCTTGTGCTTTCAATTGCTACCTATAAATTTACTATCAGGTAAGGCAGTAGTTAGAGTTGTATCTTCTCTACGATGTTTTATAACAAACCATCCGGTCGCCACAATAGAGAGAATAAAATAAGCCCCCAGAATATATTTCACTGAAGTAATATAAGCACTGCTCCCAAACCAATCATCCTGCATCCACAAAAACCCAAGCCCCATTCCACTACGCAAAGCTTCCCAGAAGATCGCCCAGGGGTTGCGGTCCATCAGTTCGGTGAGGGAGTACACGCAGAGAAAAAGAAAACCGCCGTACCAGAAAATATAAGTGCCGTCGAGGTTATTGATAGCGGCAATATTGCCAAAGAGATAACTGGTAAATAAAAGGATCATCAGCAACTGCACCCAACTCCATACATTCAATGCAGAGGAGGCTTTGGTATCGTATTTCTCAAAATTGTAAACGTCGTCGATCTTATAGACCGGGTATTTCTCTATCACATCGGCAGGGCGGTAGCCGGTGGGTTTGAACCAGAGCGTGAATTTATCTTTCCAGCTATTGGTATGCCAGGCATCTTTCATCATCAGCCAGAGATGCTGAAAATTTATCCTGATCGGGTTCCAGGTGCGTACCGGTCTTGTGATACCATAAACAGGCGGCGCTTCGGGTAATTCTTTTTGGTAAGTGCCGAACAGTTTATCCCAGAAAATAAAGATCTGCCCGAGGTTCTTATCGAGGTACTCCTTATTGATAGCATGGTGCACCCGGTGATGAGAAGGCGTAACAATGATATGCTCCAGCACACCCATTTTATTGATATGCTGCGTATGGTACCAGAACTGTGCAAACAAATGCAGTGGTCCCACTGTGGCGATCACTTCTACCGGAACCCCCACAAGTGCCGCCGGTATCAGTAAAAAATTAAAAGGATTGACAAACAACGATATGCTCTGTCGTAATGCACAGGCCAGGTTGAACTCCTCACTGCTGTGATGGATGATATGCAGGTTCCAGAAAAGATTGATATGATGGCTCCAGCGGTGCACCCAGTAACCGGCAAAGTCAATACAGATAAAAGCAATAAGGTAAGTGAGCCAGGTAGCTTTGATATGATAGACCGCCAGGTTGGTCACCAGCCATCCATAGGCAAGTATAGAGAGCGTAAGGCCCAGCACATCTTTGGTGACATTCGTCACGCCCGAACTAAGCGAAGAGATCATGTCCATATTGCGGACAGTATCCTTTCCTTTTTTCCAGCCATACCATTTCTCAAAAAGTACAAGGAAGAGAAAGGCGGGCATAGCGATGAGTAGTATCTTGCCGTAGGTTTCCATTTCGATCACTAAAGTACAAAAAACGCTTTACCCGGAGTTTGTAGTTTATAGTTTGTGGTTTGTAGTTTCGTGAGGTACGAAACTCATGATAAACCGGCCTTTTAAAAGGGTTCACGCAAAGGCGCAAAGACGCAAGAGGGTAAAACGAAAAGGGCTGTATTAACTTAGCGTCTTGGCGCCTTTGCGTGAAATAATACTGATCAATGAAACATGTTTTTAATTGTATAGATGCTCATACCTGTGGTAACCCTGTTCGTCTCGTCAGGGAAGGAGGTCCCGTACTTCAAGGAAAGAATATGAGCGAGAAGCGGCAGCATTTCCTCAAAGAGTACGATTGGATAAGGACCGGGCTTATGTTCGAGCCCCGCGGCCATGACATGATGAGCGGGAGCATTCTCTATCCTCCACATGACCCTGCCAATGATGTTGCGGTACTATTTATCGAGACAAGCGGCTGCCTGCCGATGTGCGGGCATGGGACGATCGGGACGATCACGATAGCTATTGAGGAAGGATTGATTCAACCCAAGACGGAAGGGGTAGTAAGGATGGAAACGCCGGCGGGACTGATAAATGTGAAATACGAAATGAGAAATGAGAAATGCGCAAGTGTAAGACTGACCAACGTTCCGGCGTATTTAGATTCAACTGAGCTCTCAGTAAATTGTCCCGAACTCGGTGAATTAGTGGTAGATGTGGCTTATGGCGGAAATTTTTATGCAATAGTGGATGTCCAGCGAAATTTCAGAGGTTTGGAGCATTACCCGGCTGATAAACTGGTGGCATGGGCGAGGGAACTGCGGAAGAATATCAATGCGAAGTATGAGTTCGTTCACCCCGAAGATGCAACGATAAAAGGCTGCTCGCATATCTTATGGACAGGAGCGGTGATGGATAAGAACTCCACTGCCCGCAATGCAGTTTTCTATGGCGAGAAAGCTATTGACCGTTCACCCTGCGGCACGGGTACGAGTGCAAGGATGGCGCAATGGTATGCCAAAGGGAAGCTGAAGAAAGGCGACGAGTTCATCCACGAAAGCATCATCGGCAGTAAATTCACCGGCCGAATAGAAGAGGAGTTGACAGTAGCTGGCAAAACGGCGATCCGTCCATCGGTGGAAGGCTGGGCGAAGATCTATGGTTATAATACGATCTGGATCGATAAGGAAGATGATCCGTATGCCCATGGATTCTCAGTCCTGTAGATTTTTTTGGAACACAAAGGGCACTAAGTTTACGCGAAGAACACAAAGTGTGGCCTTATTCCGTAGTGTCCTTTGTGGTTCTTGGTGTTCGTTGTGCTCCTTTTTTTTGCCAACAGTTAAAACAAACTATTTATGAGGAAAGTGCTATTAAGTTTTTTATTGGGAGGTCTTTTTTTAAATGTGTATGCACAAAAGGATATTCGTTCCGCACAACTCGACAGCCTCTTCACTTCCTTATATAAGCAACAAAAATTTTTCGGAAATGTATTGATCGCGGAGAAAGGAAAGGTCCTGTACCAGGGAAGCTTTGGGAAGGCCAATGAAGAAACGGGAGCGGACCTGAATGCAGAATCCATTTTTGAACTCGCATCTGTGTCCAAGCAGTTCACGGCGATGGGCATCATGTTGCTTAAGAAAGAAGGTAAGCTGAGCTATGATGACAGCCTCCGTCATTTCTTCCCAGAGCTTCCTTATCCCAATATCACGGTTCGCCAGCTCCTGCATCATACGTCGGGATTGCCGGATTATATGAATCTTATGATGGGGAATTGCCAGCCCGGGAAATATGCTACCAATGCAGACATGATAGCAATGCTGGCAAAGTATAAACTGCGTGCCGATTTTAACCCGGGAGAAAGATGGGCGTACAGTAATACGGGATATGCCATACTCGCCAGTATCATTGAGAAAGTATCTGGCAAAACATATCCTGAGTTCCTGGAGAAGAATATCTTCAAACCGCTCGATATGAAAAGGACACTGGTCTATCGCCGGCGTTTTGAAAAGAGAAAGCTGGATAATTATGCTTACGGGTATGGCCCGCTTAGTTCAACAAAAAAATACTTATTACCCGATGATGATTCGGCCGTGTCCAAACTCGTTACCTGCCTTGACGGTATCATGGGTGATGGAACGGTCAACTCCACGACCAATGACCTGCTGAAATGGGACAGGGCGCTGTACACGGAAAAACTGGTCAGCAAAGAAATGAGGGACGAAGCTTTTGAGCCGGGTGTGCTGAAGAGCGGTGTGAGAACGACCTATGGCTTCGGGTGGGGCACCACTACACTTGAGACCATCGGCAGGGTGTTGAACCATACAGGAGGATGGCCCGGTTATAACACGATAATCGAACGTCACCTTGATTCGGAGAAAGTGATCATCATACTCCGCAACCACGAGACCGAGGTGCAGATGCTGCAAAAGATCAGGAATATCTTATATGGGTTGAAGGTAGAGCCCAAAATGATCCAGCCAAAAAATGAAGAACCGAAAAAAGAAATAGCGGCGGCCATACCTGATTCTTTAAAGCAATATATCGGCGAGTACGAGCTGGATCCAACTTTTATCATCAGCATTTTTGTGGAAGATAATATCCTGTTTGGTCAGGCAACCGGTCAGCGAAAGTTTCCTCTTTTTAAAGAAAAGGATGACCTGTACTTTTTGAAAGTAGTGGAGGCGAAGATAAAGTTTGTAAGGGATGAGAAAGGAGTTGTCAGGAGTTTGATCCTTTACCAGAACGGGGTGGAATTGCCGGGACCGAAGATCAAATAGGCAATTGGTATTAGGAATTAGGTATTAGGAATTAGGTATTAGGAATTAGGTATTAGGAATTAGGTGTTAGGAATTAGGTATTAGGAATTAGGTGTTAGGAATTAGGTATTAGGAATTAGGTGTTAGGAATGGTATAGAGATGTATTCTTGTGTTTAGTAAAGCAATGGAATCAAAAGAAATTTTTAAACAAGGTTCCACTTTAGGGGACAGGGGTAAGGTAACTATCATCGGCGGCGGCATCATCGGTCTGAGCTCTGCATTTTATTTACAACGTTCGGGTTGGGAAGTAACGGTTCTCGACAAAGGAGACTTTACCGATAACTGTTCTTACGGTAATTGTGGTTATATCTGCCCCAGTCATTTTATTCCGCTGGCTACACCCGGTATCGTGAAGCAAGGATTGAAATGGATGTGGAATTCGAGAAGTCCCTTTTATGTGCAGCCGCGTCTCGATTGGAACCTCGTGAACTGGGGATTGAAATTCATCCGCAGCGCTACAAAGAATAATGTGGACACCGCAGCTGTTCCTCTAAGAGATATTGCGCTGATCAGTAAAAGGGAATATGAATCATGGCTATCGATCCCTTCCTTTGATTTTGCCTACGAACAAAAAGGCCTGCTCGAGATCTATCAGACCGAAGCAGGTGGGGAACATGCAAAACATACTGTAGAGAAAGCACAGGAGCTTGGCCTTACCGATACAAAATTGCTGAGTAAAGATGAACTACAGGCGCTGGAACCGCATATAAGGATAAATGGACTTGGCGCTATTCATTTCAACTGTGATGCACATTGCTGGCCCAATAAACTAATGCAGCATTTGATCGCTTATCTGAAACAGCAGGGAGTGAAACTGCTCCCCAACCAGGAAGTGATACGGTTTGAGAAGGAAAAAGGAAGAGTAACAAAGGTCATCACCAGCGATAACGTTTATGAACAGGACGAGGTACTTATTTCTACAGGGTCGTGGGGAAGAGAAACCGCAAAACTATTATCTGTCCGCATTCCTTTGATGCCTGGTAGAGGATATTCTGTTACGCTTGAAAACTCTCCTTACAAAGTAAACTATCCGGCTGTC
>DATLCB010000263.1:0-3145 GCA_035526625.1 Chitinophagaceae bacterium
TTTACTATCTTTAATCAGCTGATTACGCCTGCTGCTTTCCGAAGGATAAAACAGCGCAACTCGAACCGGAGATCAAAGTAGCGAAGGTTTGACCATAGACCTTACATAAAAAAGGACCCGATCGATGACCGGATCCTTTTATTCTCTTTCATCCCTGCGCCGGCATTACCCGGATCAGGTAGTATGGGTATGATCTCAGAATCCGAAGAAACACCCCGTAAAAGAGAATACAATAACGTTGAAAACTTCATGCCATACCCTCTTATGTGTATAATTCAAAACTTCAATGGGGTATTAAATAAGTAATTTGCCAGCACCTATTGAAAGTAATATATTCAATAGCGATGTTAGTCTTTTATGGGGAATATCTTCCCCGCTACTGATATTATCAACAGTGGCATCAATTTTCTATTATAATAAAGGGTAAATTGTTCCGGGCAGTCCGGACACGTTACATTTATGGACGAATTAACATTCACCCAGGAAGGGTTAGTTTCACCTTCAACAGTTCTCTTGCAGTCTTTGATCGACGCATTGCCTGGAGGGATCGAACTATTAAAAGCGGTCCGGAAAGATGACAGGATCGTCGACTTCGAATATGTACTCCTCAACAAAGTAGCGACAAAATATATTGCGGGCAAACAGCCGGGGAAAAGAGTAGTAGAACACGAGAACAATAAAACTCTTTTCGAACATCTTGCAGAAGTAATGCAAAGTGGTAACTCTTCTTCTTCAAATACCGAACGTACCCTTGCCGGATCTCTTCATGCATTCATAGAGAAATATGCAAGGTTCACCGATGGGGTCATTATCTATTCAGAAGATACAACATCGCGGATACAATCGGATCTCCGGCGTGCAGAAGACAATCACTTTGTATTGCAGGTCGCTGAATTAAGTCCCGATATCATTTATATAATGGACCTGAACACGCTCCAGGTCCTGTACAGCAACAGGAGCGTGGCTGCTTATCTTGGTTACAAGAAACAGGAGATCGCTGCCATGAAGAACCCCGTTTTTGGTCTCATGCATGAAGAGGATATCCCGCGGATGAGGGAACATATCGAAATGATAAAAAATATCACACATGACAACAAGGTGGTGGAGATAGAGTACAGGATGAAAAGAGCAAAAGGAGGCTATAGCTGGTTTTGCGACCGTAATGCGGTTTTTAAAAGAAATAAAAGCAGGACACCCGTCGAAAAGATCGGTATAAGCCAGGATATCACAGACCGTAAGGAAAAGGAAGCACAAAAAAAGACCGATGTTGATATCATCAACCAGGCCGAAGAAATTGCCGCACTGGGAGCCTGGGAATATGACCTTCTCACCGAAGAATTCAAATGGACGGATGGTATGTACCGGCTCTTTAATCTTCCAAAGGACGAACCTATAGCGCCAGGGATATATTTTGACTACTCTGTTCCTGAAGAAAGTGACCGGGTTAATAAATTGATCGACCATATAGTATATGGAGATGGTCCTTTTGAAGAAACCATCAGTTTGCTTCCACCTGAACAGGAAAAAAAGATCGTCAGGATAAAAGCTGTGGTGCAAAAAGATAAGATGGACCGGCCGGTCAAGGTCATCGGGGTCGATATGGATATCACGGGCGAGGTAAAAGCCATGCTGGAGATACAGCAGTTGAATAAAACGCTTATTGCTAAGAATGAGGAATTGCGGGAGTTGAACAGTGAAATAAAATTGCTGGACGAAGTGGTGGTGCATGATTACCGCGATACCCTGAAGCAGTTGTATGTGCATATGGAATACATCGTAGCGCATGAAGCGGGCAAGCTCAGCGATTCCGGAAAGGCCAATATACGCAGGGCGCAGACCGGAATTCAGAAAATGAACCTGTTAACGGACGACATCAACAGTTATTTCCAGTTGTATGACATGGATATGGAAACATCTCCGGTGGATACCGCCGCTATCGTGAGGGAGGTGCTTGCCACTTTTCATGGAAAACTCCAGCAAAGCAATGCGTCGGTCGAATACCATGATCTGCCCGAATTACCGGCGAATGCTCTCCTGCTGACACGTTTGCTTTCCAACCTGCTATCCAATTCCATTAAGTTCAGGAACCTCCTCGTACCACTAAAGATCAAAATAAACTATTCCCATGCAGAAGAACTGAACAGTATAAAGAACGCTAAAAAGAACATCCCTTACGGGATCATTTCCGTTACCGACAATGGATTAGGTTTTGATCAAAGTGAAGCGGAAAAGATCTTCGGACTTTTTTATCGCTGCTCTTCAAAAGATAAAAAAGTCAGGGGCTCGGGTATCGGGCTCGCCATTTGCAGGAGAATAATGAAAATGCATGATGGCTTTATAACTGCTGAAGGACAATTGGCCATGGGTGCGACATTCAACTGCTACTTTCCATTGCGATAGGTCTTTTAAAAAATATTATGGCAAAAATCAAGCAAACGGGTCCCGTTAAAATAAAAAAGCTCCATTCAGCAAGGAGAAGTATCACTGCGGGTGACAAAAAAACTCCTCCCTATTTAATATGTATCGGCGCTTCAGCAGGTGGAGTGAATGCTGTTATGGAAATTGTCGCGCAGTTGCCGCCGAAATTGAATGCGGCTGTTTTTATTCTCCTGCATATATCCACTACAACGATAAGTGAATTACTGGTAGAAAGGATGCGCAGGCAGTCGGCTCTGGATTGCTCCGTTGCCAAAGACAAGGAGCACATCATTGCCGGGCATATCTATATAGCTCCTGCGGATGTTCATCTGCTGGTAAAGGATGGCCAGGTAATTTATGGACATGGACCCCACGAGAACCGCTTCCGTCCTTCGATCGATGTATTGTTCCGTTCTGCCGCGGTCGCTTATGGTGAAAGAACGATAGGGATCATCCTTACAGGTTACCTGAATGATGGAACCATCGGGATGTGGAACATCAAACAATGCGGGGGACATACCATTGTGCAGGACCCTGCTGAAGCCGAGTTCCCGGATATGCCCACAGCGGTCCTGGAAAAAATGAAAGTGGATCATTCGCTCCCCCTTGCTGAGATCGGAGAAGTGGTCACCAATATCATCAGAACGTATAAGATCAGGGGCATCAAACCCCCGCCACAAATAGTGGCAGAATCCAGCTTGTCGGAGCGAACGGCCGCGGGTATCGA
>DATLCB010000264.1:0-18222 GCA_035526625.1 Chitinophagaceae bacterium
ACAGTCTCTGCAAGGATCGGGATCCTTTTCCCGGATAAAGTGGTCACCACTCCTTCATTCACCATTTGTAATACTTGTTGCACCGCTTTATTTGTATCAGTGATCATGGAGTTGGACAAGGAGCGTGGTGCCAGTGAACCATTATCCTGGTAAGTACGGTCCGCAAAAACCTCGCTGGCTGTTCTTAAACCGATCTTTTGTGCTTCGCTGATAGAATGGCTTCCACTCAATCCATACAGCACAAGACCGCTGTCAAAATCTTTTACGGCTCTTGCAATGACATTGGCGGTCAACTCATCTTTGGCCGATATGTTATAAAGAGCTCCGTGTGGCTTAACATGAGCAAGTGTTGCTCCGAGTGAGTGGCTGATGTCGTTGACCACGATAAGTTGTTGTATGATGAGTTCATATACTTCATGGACTGGCAGGTCCATTTCTTTTCGTCCGAAGTTTTCCCTGTCGTGAAAAGAGGGGTGTGCTCCTATCGACACATTATACCGGAGACAACTTTCTATGGTTTCTTGCATGGTAACTGCATCACCTGCATGGTAGCCGCAGGAGATGCTAGCCGCGTCGATAAACGGGATGATTAGTTCATCGTTACCGACGCCTTCGCCCATATCGCAGTTAAGGATCACTTGCTAAAATATTCCTGTAACCTGAATGTACAAGCATTTTGCAGTTGCAGCAAATGTTGCTGTTGCCTCAGCCATAACTCCTCTGCTGTATGCTGGTCGGTGAACTGAAAATGGATCTTATCACCGGCTCTCAATTGTGCCAGTCTTGAATGGTGAGCCGATATCACATGTGCTATACGGGGATAACCACCCGTTGTTTGGTGATCAGCCATCAGTACGATCAGTTTACCATCGGGCAATAACTGGACCGTACCAAAACTTACAGCTGTAGAGATAACTTCTTCATTCTTCATCACAGGTAGTGGTATATTATTGAGCCGGTAACCCATACGGTCGGATTGCTGCGTGATGACAAAAGATGTCATAGTGAAATTTTCTTTTGATCCTGTTGTCAGTCGTTCCCATTCATTGCCAGGCAGCACCAACATCTCTTTACTATCGTGGATCCAGTGGATATCGGCCTGCCAGGGCAGAACAGTAAAACTGTTTTTATTTTTTTGAGAAAATGCACGCTTGAAAAAAAGCTCATCTTCTTTCCGCAGGTTCCGTCCTTCATACCCACCTGCTTTAGCTTTCAGGTGCGTGCTGCTACTGTTCATCCATTCTTTTATTTCTATTCCGCCTGCTATAGCAAGGTAGGCCCTTGCGCCATCGACAGGTTTGTGAAATTGAAGTACATCATTCCTCCCTACTATAATAGGGTGATGGTGCGGTATTTCCTCGCCGTTGATGCTGGCAGTAAGATCAGCTCCGCTTATTGCTATCAATGCCGGCTGTGTGAATAAAAAAGCGGCAGCGGGAAAATGCATTTCGATAACAGCTTCCTTGGGATCGTTCCCTACAAGCATATTCGCTACCTGCATGGCATATATATCCATCGCACCCGTTGGGTTGATACCAAGATGCTGGTAACCGAAACGGCCCGCATCCTGTATGGTATCAAGGATACCTGCCTTAATTATCTTTACGCTCATAATATTGGCCGCTGATTCATAGAAGATGATTGCTATGTAAAACAGCTCACAGGTCGCGCTGATTTACAGAGAAACCCTAATCTGTCCTTTTCTGTGTTACCTGTGAGATACACTAATCCAAACTCTTTTTCGTTGAGATCTATCGCTCACAGATTACACGGATCTACACAGAAACCTTCATCTGTGCTTTGTGTGTTATCTGTGAGATACACTGATCCACGGGGCTCGTTGAGATCTATCGCTCAGAGATTACACGGATCTACACAGAAACTCTCCTCTGTGCCTTTCTGTGTTATCTGTGAGATATATCCTGGTTCGACATATCTTCAAATTCATTTTTACTAATTGAATAGAACTGAACACAATCACCCGCTTGTAATAAGGAAGGCACTTCATTATCCTTAATAAATAATCTTACGGGGGTTCTTCCAATGATCTGCCAGCCCCCGGGAGAATCCAATGGGTAGATACCGGTTTGCTTACCGGCTATTCCAATACTTCCTGCTGTAATAGGTACAGGTTGAGGTTTACGGCCAATGGCAATTCTTTCATCTACTTCACCCATATACGCAAAGCCAGGTAGAAAACCAAGCATATACACTTTATAGTTACCGCCGCAGTGTAATGCTATCACTTCGTCAATGGGAATATTCTTCGCTGCAGAAAGACGGAGCAGGTCCGGGGCAAATTCTTTGTCATAACAAACCGGTATCCTTAAGGATCTTTCATTGCCGCTTTTTATGGATACAGGTTGTTGCAGTCTTTCTCCGATCTTGCTCTTTATCCATTCATAAGCGCTTCCCAACGCAGCTTTTTTCTTTATGGATGTAATATCAAAATGAACAGTAAGAGAACTGTAAGCGGGGATCAGTTCGATCATCCCGGGCAAAGGATGCTGGCGCCAGTCATTGAATCTTGCGATCACTTCCCGGTTAATGTCCAGGTCAATGCGATTGCCAAAGTCAATAGTTATGGCCGCATCACCAAGCGGGTAGATATGATAAAGATGGCTCATAGTTAAGCTCTTTGAAGATAGCACTTACCCTATAAAACGATAGTACCCTATTTTCAAATAGTCGGAAAGTCCGGAAGTCGGTAGTCTGCCAGTTCGATCCCTTTACTATACCTCCCTCTTCCAGGCTTTCGGTCTTTCTGTCTTCCGGTCTTCGGTCTTTCTGTCTTCCGGTCTTCGGTCTTCCGGTCTTCCGATCTTCGGTCTTCCGGTCTTCGGTCTTTCGGTCTTCCGGTCTTATTGGTAACTTTACCAGGATGGCAAGATTCAACCGGAGAGATAGTCTTAATTTATTATCCAAACTTACCCCACGCCGTGCCTGGAATGGAATGAAAGTGCTGAGCAGTTTTTATATCAGCAAATGGACCCGGAGACCCGTACAATGGGGTTACCCTGTTTCCATTTCTTTTGAGCCGACCACTTCCTGCAACCTGCGCTGCCCGGAATGCCCGAGCGGGCTCAGAGCTTTTACCAGACCTACGGGTATGCTCCGCAGGGATTTTTTCAGCGACACTATTGATCAACTCCATAAAGAATTACTGTATCTCGTTTTTTATTTCCAGGGCGAGCCCTATCTCAATCCTGCTTTCCTGGATATGGTGGAATATGCATCAAAGAAAAAGATCTATACAGCCACCTCGACCAATGCACATTACCTGAACGATGAGAATGCGAGACGTACAATTGAAAGCGGTCTTGACCGGCTTATCATTTCCATTGACGGAACGACACAGGATGTGTACCAGCAATACCGGGTGGGTGGACAGTTGAGCAAAGTGATAGAGGGCACAAAGAACATTGTGAAATGGAAGAAGGAATTGAAGAGCAGGAAACCTTTTGTGGTCTTCCAGTTTTTAGTAGTGAAACCAAACGAACACCAGGTAGAAGAAGTGAAGCAATTGGCGAAAGAAATCGGGGTTGATGATGTTTGGTTCAAAACTGCGCAGGTATATGATTTTGAAAATGACCCCAATCAACTGATACCTACTATCGATAAATACAGTCGTTACCGCAAAACCGAAACCGGTCATGAATTCAAAGGTAAATTGGCTAACCAGTGCTGGCGGCTTTGGCATGACCCGGTCATTACCTGGGATGGACTGGTTGCCCCCTGTTGTTTTGATAAAGATGCGCAGCACCAACTGGGCGACCTGAAGAAAAAAAGTTTCAAAGAGATCTGGAAGAACGGGGAATACAGTAAATTCAGGAAACAGATCCTGAAGGGAAGAAAGAATATTGATATATGCTCTAACTGCAGTGAAGGAACCAAAGTGTGGGAACGTTAAGGAGCCTCACAAACCTTATCTATGCAAATGTCATCCTCCCTATCTACGAGGCTGCAATACCAGCACAAGTCCCTCGTGGATATCATCGATGGTTTATCAGAAGAGCAGATCCGCCGCCAGGTAAATCCCGGTAAATGGTCCATTTTCGAGAACATCGTTCACCTCCAGACCTACCAGCATACATTTATCGGCAGGATACGACAAATGCTCGAGGGCAACAATCCTGAATTCAATAGATATACCGCAGACAGCGATCCTGTGTTCCTTGACAACTGTCATCTCTCCTTCCGGGAAGTAATGCAGGATTTTATTAATGTCCGGAAAGAAATGGGTATTGCGATGCTGACCTTATCTTCAAATGATCTTGAAAAAACCGGGGAACATCCTTTTTTTGGGAAAATGAATTTGGAACAGTGGCTTAATTTTTTCCTCCTGCATGAAGCACATCATCTCTTTAGCATTTTTAAAATGGCGGCAGAGTTGAGAAAGCCTGTTGTCTTCTGAACCGGCCATTAGCCGATAGCCATTAGCTACTAGCTTGTAGACGTGGGAACTTTCATGCGTTTATAACAACGTTGAAGGCTGCAGAAGACGGATAAATTATCTTCCTTTCATTGGAAAATGAATAAGCTGATGGCGAGTGGCTAAAAGCTAATAGCTTTTCTCTCACCATCGTTTCATCTCATCAAACATAGAAGTATAGAAAGAAGCAAAGCCTTCAAAGAAGTGGCGGACAGAATCGGATAAGAGTTTCATGGTTCGGTGGAGTTAAGGTTGGTGCTGTAAAGCAACGCTTTTTATTGATATCAGCAATAACCTAAAGAGGGAATTTTTTAGCTTGTTGCTGCCTGTGCAATGTTAATAAATGACTAATCCATACTGAAGAAAGATAGTTTATTTGGTAATTCAATGTTGTAACATTAATTTTGTTGTTTAAACATTGAATAACTAAAAACATACATTATGACAGACTTAAGAACCAATGTGGATCAACTCAACCAGATGATCCTGGAAGGTAAAACTCTCGAAGCTTTTGAAAAATTCTATTCCGATGATGTGGTGATGCAGGATAATGATTACCCTGCCCGGGTAGGGAAAGATACCAACCGCCAGTATGAAGAGACCTTCGTGAATGGCCTGACAGAATTCAGGGGCGCTAAAGTGCTGAATACTGTTATCAGCGATGATATAGCAGCCATTGAATGGTGGATGGACTTCACCCACAAGGATTTTGGCACACGTAACTATCGGCAGTTGGCGGTTCAACGCTGGAAAAATGGCAAGATCGTGGAAGAAAAGTTCTATTATAACAACTAAGAACTTGTAATAATTGACAAAAGTTTCGGGCGGATACCCAGCTTCGCCTGAAACTTTTTATTTTTACTATGTTGATTCAACTATGGGAATAGAAAAAGATATTCAGCAAGCCCGTTTCAGGAATGCGCATCAGAAAGCGGCGATCAATCTTATCTATACGATCGGATGGATGCGGGATAAAACAAAATGCCTGTTTGAATCAGAAGACATCACCCCCCAACAGTTCAATATTCTCCGCATATTAAGAGGCAGTTTTCCTCAACCCCTCTCTACCCTGCAAATAAGGGAAAGGATGCTGGAAAAAATGAGTGATACCAGCCGGATCGTAGACCGTCTTATCAATAAAGGGTTTGTCAAAAAACTGACTTGCAAATCAGACAGGAGACTGGTAGATGTGATCATTACGGATAAAGGAAAAAAACTACTCGAGAAATTAGATCTCAAACAAGACGAAATGGACAACGTACTTGGCAAGCTTTCTGAAAAGGATGCTAATGCTCTCAGCGACCTGCTCGATAAAATAAGAGACGGCGGCGAATGATGTAGTCTTAGGCATGGCCGCTAAAAAGTTAAACTGCAAAAATTACTCCCGGATAACATTTCTTTATACGTCATTAGTGTGCGAAGTAGTATTTTCGCGGACAAGTATTTACCACATGAAAACAAGGCATTTTCTCCTTTCCATCCTGAGCCTGTCGATGGGCTTATTCCTGATTTCTTATTCCTCCCAGGCCCAGCCCAAATACGAATTCCGGGGTGTCTGGATAGCAACGGTTGATAATATTGACTGGCCTCCACGCAATTCCACTACAGAAGCTCAAAAGGCCGATTTTATCCGGCAACTTGAGATGCACAAGAAGAATGGTATGAATGCCATCATCGCACAGGTACGTCCCGCAGCTGATGCTTTCTATCCTTCTGAATTGGAACCCTGGAGCCAATGGCTCACCGGTGTACAGGGACAAGCTCCCTCTCCTTATTATGATCCGCTGCAGTTCATGATAGAAGAAGCGCATAAAAGGGGAATGGAACTACATGCCTGGCTGAATCCATACCGGGCTAATTTCAATGTCAATACCGCTTCCATAGCAGCCAATCATATCACCCGCGTTCACCCGGACTGGTTCCTCACTTATGGAGACAAAAAATATTTTGACCCGGGAAATAAAGATGCGCAGGCTTTCGTAGTGAAGGTGGTGCGGGATATTGTTAAGCGTTATGATATAGATGCGATCCATATGGATGATTATTTTTATCCTTATCGTATTTCCGGCAAGGAGTTCCCGGATGAAACAGGTTATAAGAATTCAGGTACCACTCTTAAAAAAGATGACTGGCGCAGAAGCAATGTGGATACTATCATCCGGGCTCTGAGCATTGTCATCAAGCAGGAAAAGAAGACGGTTCGCTTCGGTGTATCGCCTTTCAGCGTATGGCGCAATCAAAAAGATGATCCCGAAGGAAGTGATAGTAAAGCAGGGCAAACTAACTATGACGATCTGTATGCGGACATTTTATTATGGCTCCGGAAAGGATGGATCGATTATGTAACTCCGCAGCTCTACCTCGAGATCGGTCATGATAAGATCGCTTATGAAAAACTGCTGGACTGGTGGAGTCGTCACAGCTATGGTAAACATGTATATATCGGCCATGGCATTTACAGGGCAGGCGGTAAAGAAGCTGCCTGGAATGATCCGAAACAAATACCTGAGCAGATAAAATTACTGCGCCGCTATCCCAATATCCAGGGCAGCATCTACTTCAGCAGTAAATCTTTTAATAATAATCCATTGGGGTGGAATGACAGTCTTCAAAATAATTACTATAAATATCCGGCCTTACTTCCTCCTATGCGCTGGATCGATAACGAAAAACCATGGCCCCCGATCGTGGAGAAAAAAATAACCGGCGATTCTATGATCCAGCTGGATGTAAAACCCGATCCGAGGAACCACCGGGAGATCAAGTATTACGTAGTATACCAGTATGCTGCCGATTCGCATAATGAGACCTTTGGCAACCAGCCGAAATATCTTTCTAAGGTCGTAGCAAAACCCGAAGGTTTCCAGTTAATAGAAACCCTTTCTTCCGGACATTTCTCTTACCGCTATGTGATCACAGCAGTAGGGAAAAATAATAATGAGAGTGAATTAAGCGAGATCGCCATTCTGGTACAACCCGATGGTAAATGGCAGTTTTACAACCCTTAATTTTGCAGACGCTACTGGCTAATGGCTAATGGCTAATGGCTAATGGCTAATGGCTAATGGCAAATGCCAATGCCTAATGCCTAACGAATAAACACTTTCCTATGCCTGGTTACGAACTCTGGAGCGATGCCGAAAAAAAAGAGGTCAATGATGTGCTGAATACCGGCATCCTCATGCGCTATGGATTTGATGCACCAAGAAAAGGGATCTGGAAAAGTAAAGAACTGGAAAATGCGATCTGCGAAACATTCGGCAGTAAATATGCGCAGCTTACTTCCAGCGGTACATCTGCTTTAACAACGGCCATGAGTGCGCTGGGGATTGGTTATGGCGATGAAGTGATCACGCCCTGCTTCACTTTTGTAGCATCATTCGAAGCCATACTCAGCATAGGCGCTGTGCCTGTCTTTGTTGATGTAGATGACACGCTTACCTTAGATCCGCAAGCCGTAAAATCAGCTATTACTTCCAAAACCAAAGCGGTAATGCCTGTGCATATGTGCGGCAGCATGGCGGATATGGATGCGCTGAAAACAATTTGTGATGAGAATGATCTCATCTTACTCGAGGATGCCTGTCAAAGTATCGGTGCATCCTATAAAGGAAAATTCCTTGGCACCATCGGCGATGCCGGCACTTTTAGTTTTGATTTTGTAAAAACCATGACCTGTGCCGAAGGGGGAGTTGTGATGACCAACCGGGAAGATGTGTTTATCAATTCAGATGGTTATACCGATCATGGTCATGATCATAAGGGAGTTGACCGTGGCGCTGATCTTCATCCATTCATAGGATATAACTACCGCATCTCAGAATTGCATGCGGCTGTGGGCCTGGCACAGATAAAAAGATTGAATGAGTTCCTCGGCATCCAGAAAAAAAATCATGCGGCATTAAAGAATATACTGGCACAGGTCCCTGAAATTTCTTTCCGTCGTATTCCCGATCCTGCCGGCGATAGTTGCACTTTCATTAGTTGGTTCCTTCCTTCTGAAGAAATAACAAGGGCAGTAGTAAATGAATTAAAAGCGCAGGGAATATTGGCCGGAAATTTTTACTGGTTCGATAACAACTGGCACTACATCCGCAAGTGGGATCACCTCAAAAATGCCAGTACCCTGAACGCTCTTCATCCGGAACTGAAAGAACAAGTGATCCATCATGCTACCAAAGATTTTGCAGTGAGTGACGCGGTGATGGGACGCTGTATCTCTACTTCCATTAGTTTACTTTGGAATGAAGAACAGCTAAAAGAGAAAGGAAACAAGATCATAGCTGCGGTAAAAAAAGTACTGAATAGTTCTTCCATCCCTGCATAGAAACCGACCAGAATGGATCAGAGAAACCAAGGAAAAACAACCATTACTTTCCTGGGTTTTGTTCTACTTTAAATCACATTTTTTTCTTTTTCAGTACTTCCCCATTCTCCCCGATCAGTGCTCTCACTTTATCGGTGCCTTTTTCAAGAATTACCTCGTAAGCAGATCGGTCCTTATCGTCTTCCCTGGTCACATACCTGATAGCATAACCGTCATACTGGCTTCTGATCGCTTTAGTAACGGCGGCTGGTAAGGAAGCGGGGCTGGTAATCACATTGGTAGTTCCTACCCAATCTCCACTTTTATTATACCTGCTCTCGTGTTCGCTCCCCTGCCAGTGAAACCAAACTTTATGATCCTGTTCGTCCATTTCAGGCCATCCGCTTAATTCCCAATCGATCTTCTCCTTGTCAGGCTTATGATTTCCCCATTTTACATTCGTTGCCTTCGGGTATTTTTTCTCAAATGAAGCTTTTGTTTTTGCGGGAACCTCTGCCAATATTATCGCTGTTGAATCTATTACTGTAAGGGTTGATGTATCCACGACGGTTGTATCTGTTATATCGTGAGTGGCAGTTTCCTTATCTGATGAATTACTTCCACAAGCAACCATAACAGAGGCAATAACGGCAGCCAGGGTAAACGATTTCCACTTCATAGTTCATTTTTTAAATTAAATGATCCCTTCGGGGTGTCCTCATATAAAATAAAGTATTGTGCCAAGAGTGCGCTTAGAGGGTAGATCAAAAAAAAATGGGAGAGGAATCATTAATATCTGTGAGACATATTAATGCGACCCGGGCTTGATTGCATTCGGTTTTCTTTCTATCCAGTTCACATACTCCAACGATCCGAGCCTGAAACGAAAAGGAATGGATATGAGCTTTTCCAGTTGCCACTCTTTTTTACAAACAAATCCAAGTTGATCTGTATAATAAGAGGCAGTCAAAGGTCGAAGGAAAACTGTTGATTGCCCCCTCTGAACTATATCGTCAGCTCGTTGACTCAGCTTCCATTTCACAGGGTTCCAGCATTTATTATACTGCATAGAATCCTCACACTGATTTTTATGTGTATTCTCTTGCGTTTGTTGCGAAAAAATTTCCCCATAAAACATTAACAGGCATACAACAAGAAAAGAAAAGGACCGTTGCAACATGTTTTGCATATTTGTACTTAAATTTACGGCATTATTTTTGTTGTTTGGCCGGATTTTTGAAAAAATAGGCCATCCATCTTTAACTACTAAACGAACCGATGGCACTTAGCCAAAGCTTACAGCAGAAATTACTGCAGAAATTGTCGCCCCAGCAGATTCAGCTAATGAAACTGCTGCAGGTACCTACGGCCAATCTTGAAACCCGGATCAAAGAAGAGCTCGAAGAGAATCCCGCGCTCGAACTCGATGAAGAAAAACATGACGAGAACGCTGATGAACTGAAAGATGAGTTCAATGAAACTGGTGAAGAGGAATATGAGGATAAAGATGGCAGCGAAGATGAATACGATAATATAGATATCAGCGATTATGTAAAGGATGGCGATGATGATGTAGCTGATTATAAACTCCGCGATGATAATTACCCCGAAGAAGATGAAGGAAGACAGTTGCCCTTTAAAGCCGAGACCAGTTTTTATGAAATGATGAGCGCCCAGTTGGGCCTGCTCAAACTCGAGGATAAAGACCAGGCCATTGCCGAACAGATCGTCGGCAGCCTGGACGAGGATGGTTATTTGAGAAGAGAAACTTCTGCTATTGTAGATGACCTCGCCTTCCGCCAGAATATCATGGCCACAGAAGAAGAGATCGAGGTCCTCATCAAACGAATACAGCATTTCGATCCACCGGGTGTAGCAGCCAGAGATCTGAGGGAATGCCTGTTGCTGCAATTGCACCGGATGAAAGATGAAAGCCGTCTTCCCGCGGAACAAAACAAACCTATCGACCTTGCCATCAAAGCCATTACCAAGTACTTTGATGAGTTTACAAAAAAACATTACGAAAAAATACAAAGGGGGCTGGACATCGATGATGACCAGTTGAAAGATGTCATGCAGGTGATCGTACGATTGAATCCCAAACCGGGCGGTCATATCGGAGAGATCAACAAGGCCGAGAGTTATGTTGTACCTGATTTTTTCATTATGAACAATAGTGGCAAACTGGAGCTAACATTGAACAGCCGCAATGCCCCCGAGCTGCGGATCAGCGAAGGGTATCGTGACATGCTGAAAGAATATGACCGTGGCACTAAAAAAGACAAGCGACAAAAAGAAGCTGTTCTTTTTATCAAACAAAAGATAGACGCAGCCAAATGGTTCATTGATGCTATCAAGCAAAGACAGCATACGCTCCTGAGTACCATGACAGCTATCATGGACCACCAGTATGAATTCTTTTTGACTGGTGATGAAACAGAGCTGAGGCCCATGATCTTAAAAGATATAGCGGAAAAGACCAATCTTGATATCTCCACCGTTAGCCGTGTGGCGAATAGCAAATTCGTTCAAACAGAATTCGGCACTTATCGCCTGAAATTCTTTTTCAGTGAATCATTAAGTACCGACAGCGGTGAAGAAGTTTCTACCAGGGAGGTAAAGAAGATACTCAGCGACCTTATCGAAGGAGAAGACAAAAAAAGACCGCTAAGCGATGAACGTCTTACCGAACTGCTGCAGGAGAAAGGTTATAATATTGCCCGCCGTACCGTAGCCAAATACAGGGAGCAACTGAATATCCCCGTTGCCCGTCTGAGAAAAGAGCTATAATATGAATGCTGTCCTCAACAAATATTTTTCTTTATTGATCGCATTTACTTTCTCTCTTCTTATCATTAATGCACAGCAACTACCAGTTGAGGAAAGCAAGATCACCAAACAATACCCGCAAATAAGCCTTGTATTCAACCGCATTTTCAACAGTGGAGGTCTTGATAGCTTTTACCAGAAATTATACCATTTGAAAAAGAAGAAGAAGGGGTTGGTCAGCATTGTTCATATTGGCGACTCCCATCTTCAGTCGGATAACTTACCGGGTGTAGTAAGAAAGGAATTACAGGATTTTTTTGGTGATGCCGGGAAAGGAACCGTTCTCTCAAGGGAGTTGTCGGCCAATGACCCTTTTATAAAAAAGGACAGCACGGGTGTGTTGTACCAGGCGATCGGTATCAATGGGGCAAGGTATGAGACCTTTAATCAATCTTCTTCCTTCTGGAGCCAGTTGCCTGCACTTAAAGCAGATCTTTTTATCATCTCCCTCGGCACCAACGATGCACAGGCCAATACGATCAATGATGCGGAATTTCAAAAACAAGTAACTGTATTTTTAGATCATCTGAAAAAAGTTTCACCAGCCGCTTCTGTCCTGATCACGACCACAGCCGATTCTTTCAAGGGTGGTAATCCAAACCGCCAGCTCTGGGATATCAATCTTTCATTATTCAGTTACTGTACCAGCCATAGTATTCCTGTTTGGGATATGTACCGTGTCACCAATGGTTTTGGTTCGGCGTACAACTGGTACAAAAAAGGTATGATGAATGGAGATGGTATCCATTTTACCGCGAATGCTTATAAGATACAGGGACGTTTACTTTATAATGCTATTGCCAAAGGTTATAATAGTTATGTAAGCAGTTATTAGAACTGGAGATAGATCGGCATCACCGGCTCCGCCGATTTAAAATAACCATAGATGATCACGAACACAAAGAACAAGGCGATATAGACCGGCATAGGCACTTTTTTAAACCTGCCGATCACCTTATCCGCATAATCATCCGGGATTGCATGAAGTATAAAAGCAAACGCCATCATGGCGATCACTCCCTTGTAATTATCGAAGAAAGCACCCCATACGGAGAAACTAAGGTCGTGCGTGATCTGGTAAAGCATGTTGGATGCATCCTCCATACTTGCCGCTTTAAAGAATACCCAACTGAAGCATACAAAATGGAAGGTGATCAGCACAGCAATAGCATTGTATAGTTTGCTGTTATTGACCTTTCCAAATGATCTGCCGGTAAGCAGCATCCAAATTTTATGAATAGCAAGCCCGATCCCGTGCAATGCGCCCCAGATGATAAAATTCCAGCTGGCCCCATGCCAGAAGCCACCAAGCAGCATAGTGGTAAGCAGGTTAAGATTGGTGGTAATACCAACTCTTTCTTTGGTAATGATCGAAGGCAGAACAAATAACATCAGGATCGCCGCGGTTATTCCCAACGAGACATACCAGGTAAGATGGAATGCCCATATACCCGCAAAAAAGATCCCGGCAAAGAACAGCGTGGAAAAAAGCCAGGTTGCAAAGGAACCTTTTTTATTTCCTCCCAATGGTATATACAAATAATCCCGTAGCCAGGAGGAAAGAGAGATATGCCAGCGTCGCCAGAACTCGGTGATGTTCTTACTTTGATAAGGAGACTTGAAATTAGTTGGGATAGTAAAGCCCAGCCATTTGGCGATCCCGATGGCGACATCACTGTAACCGCTAAAATCGCAATAGATAACAATCGCATATGCATAGACCGCAAATAAATTCTCCAGTCCGGTGTACCTCGACGGATCATCAAAAATATAATTGACAAAATTGAGCGTGATGAAATCCGAAATGATCAGTTTCTTGAACAACCCCGATACAATAAGATAAAAACCTTTGGCGAAATCATTCTCCGTAATAATAAAAGGTTTGTTGATCTGTGGTACAAAATCATGAGCTCTTACGATCGGCCCCATTACCAGCTTCGGAAAGAAAGACAGGAAGAGCAGGTAATCGCTGAATTTACGAGCGGGTTCAAAATGACCCCGGTAAACGTCCACCGTATAACTCAGGTTCTCGAACGTATAAAAAGATATACCAACAGGCAATAAGATGTTCAAAGGGTTGAACCCGGTATCCAGCAAATTATTGAACGTGGAAATAAAGAAGTTGGTGTATTTGAAATAGAACAGCAGCCCCAGATTAAAAATGATACTGGCCAGCAACAAAAGTTTTTTCTTTTTCCTATCCTGCTGCCGGTAAATAGCGTTCGATAAGACAAAATCCACAATAGCGGATAGGATGACAAAGACAACAAAAACACCACTGGCCTTGTAGAAGAAATAAAGAGAAAAGAAACAGAAGATATATCGCCTCAGCTTGAAATTATTCCTGAACCGGTAATACAAAGCAATAAATAGCGCAAAAAAGAAAACAAAAAAGCCATTATTGAACAACAAAGGGTTCTTCGGATCATACAGGAATTGCTCCAGGAAAGCTTGTATATCGAATGATGGCATAGATGGTTACTTCCGGGTGCGGATATATTTATTGTATTCGGTCATCATCGCCTCGTAAAGATAAGTTCCCAATACTTCGGCGCCGCGATGATTGGGGTGCACATAATCTTTATTGGCCAATGACGGATCTCTCTTCGCCCAGTCGACAATGGAATTTGTTCCACCCATAGAGGCGAACTGGTTATAAAAACTACTACCAGTTTCATACGCCACTGTTGCCTGTATCCTGATCAGCGAGTCGATACCCACAGCCGACTTATATTCTCCTCCATAACGGAAAGCCCGGTCGGCAGTACTTACCAGCAGGAAATCCGTTTTCGCAAAACAGTTCCTGATCTTTCTTACGACAGGCAACATGGCTTTTGCATACCAGTTAAAGTTGCGGTCGTTAGGACGGAATAACAGGTTTACCCCATACTGGAATATGATAAGGTCGTAAGGATTATTAGCAGCGATCGCTTTCATGAAAGCAGAATCGATCCTGGCAAATTCGATACCCGTGATCCCACGAAAGGAAAAATTGTCAACAAAAACTCCGGACGCTGTTTCAAAACTTACACCATAGACCGGCAGTCTTTCATCAGCTACTGATAATTTAATTCCTTTATTCCTGTCGGTTGCCATAACAACCCTGTTCAATGTATTAGGTGCATTCAGATCAAAGGAATTGTTATTAACGGTGATGCTGACCGTTCCGCTTGCATTCCCACAGATAAGGCTTTTCTCAATTACTGCAATACTATCGGTTATCGTTTGATCGATCATCTGCACCCAATCGCCAGTGCCGCGAAACAGATGACCTGACAGGTATAATTTCCCGGTATTACCTGACTTAAAACTTTCATCCTGCCAGCCGCCCGAATAATTATGGATAACCGTTTGCCGGAACTTTGAGACCTGTGAAGTGATAGGGACAAAACCTACACCGCTCCCGCCAAAATTCTGTTGTAATAGTTTGCGGACCGTTTGCGTAAGCAGGTCCCCTTCGATCATGCTGTCGCCGAAATAAGCAATGCGAACCTTTCTTTTTTTGCCAGCTTTCAATTCCTGTAATTTTTGAAGAAAGCTGGTCAGCGAGGGTTGTTCAAGATTGGAATTGAAACTGGTAATGAACCTTGGTTTTGTATAAAGACTGAAATCTTTCTCCGGCAACCTTTCAATGATCACGATATTACTATCCGGTTCATTGATCCCGAACCCTGTAGAATCCTTTCCTTTCAGCAGGTCGGAAACAAGGTTGACCCTTTTGAAAGGCATCCACTCAAATCCGGAAATGATAGCGGCAACGGAAAGAAGGAGGTAGATAGTTACGCTCCCAGCAACAAATTGAAGAACACGACGATTACTGTTCATGGTTGGTCCTGGTCTTTCTGCCTGGTCTTTTTGTCACCCGAAGCTAGTTTGTTCTTACGGATCGTATCATTGATGCGCTGCTTCCATACGGAAGGTACTTCAGAGTACCCACTTTTGCTTATGGCATCTGTCCATAATTTATAATCCATATTACCTTTTAACTTATCGTAGTATTTCTTTTTCTTGAGTAGTTTACAAAAATCCTTGAAGGAATCATGTGGATCGTCGTATTGCTTGTAGCGGCTTTTTATACCTTTTGTCTTCATGAGTTTGTTCTTACCCACGATGCCAAAGAAATTATTCAACAACTTGCAATTCTTGCTTGTGCCCGCCGAAGATTCAATGATCGATACACCCAGGATCACCGAGGCAGGGATACCGTAGCGTTCAGAAAGTGAATCGGCAAGCGGCTGGTATTTCTTAATGAACAATTTGGTGGAGCTCTGGGCCTGGACGATACCACAGAACAGGATCAAGCCAAGCACAATAAGGCCCGGCTTTTTCAAGGAAGGAAGGATCTTAACTCGTTGATTATCTTTTATTATTACCATGCGAGTCAATAAAGATAAAACAGGTTTTTTTAGATATTGCTTTAATTTGCACAAAAATCATAACAGGTTAATGAGCACTAAGTTAGTCGTGGATAAGCAAGAAGGCTTGAGGGAGTTCAGAGATACAGGACTTTCGCCCCAACCAACAGCAATAAAACTTATAGCCCATTTTTTTTCTTACCTGTTTCACCCCGTCTTTGTACCGGTATATGTTGTAGCATTTCTTGTGTATGGTCACCCTTATATTTTTGCCGGCTTTTCGGAAAGCAGTAAGATAAAAGTGATGATACAGGCTTTTGTGATGTTCTCTTTCTTTCCCATCGTTACCGTACTCTTATTAAAGGCATTGAAATTCATCAGTAGTTTTCACCTGACCTCACAAAAGGACAGGGTCATTCCGTTAGTGGCCTGCGGCGTATGGTACTTCTGGATATGGTATGTGTGGCGAAACCTGCCTGACTATCCGCAAGTGTCGGTACAGTTAGCGCTTGCCATTTGGATATCGGTAAGCCTTGCGCTGATGGCAAATATTATCATGAAAGTGAGTCTCCATGCAATTGCAGCAGGCGTAATGCTTGCTTTTATCATATTACTCGCCCTTTCCCAAACACTGAACTTTGGGTTTTATATTTCTATTGCTTTGCTGGTGACAGGAGTGGTTTGCACTTCCCGTTTTATCGTATCAGACCATTCACCACAAGAAGTTTATGGGGGACTTTTTGTAGGGATCATTTCTATGCTGATAGCAAACTGGTTTGCCTGATCAATCTACAACCGGTTGAGATTCCGGCAGACCTATTACAAATACAGCCCCTTTATCGGGTTCGCTTTCTGCGACAATAAAACCCCCGTGTTTTTCTATGATCTTTTTACAGATCGAAAGACCCACTCCGGTTCCTTCGAACTGCTGGTAATTGTGCAGCCTCTTGAATACTTTAAAGATATCCTGGCTGTGTTCCTTATCAAAGCCGATACCGTTGTCTGATACGGTGATCTTATGATAAGCTGTGCCATTCAGGTGACCGTTATATTTCACGACATCGTCCTCGGCCATCTTTTCAGCTTTGATATTTACAACGGGAGTATTTCCTGCTCTCCGGAATTTGATCGCATTACTAAGCAGGTTATAGAAAAGCCGCTGCATGAGCGCCGGCACAGCCGTTACTACCGGCAGATCCTCGCAGTAAACCTTTGCATGGCTTTTTTCGACTTCTATCTCCAGCTCACCCAGCACTTCCTTTATCAAAACATTCAGATCGGTCTTCTTGAAATCGGAAGTATCCACCGAGTGGCGGGAAAACTCCAGCAATTTATTGATCAGTGACTGCATGCGTTTGGAAGCGCTGATGATACGGGTAAAATATTGATCGGTTTCATCTTCTCCTTTCTTTTTGGCCAATATCTTATCACTAAATATCTGGATCTTCCGAAGCGGCTCCTGCAGATCGTGAGAAGCCATGTAGGCAAACTGGTCGAGGTCCTCGTTCATTTGCTTAAGGTGGTCATTACTTTGAACCAGTTGCTGATTAAGTCGCTGTATCTTCTCCTCTGAGAGCCTACGTTCCTCAATTTCTTTTTGTAACGACCTGTTGATCTTAAGAAGTTTTTTTTCCTGCAACTGCAACTGGTTGTTCTTCCTCCACAACTCAACGAATACGGTTACTTTGGCTCTTAACAGGTCGGGGTTGATAGGTTTGTAGATATAGTCCACGCCGCCGAGCTGGTAGCCGCGAAAAATATGATCCTCATCTTTGCCATAAGCCGTAATAAAAATGATGGGTATATTTTTCAGCTTATCTCTTTCATAGATGATGTTAGCGGTTTCAAAACCGTTCAGCTCCGGCATTTGCACATCCATTAATATCAGGGAGAAATCATGCTCCTGCAGAAGTATTTTTAAAGCCGCCCTGCCGGAATTAGCTTTAATGATAGTATACATGTCCTTTTCAAGGATGGCCTCAATGGAAAATAGATTATCCTCCCTGTCGTCCACCACGAGGATCTTTACTTCATCCTTAGTATCCTGGCTGAGCTTTTTTTCCATGCTACCTGTTATTTATACAACCATACCCGCATGAGCGACAATAGCTGATCAATTTTTACGGGTTTGGTGATATAATCTGAAGCGCCGGCCTCAATACATTTCTCCCTGTCGCCTTTCATCGCCTTCGCTGTAACGGCAATGATAGGAAGTGTGCTGTTCTTATGCTCCCTTCTGATCTTCTGCGTCGTTTCATAACCGTCCATCTCAGGCATCATGATATCCATCAGTACCATAT
>DATLCB010000265.1:0-5363 GCA_035526625.1 Chitinophagaceae bacterium
GAAATGGAAAATAAGAAATAAGAAATAAGAAATGAAAAAGTCGTTAATTCAATGCTTCATTGTGACTGTTATGCTAATTTCCTGTTCATCAGGAAAAACAATAGACGAGGAACAGTTTAATAAAGTTGAGATCGGGATGAAAGAAAATGAAGTGAAATTCATTTTAGGTGAACCTGACGATATAAGGAGAAATCTTGACTCTACTATAGTCTATTATTATTTTACAGCCAACAATGCAATGACAAAGAAGTATGCAAGAGTCAGCTTTGATAGATCTGGATATGTCAGGTTTCTTTTATATAAAAATCCCAGCTAATATACCAGCCCCTGATCACATTTGCACTTTGTGCGCCCATCTTCCACCTTCGGTCTTCGGACTTCTCTCATAAATCCCGAAATTTGCATCCTCTGAATCAGATGTAAAAGAATTATTGTGAAACTTTTTCCCGCATCAGCCGATATACAACTGGAATTTGATAAAGTAAAGGCTTTATTGGTCAATTATTGCCAGACCGAGCATGCCCGCAGTAAAGCAAGAGAACTCCGCATTCATACCCGTAAAGAATTTGTAGAAACAGATCTTGAACAAACGCATGAGTACCGTCAACTGATCGCCAACAGTATTTATTTCCCCAATGATCATGCACTGAATCTTTCACGGGAGTTGAAATTATTATCTATACCCGGCGCTATGCTTGGTCCTGAGGAGTTACAACAGGTTCGCAAACTGGCGGAAAGCATAGAAAAGATCTTTCGCTGGTTCGATAATGAAAGGAGAGAAGCTTATGATGCACTGGCAAAGATCATCAGCCATACTTACTACGAGAAACTAGTGGCTGAAATGATCAATGAGGTACTCGATGAGTATGGGCAGGTACGTGATAATGCCTCGGAAGAACTGAAGAATATCCGGATGAGCCTCTACCGCAAGCGGAATGAACTACGGAGATTGTTTGATAAGATAGTTGGCAAACTGAACAAACTGGGTCACCTCTCAGAAATAGAGGAGAGTTTTATGAATGGGCGTCGGGTACTTGCCGTATTTGCTGAACAAAAAAGAATGGTAAAGGGAATACTCCATGGCGAAAGTGATAGCCGTAAGACCGCGTTCGTGGAACCGGAAGAGACCATCGAACTCAATAACACTATATACGAACTGGAAAACGCGGAACAAAAGGAAGTGTATAGGATTTTGCAGGAACTCACCCGCAAGTTATCCGCTTATGCAGCTTTACTGGTGGATTGGTACGTGGTGACAGGCGAATTTGATTTTATCCGTGCCAAGGCAAAGCTCGCTATTGAAATAAAAGGAGAATATCCTGCGATCATGGACAAAGGACATGTACAACTCGTACAAGCCTATCATCCTTTATTATATCTCTATAATCAACGGGCGGGTAAACCCACGATCCCCGTTACACTTACACTGGATGATAACAAACGGATATTGGTCATCAGTGGACCCAACGCCGGGGGAAAAACAGTAACCATGAAAACGGTCGGACTGCTGCAGATGATGGTGCAAAGTGGTTTGCTGGTGCCCGTTCATCCTTCTTCGCAGTTTGGTATTTTCAAACAGCTGATGATCCATATCGGTGATACGCAGAGTATTGAATTTGAATTGAGCACTTATAGCAGTCATCTGCTGCATATGAAACAATTCATGGAAGATGCCAATGGCCGGACCTTATTTTTTATTGATGAACTGGGTAGCGGCAGTGATCCCAATCTCGGTGGCGCTTTTGCCGAGGTCATTTTACAGGAACTGGCGAAGAAACATGCGTTTGGTATTGTGACGACGCATTATCTCAACCTGAAAGTAATGGCGGGGAAGACCGGTGGGATCCTTAATGGGGCCATGGCTTTCGATGAAAAAAAATTGCAACCTCTTTACCAGTTACTCGTAGGAAAACCCGGAAGCTCTTATACTTTCTCCATTGCGGAAAGGATCGGGTTGGATAAGAACCTTATCCATCGGGCGCGGCAGTTGGTGGATGAGGACCAGTTCCGCCTCGATAAATTATTGAACCGGACCGAGCAGGACCTGCAGGACCTGCAAAAACGAGAAAAGGAATTACAGCAGTTGCTGAAAGAGAATGAGCAGTTAAAAAAAGAAATGCAACAGGCACTGGACCAGGAAAAACACCGGCAGCAGGTAGAATTGTTGAAGGAGCAAAATAAAATTAACGATGAACGCATCGCTTACCTGAAGGATATGGAGCGAAAGCTGAAGCAAATGGTGACCGAGTGGAGGAAGGAAGAGAATAAGAACAAGGTGACCAAACAGATCGAAGCTTTGTTGTTCAAAAAAGATGAGAAAAAAGTAGTGAACAAGATGCAGAAGAAGATCGATTCCCGGTTCAATGAAGTGGAAGGTGAGATAAAAGTGGGAGAGAAGGTAAAAATGAAAAAGAACCACCAGGTGGGAGAGGTAATGGAGTTGCGGGGAAAGAAAGCTGTGGTGAGGATCGGGTTGCTGCCGATGCAGGTGGATGTGAAGGACCTGGTCATTGTAAAGGAGAAAAATAGTGAAAAGTGAATAGTGAATAGTGAAAAGTTATGCGAAGCTTAAAGCTTCGCATAACAAAAAGCGAAGCCTTACGGGGCTTCGCTGATATTTAATGAGTGTGTAAGTCAGCTGCTGATATAATTCTGTAATTGGTTGATGGTCTCTTTCTGCGCCAGGATGGTTTCTTTCACTACATCACTCATCGAAATGATGCCTGTCAGTTTGTTGTTATCAAATACCGGCATATAGCGGATACTCCGGTTGCTCATCAGTTCCATGCAATGCTCAATGGTATCGGAAGGTTTTACAGAAGGCAGGTCGATCGACATTATTTCCGAAACTTTTGTATCGGTGGAGCTTTTACCCCGGAGCATGACCTTCCGGGAATAATCCCTTTCCGTAATGATACCCTGGTATTCCTCTCCATTCATTACCACGAGGGAACCAATATTTTTTTCCGCCATTATTTCGAGGGCTTCCATCACGGTGGTGTCGGGGGGAACAGTGACCGGGGAAAATTGTTTTCTCGACAAAGCTGCAGACACTTTATTCATTGGCGATCTTTTTTCTTAGCGAAATTTACAAAAAGTAATAAATCGCACCTAAACTATTTTTGTAACGATTGTGTATCTGTGAGCCCAGAAGGCGGAAAGACGGCAAGAAATTATTTAAAAGCAAACACTTCCCGCCTCACCGTCTTACCGGCTATTTTCAAAACGGCATTCTTATGGGATAGGTTTTTCTTTCAGTAAATTTCCGATAACAAACGAGGCGATCATCATCAGTACGATGGATATGGCAAAGAGGGTGGTGCCGCTCTCCAGTTTAGAGATAATGATATCGGAATCAAATTTCATGTTCAATAAAAGCACAGCTACAATAAACACATCGAGCATGGCCCATTTATTAACGATCTCGAGCGCCGTGCTGAGGAATTTATGATGAGGTAGTTTCTTGCCAGATAAAGTAATGAAGAGGAAGATATATTTGATGACCGGGAAAATGATCGTAAAGAAAAGAAGCAGGAACCCTATAAAGACCTCGCCTTTATCAAAGAAAAACCGGAATGAAGAATGGAGGTAAACATAGTCGCTTTTCAATGTGACCGGGCCGATCCCATAGCCGGTCTGTAACAAGGGAAACATAAATCCCATTATAAAGAATAAGAACGAAACTACCAGTATCAGCATCGCTACCTGTTTCCTGTCATTATTTTTATTCATTTGTTCAAGGTATAAAACCCGCTGATAATATCATTGCAATTTTTTACCTTGTTAGTGATTTATCAAAACTACTGCATGGAACAGAAACCCGCCACCATAAAAGAAATTGCACAGCGGCTGAAGGTTTCTGTTTCTACTGTCTCCCGGGCGCTTCATGATCATCCCAGTATAGGGCTGCGTACCAAAATGCAGGTACAGCAATTGGCGGAAGAATTGAATTATGAACCTAACCAGGCAGCTATCTCTTTTAAAAAAGGAAAAAGCATGACCCTGGGTGTCATCCTTCCTAACCTGGGTGAAGAATATTTTTCCATCGCAATCAACGGTATCGAAGATGTAGCCACCCGGAATAGTTATACCGTGCTGATCGGGCAGTCGCACGATGATGTAGAAAGGGAAGAAAAGATCGTGGATACTATGCGCAGGCAACGGGTGGATGGGCTTATCGTGTCACTTTCCAAAAGCACTAAGTCCTATAAACATTTCGAACAACTGAAAAAATATAATATACCTGTCGTGTTCTTTGACCGCGTACCCGATCTTCCTGGATTCTATTCAGTATCCTGTAACCTGGAGAACAGTTCGATCGGATTGATAGATTGGCTGGTGAGCAAGGGGCATAAACATATCGGTTTTATTAAAGGACCGGATACACTGATGCACTCGAAGCAGCGGCTAAAAGGATATAATGAAGGATTGAAAAAACATAAACTGAAGGCCGATAACGCATGGGTTGTTTCCACCGATCTTACCAAAGGAAGAACGCAGGATGCCATGCATAAACTGCTTGCACTAAAGAACAGGCCGACCGCTGTGATAACCTTCAATGATTATGTGGCGCTTGAAGCTATTAAGTATAGCCGTGACCAGGGTGTGAAGATCAACAAGGACATTTTTTTTGTGAGCTATGCCAACCTGCCTATCACCAGCTACCTCGATGATCCTCCCGCGGCTTCGGTAGAACAGTTCCCTTACCAGCAGGCGGAAAAAGCAGCGGATATCTTATTCCGGCTTATAATTTCGAAAGGAGAAGATAAAAGCATTCCTGAGAAAACTGT
This sequence comes from Chitinophagaceae bacterium, assembly GCA_035526625.1. GTDB lineage: Bacteria > Bacteroidota > Bacteroidia > Chitinophagales > Chitinophagaceae > JJ008. The sequence goes on from DATLCB010000265.1 coordinate 4,791, forward strand.
CCTGGAAAGTAAAGTGGTGGTGAATATTGATGACAGATAAAAGATAAAAGTTAATAGATAATAGTTAGAGGGAACCGATCCTGGGCCTTCGCAGCTTATACTTCCTACCTCATTACATACTGACCTAAGGGGTAGCATTATTTTACTTCTAAGTATATAATCACTTGTAGTCTTAATTTGAACCTCAGCGACACGCTGACACAGGGTAACACAACAGCGGATAACACAGCGTAAATCTGTGTGTATTTAATCTGTGTTATCTGTGGTAAAAAATTATTTTCAAACCCCATAGCTATCGGGTGACCCACTATTCGATTTACTAATAGTTTGGGTCGAAATTATTGTAGCCGTACATTTGCGCCGGAGAGATGGCAGAGCGGTCTAATGCGGCGGTCTTGAAAACCGTTGACTCAAAAGGTCCGGGGGTTCGAATCCCTCTCTCTCCGCCTAAGCCCGACAAGATCAGTCGGGTTTTTTCTTTTATATCTTGCAGACCCGATGAAGCAACTCAAAAGCCTCAATAAATACTTTTGGAAATACCGTATCCGGCTGGGTATAGGACTTCTCTTTATA
>DATLCB010000266.1:0-5021 GCA_035526625.1 Chitinophagaceae bacterium
GAATTTCATCACTCTTGCATAGGTCCTGGGCGCATTTTCTTCTTTACTGCGGTTGAAGAAGAAGGGTTCAGCAGCCATGCGGAAAGCCTGGATAGCGATGGTGATCAAAATAGACAGGCGGATAATATTGGCAAACACACCCAGTTCGTGCTTGGCCTGCTGCTCCGGCAGGTCCACTACGTGCTGGTAAATAAGACGGCTCAGCATATCATTCACAATCCCGCCCATGCCCACTATCACCAGCGGGTAGGAATACTGCATCACTCTTTTCCATGTCGTTGTATCAAATTTGAAGTGGATCTGGCTGAACTCTTTTCGAAGGATGATAAACGTAAGTACGCTGCCGCAAAAATTACCGATAAGATAATAGATGATACCGCTATCCCTTCCGCTATAAATGTTCTTCAAAAAACTGCCCGGATGATCCTGCATGTATTTGGGAAGGATGCCCAGGAACAGAACAACGACCAATATATTCATGACCACACTTGCCAACCGCGCAAAAGCATAACGTTTGGGCCGGTTCTCCTGCCGCAATCTTGCAAAAGCGAGGGTGCTGATCGTATCAAAGAAGATGATACCGGCCATCCAGTTGATATACTCAGGATGATTCTCGAGGTTCGCTGCAGCCGCGATAGGATCTTTGAAAATGAAAAGTAAAGCGGTAAAAAAAATAGTGGAACCAATAAGGGAAACGGACAGAGTGTTATAGAGTTTGGATTGTTCATGATCCTGTGAAAAACGGAAATAGGCTGTTTCTAGACCATAAGTAAAAAGAACATTCAGAAAAGGGATGATGGCATATACTTGCGTAAGGTCAGCGGTTTTGGAAGGCTGTGCAAAAATGAGTGGAAGGGTGAGGTTCATCAGGTAACCTAAAAAACGACTGGCGATGGTTGGAACCCCATACCATAATGTTTGCCCGGCCAGTTTTTTAATACCACTCAAAGGATTGGAAATTTAGCGCCCGCCGCGGCGGAACAGAACAAAAGTAGGTACTGAAGCGGCAAAAAACGAATTTTAGAGATCCTCCAGGCCTATTTGCCGGTCACGTTGCAACGCTTTTAACGCTTACTGTATCTTTATGATCAAATTGTCATCATGAAGAAAATAAGTTTACTCTTTACTGTAATACTATTTACCTGCACTGTTGGATACTCCCAGGCCTATGAAAGTTTTATCCAGTACGATAAGAAAAAACAACAGGGGATCGCTATCGACTATTCTTATTCAGCTGAAGCTGTTGAAAATGCCATCGTACAGAAACTTTCCAGGATGGGCTATAAGGCCAAAGAGGAAAAAGGTATTCTGAATAAAGACAAAGGTTTCCTGGTTTACAAGAATATTTATATCACCGATATCAGCCGGGACAGAATGGATTTTATGATCAAAGTGGAGCGCAAAAGCCGCAAGGAAAGCGATGAAGCTGTATTGTATATGATAATGATGAAAGGTGGTCAAAATGCATTGGCAAGCATGGAAGCTTATGCTGTTGGTAATGCAAAATCCTTCCTTAACAATCTGCTTCCTGATATCGAGGAAGCAAATCTTGAACTGGAGATAAAAGCACAGGAAGACGTGGTGAACAAAGCCGAGAAAAAATTATCCGGTCTTCAAAAAGACAAACTTGACCTTGAAGATAAACTCGCCCGCAATGAAAAGTCGCAGGAAGAAACGTTAAAAGATATCGAGTCCCAAAAGCAAAATCTCGAATTGCTCAGGGGCAAGCGCAAGAAAGATTAAGGTCATTGTGGCTGCCGGAACCTTGCATCTCTCAAAAAATTGGAATCCGTAAGCGTTTTTAAAAAAGCAAAAAGATCGTCGGACTGGGCATTGGTCAATGCGATCCCGTTTGCCAATAATGGATCCAGCGTCGGCCCGGGTTGGACTCCCGTACGATAATGTTCGATGCATTGCTGCAGGGTATTAAAACGTCCGTCATGCATATAATTTGACGAGATGTTGCAGTTGCGAAGTGTAGGCACTTTAAATTTCAGCGAATCACTTCTGTTTCCCGTTATACGCATCCTTCCGAAATCATTCAGGAAATTATCAACCGGGAGACCTATGTTCCTGTAACTGTAGTTGGTAAATAATGGTTCAGGATGACAGCCTGCGCACTTGGTCTTGTAAAGTTGGTAGCCAGCTTCTTCCTGCACGGTATAAGTAGCTGTACCTTTTTTGTACCGGTCATATTTCGAATCGGCGGAAGTCATATAGCCGGTGAACTGGCTCAAAGCTTTCAACAGATCTCTCGGGCGAATAAATGGATAACCAAATATTTTTTTGAATTGCTGGCGGTATTGTTCATCAGCTTCCAATTTATCAATGATGCCTTGGAAGGTTTCTCCCATTTCATGCGTTCCATGAAGAGGATGTACCGCTTCATCATTCAAACTGGCAAATTCACCATCCCAATGAAAGCTACTGCTCCAGGCAAGATTGAAAAGCACGGGTGCATTACGCAGGGTATGAGAATTATTGACGCCATGGCTCCTGTCATGTTCAAATGTTCCAAAGCCAGCGATCTGCTGGTGACAGGACGCACAGGAATGCATGCCGTCAACAGAAAGACGACCATCATAAAATAATTTTCGACCGAGTTCAAATCCTTCCTGCGTAAGAGGAACATCCTGGAAGCTATATAGGGGAGAAGGGAAGCCGGCCGGGATCTCCTGTTGCATCACCTGCAGTCCATTTGTCGTCTGTTCTTTTTGACACGAACCTAATAGGTAAGAAATGGAGATGACCGTAGCAAGAAGAAAGGATATAGTGAACAGTTTATTTCGCACAGGGGAATTTAGACTCCTAAATTACTCATTTATTAATTGGCTGGTAGGTATAGCGAGTAGCTAGTAGGGAATTGGCAAGTAGCGAGTAGGAAACATCACATCACTAGCTACTCGCTATACCCTACTAGCTATCAATAATGATCTCCAGGTTTTAATTTCTTACGCCCCGTTTTAATGTCCGCATTCTTTTTCTTCCACTCTAGTCTTTTCTCTTTGGAAGCTTTACTGACCTTCGTTGCGATCCTGGGTTTTTTCTTTTCCAGCGCTTTGGTCAGCAGATCATTTATCTTTTCTACTGCATCTTTCTTATTAGCAAGTTGGGTACGATGGGTCTGCGATTTAACCTGCAAATAACCTTCGCTGTTGATACGATTGCTGAGTTTTTCTTTGAGCAGGATCTTTTGGTCATCATTCAGCAGGGAAGATGAATCAATATGCAGGCAAGCAATAACTGCAGTCTCCACTTTGTTTACGTTCTGCCCACCTTTACCCCCGCTCCGCGTGGTTTGAAATTGCATTTCTTTTGAGAAGTCCAGGATTGTCATAAAGGTTGAATAAGTCAAAGGGGTCAATGGGCAATAGGCAATAGCCATTAGCCATTAGCCATTAGCCATTAGCCATTAGCTATTAGCTATTAGCCTACATTTGTACAAATAGTAAAGTTACAAACAATGAGGGCAGTTATTCAACGGGTTTCAAGGGCCAGCGTCACTATTGGGGAAAAGATCCATGCTCAAATAGGATGGGGCTTATTGGTTCTGTTGGGTATTGAGGATGCAGACAGCATAGAAGATATCGGATGGTTAAGCGGCAAGATCGTCAACCTCCGCATATTTGATGATCCTGATGGCGTGATGAATGAATCGGTGCTGGATAAGAAAGGAGAGATACTGCTTGTCAGTCAATTTACCTTGCATGCCTCTACCAAAAAAGGCAATCGACCATCTTATATCAAGGCCAGCAAACCTGAAATAGCAATTCCTCTTTATGAAAAGATGATAAAACAACTTTCGGCTGATCTGGGGAAAGAGATCGGAACAGGCATCTTTGGAGCTGATATGAAAGTGGAGTTATTGAATGATGGTCCCGTTACAATTGTAATAGACACGAAAAACAAGGAGTAATCGGATTACCTTTTCTCTATTACCTTTTCTCTTTTCACTATTGAATCCCGATCTTTTCTGTATACACCTTACCATTTGCAAGACCTATCATTAAAAAGAACGCTTTTCTACTGATAGGGATATCAATACTGATGGTGGTATTGTTCACATCTTTCTGCTCTACCACCCGGTCCCCACCCGTTGTCCAAAGCATTACGTGTTTTATCTCCCGGCTGCTTTTGATAGTGATCTGTTTCCCGGATGTTAAAACTTTGTAAGGTTTATTTTCTTTCTTAATCGCATCAGTTGGATCGGTCACAGGTTGTGCCTGGGATATAAAAAATACCAGTGACAAAGATAATACGGCTGATAGCCTCCGGATAACGGAAAGCATAGTGCAATTTTTTAAAGGATTAGATTTTCAATGGTCTTCAATGGGCAGGTCCGAAGAACTTCTTCGGAGAGGGTACAGACTTACCGTTGTCATCCGGCAGGGTGTTCTTAACGACAAGAATCATGCTATATTGCGAACACACTCTAAATAAATTGTTATGACCATACGCCAGGCGCAGGACCAGGTTGATCAATGGATAAAGACAACCGGTATTCGCTACTTCAACGAACTCACAAATATGGTTATACTTACTGAAGAAGTAGGAGAGTTGGCCCGCATCATGGCGAGGAAATATGGTGAGCAGTCATTCAAGGAATCCGATAAGGATAGAAATATGGATGATGAAATGGCTGATATATTATGGGTGCTTATTTGTCTTGCCAATCAAACAGGCGTTGATCTCACAACAGCATTGAAAAATAATTTTGAGAAGAAAACCTCAAGAGATGCAGAAAGACATCAGAACAATGAAAAATTGAAGTGACATTGATAATTGTTATTTCTACGATGGAGGAAATTGTAAAGAAGTCTTTGACTTTAAAACGCCAGGTTCCTATGCTGTGACAAAAATGTAGTTCTCCTCTTTTTTTGGCACTATGTATGTTTTTATAGTCCTATGTCGATCAAAGATGCCTGGAAGATAACCCAGCTTACCGTTACGGAGTTTATTGAGCAGAAAGTGCTGAAACTCAGCGCAGCCCTCTCTTTTTTTACTGTATTCGCCTTGCCGGG
>DATLCB010000267.1:0-21422 GCA_035526625.1 Chitinophagaceae bacterium
ACCGCTTACGATTTTTATGTAAACAAACTCGGGTTTAAAGTCCATACCGATGCGTCTATGGGAGAAGGTAAACGCTGGCTCACGGTCACCCCGCCTGAACAGCCTGAGCTGGAGATATCATTGATGGCGGTACAGGAAGGAATGATGTTCACGGCAGAGACAGCCGCGCAGATGAGAGAACTGGTGCAAAAAGGAACCTTTGGATTTGGTGTATTTGAATGCAAAGACATTTTCGCCACTTATGAAGAACTGAAAGCAAAAGGCGTAAATATCACAGAACCTAAAGAGCAGTTTTACGGTATCGAATGTATCGTTAACGATGGTTGTGGCAACTGGTTCAGTATGACACAACCTAAGGAAATGCCCGCGGGGGGATGGCAATAGATGAAAACTAACAGATAATAGATAAAAGTTACGCTTCGCAGCGTTAACTTTTATCTATTAGTTTTTATCTTTTATCTAACTTTTTCTTTGACTATTTTTGAAGCTGTATGATAGGAAAAAGGATTCTATTTTTAAGCTGCTTATTTTTCTTTCTTCAAGCTTATTCCCAAAAAATAGACCCTGCCAAACCTGATCTTTCTCCTGCCAATTTCAGGTTGGATTCACTTCCTGCTTCGGAGATCAATATTCCCATACAGGTGAACCTGAAGCCTTTGTTTGCAATGGCAGAGAAAAGCGTGGACACTGTTTTTACTTCGCCGAAATATCCTGATGAATGGGTACAGGAAGCCTGTGATATCCGCTATAAATATATATTCCGGAGAAGCCCGTTGCAGATCAGGGGTTCGGGCAATACGCTTACCCTCGGTTTTACCGGTTATTATAAGATCATCGGCTCTACGAGGGTCTGTGTAAAAGGAACTGTCGTTTCGCCCTGGACGCCGGCTTGCAAATGCGGCTTCAATGAACCCGAACGCAGGGTGAATGTTTCTTTTACAAGCGCTGTCAATGTTCAGCCTGACTATAAAGTAAGGCTCTATGTAAAAAGAAATGACCCTCAACCATTGGATAAATGTGAAGTGTGTTTCTGGGGAACAGATATCACTAAACAGGTCATGAAAGGACTTACATTGGAATTGGATGCTTCTAAAAAGGACCTCGAAAAAAACTACGGAACGGTTGATCTTCGGTCACGGTTCCAGCAGGTATGGGACCAGCTTAACAAAGTTTATAACCTCTATGGATTGGGTTGGCTGCAGATCAACCCTCAAAGTTTTCGTGTCAATAATCTTTTTGTGTTGAAGGATTCACTGAACATCTATCTCGGTCTTTCCGCGAAACCTGTCGTGAGTTTGGAAAAGCCGGCAGAGAAAAGTTCCTGGGTACCCAATATGGCGAGTACCAGCAGCCAGAAAGGGTTTGCTATTTTTTTAGACGCCATGCTTAACTATGATTCATTGGGCATGATCATGAACAAGAACCTCGTGGGAAAGGAATTCGATTTTAAAAAAGGTTTTGTAAAAAAGAAATTCATTCTCGACAGTTGCAAAGTATATGGTGGTGGGTCCGACAAGCTGGTCATCAAGATCAATTTTTCGGGCACCAACACCGGCATCTTTTATCTTACCGGGAAACCGGTATATGATCCCGATAAAAAGATCATAGACGTGAAGGATATTGATTTTGATATCAAGTCAAAGAACATATTACTTGGGTCGGCCGACTGGTTGTTTGACAAGAAGATCACGAAAGAGATCAGCAAGTATGCCCGTTTTGAATTAGGCGCTTATATCGATACGGCTAAAATAAATATGAATCAGCAGCTAAACCGTGAACTTACCAAAGGTGTCCGCAGTTATGGCATGATAAAAGATATCAGACTGGTGGGCATCTATCCTTTGCAGCAGCACCTGGTTATCCGGAGTAGTTGTGAAGGTGAACTTTCGGTAAAAATCGAATCCATCAATTTCAGTTTTTAATTAGGCTTTAACCGCCAGGTCACCAGGTCGCGAAGGAACGCCAGGAAACACATAACTTTTATTCTTTGCGAAGCTTGGCAACCTGGCGTCTTTGCGGTTAAACATTACTCTTTATCCTCTTCCGCTGGAGGCTCCGCCTTGAAAGAAAAATTCCGCTGGGCGATATAACTGAAGACGACCACAATGCAGATCGTCAGTATTTGAGCGAAGACAGGATAAATATGGAACTTCTCTACCATTATCTTCAGCAGGATATAATTCAGCGCCAGGTTGAAAAGACAGATCATAAAATAACGGAAGAGCTGTATCCTGCCCCGCATGGCCGAATCGCTGAAGACCACATATTTTGCCATAAAGAAACCAACAGGGAATGTGACACAGAAAGAAAGGATCAGCGCGGCGATATGGCCTTTGAATGCATAAAAGCCAAAATCGAATTCCTTTTCACCGAAAATGAATTTATAGCTGATATAATAAGTAAGCAATCCGAGCACAGTATTACCTGCACCCGATGCTGCATACCGGAAGGTCTGTATGCTCATCAGCCTTTTAAATGGGGGATAAAATAAATCGATGATGGGAAGAATAAAATCCCTGGCGCTATGGATATGACGACGCATGGTTGGCATTGCCTGCCAAAGTTTCAAACCAAGGCAGGGCGCAAAGTTAATTGTAAAGGGTATTCTCCGGTTTCGAATTCTTCGTCTTATCGGGACACTTAGTGGGTAAAATCGTTAGCCTTCCGGAGTGTCCTGTAAGGAATGGAAAGTTTATAGTCTATAGTTTATGGTTTGTAGTTAACGGCCTGTAAATTTGCAGCTTAATAGCAGGCTAATGAGCATTGTGAACGAAATAAAATTATTGGTATTAAAGGCACTGAAAGAACTCTATGACTATGAGGCTACCGAAGCCGAACTCACGATCAATTCCACCAAGCCTGAATTCGATGGCGATTATACATTGGTCCTGTTTTCCTTTGTAAAACAATTAAAAAGATCACCGGAACAATTAGGAAAAGAGATAGGCGAGTCATTAGTAAAAAATGATCCGGGCTTTTTTACTGCTTATAATGTGATCAAAGGGTTTTTAAACCTAACTGTGGCAGATAACTACTGGACCCTTTTCCTTCAAGGCAATTATAATAATCCAAAATTTGGCTCACGTGTATCCAATGGCCGGAAAGTGATGGTGGAATACTCCTCTCCCAACACGAATAAGCCTTTACATCTCGGCCACCTCAGGAATATATTCTTAGGATGGAGTGTAGCACAGATACTGAAAGAAAGCGGCTATGAGACCATTAAGAGCTGTATCGTCAATGACCGGGGGATTCATATTTGCAAGAGTATGATCGCCTGGCAGCGTTTCGCCAATGGCGCCACTCCACAATCAACCAGCATGAAGGGGGACCATTTTGTCGGCGAATATTATGTGAAGTTCAATGACGAGTATAAAAAAGAGGTAGAAGAACTGGTAACGGGTGGGATGAAAAAAGAAGAAGCAGAAAAAGAGGCGCCCATCATGAAAGAAACCCAGCAGATGTTATTGGACTGGGAAGCAGGCAAACCGGAGGTCATCGATCTATGGAAGAAGATGAACAGCTGGGTCTACGAAGGTTTTGATATCACTTACAAGAGGATCGGCGCCGATTTCCAGAAAATGTATTATGAAAGTGATACCTATATCGTAGGCAAGCAGTTTGTGATGCAGGGACTAAAGGACGGTGTCTTCTTTAAAAAAGAAGACGGCAGTGTGTGGATCGACCTGACAGCTGAGGGCCTGGATGAGAAACTGGTATTGAGAAAGGACGGCACTTCTGTTTATATCACCCAGGATCTTGGTTTGGCCCAGCAGAAATATGATGAATTCAAATACGATCAGAGTTTATATGTGATAGCGGATGAACAGAACTATCACATGAAAGTGCTGCAGTTGAGTTTACAAAAACTCGGTAAGCCTTATGCTGAAGGTATCGATCATTTAAGCTATGGCATGGTGGAATTACCAAGCGGACGTATGAAGAGCAGGGAAGGAACTGTCGTCGACGCAGATGATATGGTAGATGAAATGGTGAATGTGGCCAGGAACAAAACAGAAGAGTTAGGAAAGGTAAAAGATTTCACGGAAGCAGAATTAAAAGAACTTTATGACACCATTGCTTTAGGCGCTTTGAAATTTTTCCTGCTCCGGGTAGATCCTAAAAAACGGATGATATTCAACCCCGAAGAGTCCATCGACTTTCACGGATTTACGGGGCCGTTTGTGCAGTATACACATGCCCGTATCAAATCTGTACTGCGTAAGGCACAGGGCACAAGTTTCAAGCTACAAGCAGGGAGCTTGCTTAAACTGGAGAAGGATCTTATTATTCAATTGGAACAGTATCCAACGATCATTGAGCAGGCTGTTACGGAACACAACCCATCGGTGATAGCTATTTATGTTTTCAATCTCGCTAAATCCTTCAATACTTTCTACACTGAGCATTCGGTCATGAATGCGGAATCGGAAGAAAAGAAACAACTGCGCCTGCAGCTTTCTGAGATGACAGCTAATGTTATTGCATCGGGAATGGGACTTTTGGGGATAAGAGTGCCAGAGAGAATGTAAAAGAATTCGTGAGTCGTGAGTCGATAGTCATTAGTCATAGCCAGTAAATGAAAAAGCAATCATGATCTCATGATTGCTCCAATTATTTTGAATCGCTCCGGACTAACGACTGTCCTACAAACCTGCCATCATTTTCTTTTGTTTCAAGTTTGCCAACGATGGATCCATTTCGATCGCTTTGTCGCAAAGACGGGTGCCTTTCTCCATATTTTCCTTTCCACCTTTTTTCTGGTAGCACATACCGATCATATAGAGCGAAGAAGCATTGTCTTTATCGTATTCAAGCATCCTGTCGTAGTACTCCATGGCCAGGTCGAATTTTCCTTTAGCATAATAGGCTTCCGCCACCATGCCGAGTATGTTCAGGTCACTTGGTTTTCTTTTTAATATCTCGTTCAGCATTTCCACACCTTTATCCAGTTCACCTACATTCAGGTAGGCGATGGAAAGGTTTTCGAGATAGTCATTATCTTTTTTATAACCCTTATCTCCTGCTTCGAGGATATATTTCAGTGCATTTTTATCGTCGTGCATGGCATAGCAGATCAAACCCAGTTCATACACCCAATAGCTTTCTGTTGGTTTCATTTCAATCGCCTTCTTGAAATAAGGAACGGCGAGTTTGTAGTTCATCATATCCGAATAACTGTGAGCTATCAGGTAGGGTATCTCCGCGTTGGCAGGATCTTCCTTCTGTGCGCCTGTCAGGTATTTGATAGCATCGCCATAATTATCCATGTCATAATGCACACGTCCGACATAGTACAATACTTTCTCGGAAGGATCGGCTGTCTTTAATTTATCAGCATAAAGCAATACGTCTTCGTTTTGCTTCATCTGGAACGAAAGGTTGAGCAGTTGCTTATAGATAGCAGCGTTCTCTTCTCCCATCGTTACAAGTTTCTTGTACATTTCCCTCGCCAGGTTATAACGACGGAGGTCCTGGTAAGCAGACGCCAGTTCAGTGGTGATGGCTTTGCTGTTGGCATCATACCTGGCCGCTTTCTCAAAATTTTTGAGGGATTCAAGGCGTCGGCCATTTTGTTTTTCCAGCAAACCTTTTTGCAGAAAGAAATCAGCACTGTCAACCAATGCGCCGGGCGTGATCGAAATGGAAGATGTTTGGGAAAATGATGGCAATGCTGCCAGCATTACGACACAGAATGTGAGGATGTTGCGTCTCATAGGATTTTTAATTTGGATTGGACTAAATATGCTTCTCATGCAAGGTATATTTTGCAAGTGAGTAATCAAAGCTTAACCGGCTTCTAATCAGCGAATATCGTTCCAAAATAGTATTATTTCAGAATGATCCCTGCCAGGGCTGGTAAATTTACGGTAACCTTATACATTTTTTGATTCTTATCAATCATCTCACTCCGGATAACAGGATTAAAAACGTCACCTGTACCCCAATATATTGCAGCGTCGCTGTTGAATATTTCCTGCCTATAATGCTTTCCACTTACCACTATCTCCCAATTATTTCGAACAGTAGTGGTCATATTCAAAATTATTAACAGATCATCCTTTTTTTCCTTTCCCTTTCGTTTGTAAACGATCACCGATTCATCGCGGTGATGCAGATCTACCCATTCAAAACCTTCCTGTATGAATTGGTTTTGATATAGGGCCGGCTGTCTTTTTAGCAATTCATTCAAACTACCGACGCAATCTTTGAGCAAGCGATGTGCATCGAACTTTAGCAGGTCCCATTGCAACTCCGACTTATAATTCCATTCGCTGGTCTGTCCAAACTCATTACCCATGAATAAGAGTTTGGCGCCCGGGTGTGTCCACATATATGTGTACAACAATCGCAGGTTGGCGAACTTCCGCCATTCATCACCCGGCATTTTATAAAGCATCGGACTTTTGCCATGCACCACTTCATCATGGCTCAGCGGGAGCATGAAGTTCTCATCATAATAATACATCATACTGAAGGAGAACTTGTCCTGGTGAAAGGGACGAAAAACCGGATCGATTTTAAAATAGTCCAGGCTGTCATGCATCCAGCCCATCATCCATTTCATTCCAAAACCAAGACCGCCGTCAACAGTCCGTTTGCTGATGCCCGGCCAGTCGGTAGCTTCCTCGGCGATGGTTTGTACATCGGGGAAGTCACGGTATATCGTTTCGTTGAGGTCCTTAATAAAAGCGATCGCTTCAAGATTGCCATCGCCGCCATATTCATTGGGTTCCCATTGTCCGTCTTTCCTTGAATAATTCAGCTTTAGCATCGAAGAAACAGCATCCACTCTTATTCCGTCAATATGAAAAAGATCGAACCAGTATCGTGCGCTGCTGATGAGGAAAGATTTTACTTCTCCCCTTTTATAATTGAATATATAGCTGTTCCAATCCGGGTGAAAGCCCTTGCGCATATCAGCATACTCGTAAGTATGTGCCCCGTCAAACATGAAGAGGCCATGCGAATCATAAGGAAAATGGGAAGGCACCCAATCCAGTATCACCCCTATTCCTTCCTGGTGAAATGCATCGATCAACCGCATCAGTCCCTGCGGGTCGCCAAATCTCGAGGTGGATGCAAAAAAACCTGTACACTGGTAACCCCAGCTACCATCGAAAGGATGCTCCATCACCGGCATGAACTCTACATGGGTAAAGCCCAATTCCTTTACATACGGCACTAATCTCTCCCGGATCTCATCATAACTATTATAACTCTCTTCATCGTTTTTATCGGGCCGTTGCCAACTGGCAAGATGCACTTCGTATACGGACCAGGGCGAAGTCAATGCATTTTTCTTCTTTCGATCTTTCATCCATGCTTCATCTTTCCATTCGTAATACATATCCCACGTAATGCTGGCTGTCTCCGGTCTTTTCTCCCAGTAATTGGCAAAGGGATCACCCTTATCAATTTTTCTTTTTGCATAGCCGGTAATATGATACTTGTATGCTTCTCCCGTTTTAAAACCAGGAATAAACCCTTCCCATATCCCACTCTTATCCCACCGCGGATATAATTCATACTCGCTGTTCTTCCAGTCATTGAAATGCCCTTTTACAGAAATGGCTGTCGCATTAGGCGCCCACACACAGAAATACATGCCCCATGTTCCGTTCACCTGGATCGAATGAGAGCCGAATTTTTTGTACAACTGGTAATTGGTGCCATTTTGGTAATTGACCACTTCCTCACCTGTAAACAGTGAGTAGTTCCATACAGGCTTTGAAGTGTCGATGAAATTTGCCTCCTCATATCGTGTTGGGTCCTTCTTTCTGACATTCGTTCCTGCTTCGTCATTATCCTTTTGAGCTTTCCGGACGGTATTTTTTTTCTTTGAAGGCATTATGGAATTTGGTTAGGATCGTATCTCACTCAACTTACTGCATTTTTGATGAAAAATTAACAGCCTTCGGATAGCATTTATGCCTTGCCCTTACCGGAAATCATCAATTTTGCACGGTTCAGGTAATTATCGGTTCTGATCCGGCTGGCAATCCATATTTTTCAGGACTAACCACTAAAACCTATCATGCGAAAATTAGCTGTTACCTTACTACTGCTTGGATGTGTTCTATTTTCCCATGCACAAAAAAGTATCATAAGCGGAAAGATCACTGACTCTACAGAAAAAAGATCCCTCCATCTCGCTGCCATATCATTGTTGCGAAAATCTGACAGTACACTGGTGTCTTTTACCCGCACAGACAAAGAAGGAAAATTTATAATACCACAAGCAGATACTGGCCGTTATGTGATACTGGTCACCTACCCACGCTTCGCCGATTTTATGGAGGACCTTGAGGTAAAAGCAGATAAGGATATGGGTGATGTATTTATGACACCGGCGAGCAAGCTCCTCAATGAAGTAATTGTAAAAACAGTGGGCGCCATACGTATCAAAGGTGACACCACCGAATTTGTGGCTGACAGTTTTAAAGTAAAAGAAGGGGCTACGGTGGAAGACCTCTTAAAAAAATTGCCGGGCTTTTCCGTCAACAGCAAAGGGGAAATTGTAGCGCAGGGCAAAAGAGTGGATAAAGTACTGGTAGATGGTGAAGAGTTCTTTGGTGATGATCCTACCATGGCTACCCAGAATATTTCTGCCAAAGCCGTTGATAAAGTACAGGTGTTCGAAACAAAAACAGAACAGCAGAACATGACAGGCATGACCACCGGCAATGAAGGGAAGACAGTAAACATCAAATTAAAAGAAGACGCCAAGAAAGGCGCTTTCGGAAAGATACAGGCGGGCAGTGATCTCCATAAATATTTCGAAGGCAAGGCCCTTTACAATAAGTTTGTTGGCAAGAAGAAAATATCGGTCTATGGCACCAAGACGAATGTGAATACAGGAAGTCTTAACTGGGAGGATCGCCAGAAGCTCGGCATGGAAAATGATTTTGAGTATGATGAGCTCAGCGGCTACTATTTTAGTTTCGGTGGTAACGATGAGTTTAATGACTGGAGCCTTCGCGGTTTACCCAATGCATGGACAGGCGGCGCTTTGTTCAGCAATAAATGGAACGCCGACAAGCATAATGTGAATGTTTCTTATCGGTATAACCAACTCGCTACAACGAATATCGGAACCACCTTCACGCAGAATATCCTCCCTAACGGTGTTAGTTATAGCAACAAGTACACTACTAAAAACGGACTGAACCGCCAACATGCTATCAATGGCAAGTACGAATGGAAACTGGATTCGTTCGCCACATTCAAGATCGTCACTGCTTATACGAAGAAGATCGGAAGCAATGATGGTACTAATAATGGCGAATTCATTGCTGAGGACCTGGATACGGTCAACCAGAGTTTTAATTCCTATTCAAATAATACAGACCGCAGCCAGGTCGACAACCAGCTTACTTGGAAACAATTATTTAAAAAGAAGAACAGGCAATTGAATACGGTACTGCGGTATGGCGTAACAGAGGATGATAATAGCGGGCTTGTGTACACCAGGATCAGGTTCTTTGATCCTTCTGGTATTTATCAGAGCAGTGATACGGTAGATCAGCAAAAATTATTTGATGGCCGCTCTACCACCTTAGGCATCAAAACCACATTCATGGAACCCTTATCGGTCAAATGGATGCTGGTGATGGATTATGCATGGAACAAGAATCACTCCCGTTCGCTGCGCAATACTTATGAAAAGGATTTCAATGGTAAGTACCAGGATCGTGTTACGGATTTCAGTAATAATTTCGAACTGGATGCTTTCTCACACAGTGGCAGCGCCATCTTTCGTTATACAGGCAAGAAGATGAGAGCCGGGATCGGTTCTGGTTTTTCTGCTATAAAATTAGGCTTGCACGACCTTGACAGTAATTCCACCAATAAGTTCAACTTCTTTAATGTAACACCGCAGGCGCAGGTCAATTTCACGCCAAAGGCGCAATTCAATATAGGTATCAATTACCGCGGCAATACCATACAGCCAAATATCAACCAGCTTCAGCCATTGCGGGATAATACCGATGAACTCAATGTATATACGGGCAACCCCGATCTTAAAGTAGGTTTCAATCACAGCATGTCCGTATTCGTTAACCAGTATAAAGTATTGTCGCAATCATGGCTGGGTGCAAATTTCTCTTATAATATTCAGCAGAATGCCATTACCCAGTTCAATACGATCGACCTGAACACCGGTAAGCGGACCTATTACCCCGTCAATGTCAGTGGCAACCGTAACTGGTATATGTGGTCGAGTTATAATAAAAGCAAAGGCAACAAAAAACCCAACTACGGTTTTAGTATAAATGGTAATGGGAACAGGTTCAATAATTTTGTGAATGGAGTTAAGGGTCTCACCCGTTCTTTCTCTTTGAGTTTTGAACTGCAGTTAGGTATCGAGAGTGAGGAAAAATTTGATTTCAGCATCAGGCCACGTATTGGTTATAACAAATCCAATTCGTCTTTTTCGAAAACCAACAACAACAATTACTGGTCCTATGGCGGATGGGCCGAAGCAGAAATGACATTGCCCTGGAAAATGGAATTCAATTCCAGCCTGAATGCGGACCTGCGGCAAAAACTACCGGCCTTTGCTACCAATACAAACCTCATCATCTGGAATGCAGGGCTATCCAAAAAAATATTTAAGAAAGACGCCGGAAAGATCGGCATCTATGTGAACGATATCCTTGACGATAACAAAGGATTTACGCGTAATATCAGCAGCACATTCATTTCTGATGACCGTTACCAAAAGATCAGCCGTTATTTCCTGCTGAAATTCGAATGGTCATTCAACAAAGCACCCGGAGGAACCACAAAATGATAAAGAATACACTACTTGTCATAGCTATAACATTGACAGCCCATATTGCTAATGCCCAGGCCCGTTTTTTTTCTACCATCAAAGTAGAATTTGAAAAGACAACCAGTGTCCGCCAGTTGATGAAGGACCTGCAGGAAGGAAACAGTTGGTATGAGCAAAATAAAGATCGTTATCCCGTATCTATTGTCAACTACTATGAGTTCATCGGTGACACAACAAGGTCCATATACAGACCAGGTAAAGAAACCCCCGTCGATCCACGCATGTGGTATCGTCCTGTAGGCGATAAGAATGTTGTTTTCAATGATTACAGGACAGGCATGACCATCTCTCAAAAACCTGTTTACGAAGAGACCTTCCTGGTGGAAGACACGATGTTAAAGATCAAGTGGAAGTTAACCGGCGATCTCCGCACCATCGCGGGATACGATTGCCGGAAAGCTGTGGGTATTATCAATGATTCCATCGCCGTCTTTGCTTTCTATACCGATGAGCTGTTGATCAACGGGGGCCCTGAAGGGATTCATGGATTACCCGGGATGGTACTCGGCATTGGTATCCCCCGCCTGCATGCTACCTGGTTTGCCACCAAAGTAGAGGTGTTCGATGTAAATATGAAACCTGTAGTAGCTCCTACCAAGGGTAAGAAAGTAAATCGTCCAGCCTTGATGACAAGGCTCGGCAAATTGGCTGAAGAATGGGGAACTTATGGCAGCAAGATGCTGATCAACTTTGTTATTTAGATAACAAAGCCATTAGGGATGATAGCTCCTTTCTTGACTACAACAATACCATCTTTTATCGTGTATAATGCGTGATCAGCATTCTCAAGATGCTGGCCGCCATTGATGCGAACATCATTGCCCACTCTTACATTCTTATCGAGTATGGCGTTCTTGATATAGCACCTGTCGCCAATACCTAATACGGGATACCCTCTTTCTTTGGCAAGCGCTATTTCAGGCAGGGTTTCATAATAATCACCGCCCATGATATAAGTGCTTACCAGGGTGCTGCCGTGTCCTATCCGGGAACGTATACCTATAACGGAATGTTCGATCCTTGATGCATTGATAATGGAACCTTCAGCGACCAAAGTTTTTTCCAGCGTAGTGCCACTGATCTTCGCTGGCGGCAACATACGGGGACGTGTATAGATCGCATTGTCGTTATCAAAGAGATTAAAATCAGGCAGATCCTGCGTAAGGCCAAGATTGGCTTCAAAGAAAGAATAGGTATTCCCGATATCTGTCCAATACCCTTCATATTGGTAACTGGCCACTTTATATCTTTTCATTGCCTCCGGGATGATCTCCTTACCAAAGTCGGTCGCATCCTTATGTTCTGTTTGCAGCAGGTCGAATAATAATTGCCGGTTAAAAATATAGATACCCATCGATGCGAGGTAATTCCTCCCCTGCAGTTTCATCAGGTCGCTGGTCTCACTTATCCATTCGGGCAACAATTCCTTTTTTGGTTTTTCAATAAAAGAATCCACCATGCCATGCGAGGATTTCATTATGCCAAACTCGGGTGCTTCTCGTGATCCAACAGGAATGGTGGCAATGGATATATCAGCGCCCAGTTTTTTATGGTTCTCCAGCATCTCAGCAAAATTCATCTGGTATAACTGGTCGCCCGAGAGTATCAGCACATAATCACTTTCAAAAGGCTCTATATGTCGTAACCCCTGTCGTACTGCATCCGCAGTACCCTGGTACCAGGTAGGATTATCGGGTGTTTGTTCTGCAGCGAGTATATCTACAAAAGCTTTACTGAAAGCGCTGAAATGATATGTGTTCTTGATATGGCGGTTGAGAGAAGCTGAATTGAATTGTGTGAGTACAAACATCCTTCCGATCCCATTGTTCAGGCAATTGGAAATAGGGATATCGACGAGCCGGTATTTTCCAGCGATCGGTACAGCCGGCTTGGAACGGTTGGCAGTTAACGGATACAACCTGCTGCCCGCTCCACCCCCAAGGATAACGGAAAGGATCTCTTTGGAATTGGTGATTGTTTGTTTTGACATATACCTTTGAAGATAAAAACTAAAAGATAATAGATAAAAGTCCTTTCAGTTCGATAATTCCTACTGACTCAACACTCGACCAATATCAGATTTTGCTCTTTATTGTTTTCACACTTGCTACAAGCATCTTTAACAGCGAGATGGCTTCTGTATGGATAGAATCAAACATCTTCTTATCAATAAACTCAGTAGCGAATAATAACTCCAGCCAATACACTGTTTCATTTGCTTCTTTTAGCCCAATCGTCAACTTATGGCCAAAGTCTTTCCTGCTCTCGGCGAATTCCGCTTCACGAATTAGTGCTCCAATTGCAGTTCCTGCTTTTAAGATCTGTTGTGATATTATATACTCTCCGTGTTTTTTCTTAAGATACTTGTACAAATTAATGATTCGAACTGCAAAATCAAAGCTCTTTGTTTTTAAGATACTATCCTGGCTCATAAAATTGCTTTAATGAACTGCCAAGTAACAGTCATTCACAATTTCCACCATGAGGAAAATCTCGTTGAAAAAAGGATTTTTCTACTATAAGAACTTTTCTCTATTAGTTTTTATCTTTTATCTCAGTTATTGCTTCAACGCCTTATAAAGATCAATATACTGCTGCGCCGCGCCATCCCAGGAATGATCGATCGTCATCATGTGCTCCCTCATCCAGCTATAAAGGTCAGGTTTATTCTGGTAAAGGTCAATAGCCCGGCCAATGGAATAACTGATATCCCAGACCGATGCCTGGTCAAAGCGGATACCAAATCCCTGCCGGTCGCCCATATCAATCACCGTATCCTTTAAACCCCCGACTGTTCTTACCATCGGAATGGTACCATAACGCAGTGCATACATTTGATTCAGGCCACAAGGCTCCACGCGGCTTGGCATTAACAGGAAATCAGATCCGGCATACATCAGGTGACTAAGCGGTTCGCTATAACCTATATGCGCATTGTAATAGCCGCTGAACCGGTGCTTCATCTGGTCAAGCTGATCTTCGAGCTTGGGATCGCCTGAACCCAGCACCAAAAAATTCACATTACCATTATGCTGGTAGATCGCCTGGCTGATAGCTTCAGGTAAAAGATCAGCAGACTTCTCTCCTACTAACCTGCCAATAAAAGACACCAATGGTTTTGCCGGATCCAAATCAAATTTGCCGGCGAGTTCTTTTTTATTTTTCAATTTTCCCTTTTCCACGAGCGCCTTGTCATAGTTCTTAAAGATCATGCTATCTGTAAGAGGATCCCAGACCTGCGTATCGATACCATTGAGTATACCATGACTTTTTGCCTGCTCCGAACTGAAAAGGTTTTCCAATCCGTTGGCAGCGCCTTTGAGTTCATCGAGATAACTATTGCTGACCGTTGTTACTTTCCAGGCACACTTTACCGCCGCGGCCATGGGGTTTATGGTTTTATCCCAATCGAGCAGCCCCCATTTCCATGAATCAAAAGCAGGCAGGTAATAATATTTATCCCAACCCATCCATCCCTGGTACTGCGCATTGTGAACAGTGAAGACAGTAGGAATTTCTGAGAGTTGGGGCCTGAACTCAAGGCAATATTTAATCATGAATGGAATGAGACCCGTATGATGATCATGGCAATGTATCACATCGGGTGTATGCGTCCATTTTTTCAACCAGTCACATACAGCTATTTGAAAAGCTAAGAATCTTTCGGTATCGTCCTCATAACCATAGATCTTTTCCCTGTCGAGCAAGCCATTGATATCAACGAGGTAAAGATCGAAGCCAAGTTTATTCGTTCTTTCTTTGATGATACTGTAGTGAAAATGATGCGGACCCATATGCTGGTCGCTTTCGTGAACCAGGTCCCATTTATTATCGTAAAGGAATTTAGTCCGGTACATAGGCATTACCACTTTCGTGACATGCCCGAGTTCTGCCTGGTATTTGGGTAAGGCGCCTACCACATCTCCAAGTCCGCCGGCTTTGGCAACCGGGTAACATTCTGCCGCAACATGAATGATCTCCATACATTATTTTTTGCCCGCTTTGTGTCCTTTCGTAGCAAAATAGAGGATAAACAGGTAACACGGGATCATCATCCAATACGCAGTTTGCCTGGATCCCATTGCCGTAGCTAATTCCCCGTATATCGGAGGTAATACTGCGCCACCCGCAATCCCCATGATCAATAAAGCCGCGCCTGTTTTAGTGAACCTCCCCAATCCTTCAATCGCCAATGGCCATATCGCCGGCCACATTAGTGCATTGGACAATCCAAGCCCCGCAAAACACGCAACAGCTATCGTTCCCTTAGTAAACATGGACAGCAAAACAAATAAAAGGCTTAGTACACAACTTATGACCAATGCCTTGCTTTGCGAGATAAATCTTGGGATACAAATAATGCCCAATACATATCCGATCAGTAATCCATAGCCGGTAAATTTCGCAAACCCGGCTGCTTTTCCTGTTGAGTAACCTAAAGATTCCCCGAAGCCGGCAAATGTATCATAACTGATCACTTCTGCCCCGACATAAAAAAAGATCGCAAGAGCACCCAATAAGAGAAAGGGAAACTGGAAAATACTTTTTTTATTCGCGGAAAGAGAGCTTTCCGTTTCTTCCTCTTGCTTTACTTCAGGCAGGGTAAGGAACATCAGGAGAATAGCAAAGGCAACAAGAATGATCGCTATAGTTATATAGGGGTTGACGACCCGTTGTATCAACTCATCCAGTTCATGAACTTTATCCGCGGGAGAAAGAGTTGCCAGTTTTGCTTTGAAAGCGTCTACATCCTTCAATACAATACCTCCCATAATAACTACGGCTATAATACCAGC
This sequence comes from Chitinophagaceae bacterium, assembly GCA_035526625.1. Lineage (GTDB taxonomy): Bacteria > Bacteroidota > Bacteroidia > Chitinophagales > Chitinophagaceae > JJ008. Next base: position 15,637 of record DATLCB010000267.1, read on the forward strand.
CAGTTTATTGCAAATGCCCATGATGCTGATACGCTGCGCTGCACTTTCGATAGGGCCAAGGATCGTTACATATGGATTGGATGCTGTTTGCAATAATGCCAGTCCTGTGCCTATCACGAATAATGCAATAAGGAACATTGGATAGCTCCGGGAATTCGCCGCAGGTATGAATAAAAGCGCTCCGGCAGCCATGACCATCAATCCAAGGATCATACCTTTTTTATAACCGATTTTATCAAGAATATAAGATGAGGGCAGAGCCATCACAAAATAAGCAGCAAAAAAAGCAGTGGCGACCAGTAATGATTGTGAAGTGCTTAGCTCGCAAGCAATTTTGAAATAAGGAATGAGTTGGCTGTTTGCCCAGGTAGTAAAACCAAAAATGAAAAAAAAGATACCAATTATCAGCAGCGGGAAAATGTAGTTTCTTTTAGGAGCAACCGTAACTGTAGCTGTACTCATTTGGCAAAAGTTTCCCGAACTTAATGAAGAATCAGTAATTGCGGTAAAGTATTTTGATGGGCTACAATTCCGTTATATAAATTGCTATACATTTGAGACTAAAGGTTATATCGCTATGGAGCAAAAAACAAAATGGGGTCAGTTTGGTACGCTGGTGAGCGTATTTTTCTTTTGGGGATTTGTCGCGGCCAGCAACGATGTTTTGATCCCGGTATTTAAAGAGAAATTGCATTTGACACAAGTGCAGGCGCAAATGGTATCATTTGCATTTTATGTGGCTTATTCTGTTGGTGCGATCCTGTATTTTTTTATCAGCAAGATCCTGAAGGAAGATCTGTTGAATAAGATTGGTTATAAAAATGGCATCAGTATAGGTTTGATCATTTCAGCAATTGGCACTCTCCTGTTCATACCCGCTGCGAGTGCGGAGTCCTTTCCCTTATTTATTTCCGGTTTATTTATTATAGGCCTGGGTTTTTCTTTGCAGCAAACTGCAGCCAATCCACTTGCTATCAATATGGGTAGTGCGGCTACCGGATCCCAGCGTTTAAATATGGCAGGAGGTGTAAATAATTTCGGCACCACTATCGGGCCCCTGATAGTAAAGCTGGCAATTTTTGGTACTGTCTCTACTGTTATGGTAAGTACATTAAGTGCTGTAAAGATCCCCTACCTCGTTCTGGGTGCGGCATTCCTGTTAGTAGCAGCCATTTTTTATTTTTCATCAGTACCCAACCAGTTGGTCAGTAATACGGAAGATCTTGTGGAAGCAAAATCAACCTGGGTTGATCGTGGTTCTCCTTTCAAATACCCCCAGCTTTGGCTGGGGATGATCGCCATATTTGTATATGTAGGGGTCGAAGTAAGCACAGCTGCTAATTTACCGGAGTATATGAAACAAAAATTGGGAACACCCACCAGCGGTACAGCACCTTATATTTCTCTGTTTTGGGCAAGCTTAATGATCGGCCGCTGGACAGCTTCTGCAGAGGCGTTTGGTTTTGCTCAAAGCACAAAAAGAATTCTTCAGTTCCTTATGCCCTATTTAGCTTTTGGAGTTTATCTTTTGGTAAATGCCATAGCAAAAAACGATCTCCAACCCTTTTATATTTATAGCCTGGTGATCATTGTGTTGATAATAGCGAATTTATTGAGCAAGGGAAATCCTGCCAGGCAACTATTGATATTTAGCTTCTTTGGAATAATAGCTTTATTCGTGGCTATATTATCACCTGATCACAGGATAAGCGTCTATGCTATATGCAGTGTGGGTCTGTTCTGTTCCACTTTATGGCCCTGTATTTTTACTTTATCGATCTCCGGGTTAGGTAAGCATACGAGTGAAGGATCAAATTTCCTGATCTTTATGATCATGGGGGGTGGCGTTATCAGTGTACTCCAGGGTTATTTATCTGCTGATCATATCCTGGGGATCAGCAATTCTTATTTTGTAGGGATCGCCTGCTTTGCTTATTTGATCTATTATGCGATGAAGGCAAGAACGGATCTGAAAAAACAGGGTATAGACCTTGACGAACTTAGTAAAGCGAAAAGCGTGGGACATTAATTATTTCACCCGGATATTTTAAACAAGTATGGCCAATTACGCAATAGGCATCGATATCGGCGGCACCAATACTAAATTTGGTATCGTCAATAAGGAGGGCGTTATACTCGAACAGGGCCGACTTCTCACAAATGGACCCGGCGGTGTCCAGGATTTCATTAATGAACTTCATACACAACTTTCACCTGTCATTGAAAAGAATGGGGGGATAAAGAATTTCAGTGGCGTCGGCATTGGCGCTCCAAATGGAAATTACTATACCGGCACAATTGAATATGCACCTAACCTTAAGTGGAAAGGTATCATTCCCCTTGCTAAAATGTTCGGCGAGAAATTCGGGCTTCCTGCGAAACTCACCAATGATGCCAATGCCGCTGCGATGGGTGAAATGCAATACGGCTGCGCTAAGGGCATGAAAGATTTTATTGTGATCACCTTAGGCACGGGTGTCGGCAGTGGTATTGTGGCGAATGGTAATATCATATTAGGGCATGATGGCTTTGCGGGCGAACTCGGTCATACGATCATACGCCACGGAGGCAGGATGCACAAAGGCACAGGAATCCGTGGTACGCTTGAATCCTATGCATCGGCAACAGGTGTCAGGGAAACCGCTATTGAAATGCTTACCGAAAACCCGCATACCGGAAGTTTACTGCGTGATTACAGCATCAATGATCTTATTACGAGTCAAACGGTGTATGAATGTGCCACCAAAGGTGATAAGATAGCCAACGAGGTCTTTGAATTTACGGGGAAGATATTGGGCGAGGCCCTGGCCAATTTCGTGATGTTCTCGTCTCCAGAAGCTATTATTCTTTTTGGAGGACTGACCAAGGCAGGTGACCTGATCATGAAACCGACACGGCAGGCCATGGAAGATAATCTTGTCCAGGTCTTTAAAAATAAAGTGAAGTTGCTCTTCAGCGACCTTAAGGAAGCAGATGCGGCTATCCTCGGGGCCAGTGCACTGGCATGGTCCGAATGAACTTCTTAATAATAAAAAAAAGCAGCCTCCGTTATGGTGAGCTGCTTATCGATCATAGAAATGGATGATTATTTTATCTTAAGAACAGGTTTGAGTTTATACTCCCCGTTACCTGTTTGGTGAATTGAAAGAGCTGCGTCAAAGTCGATCAGCAATGAATCCACGGGACCACTTAATTGCTTATTAATTTTTAGCTTCAAACCCGACTCAGAACCACTGGGTATAGTAAGAGGATAGTTCACACCATTCACCACTATACTGTTATTAGGTCCAAGCACAAAGCGGATCTCTTTTACAGAATTGCCGGGGATCACACCTACTGCAAGCAGGGTATCCACTCCATTCTGAAGTCCCAGCAGATCATAAATACCGGCTACGGTATTCAGGCTAACCCAACCACTCGAGTCATCCCTGAAATTCACTTTTACCTCCCGTATATCCACGTTCACAAAATCAGCGTTGATCGGGGCATCGGTCATTCTTACTTTCAGGGTGGTGCTGCCAGCATCATTATTATCTTTCTGGCAAGCCATCAATATTATAGCGGCTGTAAGGAAGCTGGAGAGTAGCAATAAAAAGGGCTTTTTCATAATTGAGCTATTTTGACCTTCCATTGGTCAAAATCATGCCAGAAAGGATAAAGGGTATCCTTCGACCTCATATTTTATCCACTACAGGCTGTTTTACTGTTGTTTAATAAGGAAAACTGCGGGTACAGGTCTTTGCCCCGCCGCGTCTGAGACCTTGATGGTTTCTTTTCCATTGACAAGCATACAACTGCTTCCACCGCCATCAAGGTTCAATGCTTCCTGGCAGCCAAGGTCTTTGAATATTGCTGCAAGTTGATGGAGGGTTGCGCCGCCTGCATTCTTATTCCGGCCCTCGACCATCAGGATAATCAGTTTTCCCTCCGCTGTATAGCCGATCGCTGTTCTTGGATGCTTATCATTGATGGCTTTGCCCGCAAATTTTAGTTCCTCATTGTTGGTGATCTTTATTTCACCGTTTTGCAGGAGAACCGGCCCGCCGCCGATCGCTGTTTGCATTTTCCATTTGGACAATGATGTTTTCATAGCATGGGAACCTATTGAAGTAGCATACAAGTAATATTTCAGATCATGTGAAGGAAAAGAGTCTTTGAACGCGGCAAACTCCCATTGACTTGCATAAGGAAATCTTTCAAGTGAATCCGTGTACAGCCATGCTACATCCACCTCTCTTTTTTTAGAGATCCCTATCGCACTGCCCAATGGATGACGATAGGTGAATGTATCCTTCCCTTTGCCGGCTATCGTGTGCTGGTTATAGGCGACCAGCTTTCCATTTTTTATGACAGCATTCAGGCTCCTGTTCGTCTCATAGGAAAAGAAAGTAGTGTTGACAACGACCAGCGCTTTATTATTACGCTCGTAGAATTTTGAAGGGGTCAACCGGCGATCCCTTGAAGTATCGACAGTGAAGGCAAGTTTTTTATCTTTCAGATCGGCTACGAGGTAATAAGCTCTGAACGGGCTTGTATCTATTTTTTCTTCTGTATAATAGATATGAACAGACGAAGGCAGCGGCTGAAATAAGAGATCTGCGTTCTGCCATTTCAATTGCCCATAAGTGTAATTTGAAAAGAAAACGCCCGTGATCAAAAGGAATAGCAGACTACAGTAAGACTTTGCCATCAAAACAACTATTATCTATTAGTTTTTATCTTTTATCTGTCAGTATCATCTATCAACTGTCATCTGCTTAGTTCCCATTCTTTCCTTCCGAAGCCAGGAAACACATGCCTTTCACTATGGTAAGATGAACGAACCAATGGTCCGCTTTCGACATAGTCCAGTCCCATCTGGTAACCCATCTCTTTGTATTCAGCAAATTCATCGGGGTGTACAAAACGATGAACAGGTAAATGTTTTTTAGTGGGTTGAAGATATTGGCCGATGGTGATCACGTCACAACCATTCTCCTTAAGGTCTTTCATAGTTTGAATCACCTCTTCTTTTGCTTCCCCCAGGCCGAGCATGATACCACTTTTGGTGCGCTTGCCGCCTTCTTTCAATGTCCGGATCACTTCCATGCTGCGCCAGTATTTGGCCTGGATACGCACCTGTCTTGTCAGCCTCTCGACTGTTTCGATATTATGACTCACCACTTCAGGTGCCGCATCAATGATCCGTTGTATATTCTCTTTGTCTCCTTTGAAATCGGGGATCAGTGTTTCCAGTGTTGTTCCGGGATTCAGCAATTTGACGGCCTTGATGGTATTATGCCAGATTACGGATCCACCGTCTTTGATCTCATCACGGTCAACGGATGTGATGACGGCATGCTTTACTTTCATCAGGTGGATCGCTTCCGCGACCCTTTGCGGTTCATCCCAATCGAGGGGTTCGGGCCTTCCCGTTGCCACGGCACAGAAACCACAGCTCCTTGTACAGGTATTGCCTAGTATCATGAACGTCGCAGTCCCGGCACCCCAGCATTCTCCCATATTAGGACAATTGCCACTTTCACATATCGTATGCAGCTTGTAACTGTCAACGAGCCCCCTTACATGCCTGTATTCCTCGCCAATGGGCAGTTTCACCCTTAGCCAATCAGGCTTCTTAACCCTTGTATTATCCACCGCCGCAGGAAGAACAGGAAGTTCATTCATCCGGCAAATTTACAGATACCCGGTCAAAGAAAAAGCCCCCTCCATATGGAGAGGGCTTTGGTATTGTTTAACGGTAATTGTTATTTAGACTGCTTGACAACGAAACCGGATACCATCTT
>DATLCB010000268.1:0-4466 GCA_035526625.1 Chitinophagaceae bacterium
CGGGAGAGCCAATTTAAAATATATGCACCGTTGGGATCGATGGCTCGTGCCGCATGCGCAAAATTGAATGCTTCGGCGCCTGTTCCATCATTACCTGTTGCTTTAAGGAGGTACATTCTTCCGCGTAAAGCACTTGCAAGATCAGGATCCTCCTGCCGAAGTAAGTTGATAGCTTTTTCCAATCGATCACCTGCTTCGGCGTTTTGCTGTTTCTCTTTTGTGGAGCTCACAAGACCACAATTAAGGTATTCATTCACTCTTTCCTGTGCATCGTTGATGAATTCAGCGGCCAGTGTCGATTTAGCATCAAGTGTATAAGGGTTATTGGGATACTTTGTTGCAAGTTGCTGGTAATAATCTTCAGCAGAAGAGCCACCGCTGAGGCTATTATTACGGATAGCCCGGTTGAAACGGTTATAGGTCTCTACCAGTGCCGTATCCGCTGCGAATCTTTTGTAATCCTCTTTTGTAAAACCGTTGAAGGAATTACCCCCGCCTCTTTTTTTGTTCTGTATCCATTTTTGCAGGTAAGCTGCATCTATATTGCTTATGATCTTTGCATCATTCTCGTTACAGCAGAAGAAAGGATCTTGCTTCCGGTTAAAACGAGCTGCTACGGACGGGACATTCGCGGCCACATACTTTTTTATCTCCGAGAAAGTTATTTTGCTGTCGGGGCTGCCGGTCTCTGCCAGTCCACTCAGACCATCCACCAAATACCAGGTGAATAAACCATGGCCATTACCAATCGAAGCATCTTCAAGGGATTCCTGACCTGCAGCTGTAGCGAGCATCATGATCTCGCCTGCTTTTTTCTCAGTGATGGCATTATTCAGGTAGTTCAACCCTTCCTGTCCGCCGGGTAATTCATTAGAGCGGCAGGCATCCATCACAAAGAATACATCGACACCTTTATTGGTCTCATTGGCTATTTTTTTCTTCAGGTTATATAACTGTATCGCTCCACCTACGAGATAGTTGTTCTTATCGCCCGCGGGATTACAGTCATAACTTAAAAAGAAATACTGGTCCTCGTCGATCGCATCGCCGTGACCAGCGAGGTAGATGAAGAGACGGTCACCTTTCTGCAATTGCTTGGCACGAAGCCACTGAAATCCTTTTGTCCAGAAAGTGGAATGCAGCGCCTGGTCATTCAGCAACGCAAATATATTGTCATCTTTTATGCTGCCACCACCGGGTGACCTTAAAAAATCACGGAACAGTTCAGCATCTTTATCTGCATATGTAAGCGGACGTACATACTTATACTTTGAGATCCCCAGGATAATAGCAAAGGTCTGCGGGCCCTTGATACTCGTATCCCTGTACTGGAGAGGTGTTTGAGCGGAGGAAACGATAAGAAAAGTGCCTGCAAATAGTATGACGGCTAATAGCAGTAGTTTTTTCATTTTACAGGATTGAGGTAAGCAATTATATTAGAAAAATACTGAATTTTTCATTCATTGCAGGAAGATCAATGCGGGGGATCTGCCATCTGAACCACATTAAGAACATAGGCAGATAGGGGGAAACATAGCGAATAACCTATGTGAAGGGCTATGTTTCTACTGTGCCTTGTGATTCAACTATTCAGTTATCACATGACGGTTCAATCGGTAGAGACAGCCATCTGGAAGAGGGTACTGCTCCCGTTGTCATTGTCAGCCGCGAGGAGAAGGTAGAGAAGATCGCCATCTTCTTTTATGACGCATACAGATTCTATCTTCTGTCCTTTGAAACGGCGATCTGTTTTATCCAGGTCAATAATGATATCTGGGTTGATCGCTTTCCAATTCTTTTTGGAACTGATATTCTTTACGAGCCAGAGATAGCTTTTGCCAATGGCGCCATCATCCATGGCATTGCGGGTGTCTTCGGTAGACACTGTCAGGATAAGGCAGTCGCTTTTCCGTGCATACCCCATACCTGAAACACCACTGAAAGAAGTTGAATCGCTATTGCTCCCGATCAATGCAGTATTAATAGTAGCGTTCACTTGCTGTTGTAGGAAATTGGAATTGGTAAACACCAGTTGATTTTTACGATAATTTTTATTTCCCCTGTTGGAAAAGATCACTGTGCCCGGGATAGCACAAACACCTTCGATATTTATTTCAGGGATACCGCTCAAAGCGATGCGCCTGTAAAAAGTATCAAGACGGATACTATCCAGTTCAGGCCCAAATTTTCTGCCACTATAGATCCAGCCCACATTTCTTTGCGAACTGAGCGAGGAACCCGAACCTGCCATGAATAATTTACCATTGAGTACAGTTATACTCTCAAGGTCGGCTTTCCATTGTTTAGGGATCCTTTTTTCTGCGTAGGAATACAAAGGAACCGAATCGATGATATTCAGATTGCTGTCGAGCACCAGCATATTATTGGCATCATCACCGATGATATAAACTTTTCGTTTGAACAACTCTATACCCGAAGCGGAAGGATAATCCGGCAGTTCTTTTACTTCCGTCAGGACGGTATTATCATTTTTACAACTACTGAATATCAAAAGAACGAAGGAGAGAATAGCGGTTATAATGCTGCGAAATGGAACCACATAGTTACATAGATACATAGGTTGGTACATAGTAAGCGTATCCACGTACTTCTTGATCATTCTCATAAACTATGTGTAAATCTATGTGCCTGTGATTCTAAGTGGTTCAAAAAATATGTTCAGCGCTTTCAATCAAACTTATTTTCCCAACCTTCCTTTTTCATTTTTTCCACTTTTTCGATCACTTCATTGTTGAGAGAGTTTTTGTAGTCGGCTACTTTTTTGGAGATCGCTTCATCTGCCGTGCCGAGGATCTCAGCGGCGAGGATGCCCGCATTCTTTGACGCATTGAGCGCTACCGTACCCACGGGCACTCCATTGGGCATTTGCAGGATAGAAAGAACAGAATCCCAGCCGTCTATCGAATTGGATGATTTGATAGGTACGCCGATCACCGGGAGTGTAGTTACAGCTGCTACCATCCCGGGTAAATGTGCTGCGCCCCCAGCACCAGCAATGATAACCTTCAGTCCTCTATCTTTAGCAGTACTGGCGTATTCTATCATCCGGTGTGGCGTACGGTGAGCCGATACCACCGTTACTTCATGCGGGATATCGAATTGCTTTAAAATATCCGAAGCTGCCTGCATAACGTTAAGGTCGCTGTCACTACCCATTATTATACCTACGAGCACAGTTTGTAGTTTATGGTTTGTAGTTTGTTGTTCGGTCATGAATCAACGATTTTTGAACTTTTGGCCTTTGATGGCTGATTTATTGAGATAATTAATAAGCCTGGTCAACATTTTAGTTATTTCATCTGCATCACCGTAAAGTTCGTCAAAAACTTTTTTAGATATATAGTTATTATCAAAACATCTATATAACTGTGATTTAAGCACACCTGTCTCACCTTTTGCGGTTGTTAAAGCGTTAATGAACTCCAGTTTGCTTCCTCTTTCAAAACCCTCGGCTATATTATCCATGATGGAACCAACGCTGCCTCGCCTCTGATCTCTCAAACGAAAATCATTCGCAATAGGTTCTTTGTAAGTGAGCGGATAGATCTTGCGGCTTAATATCCTCGCTTTCTTCCACACTTCGAGCTCTTCGAATTTTTGTATGGTCGCCATAGTTTTGCGTTTTCCAACTACAAACCACAAACTACTAACTACAAACTAATTCAAAAGCCGAAAAACAACATGCAATGAACGAAAAATCTCATCACCGCACCAAATCCCCTTTCAACCTCAACAACTCCGTTTCCGCCAGCTTCGTATTATACCTCGCCGTGATCAATCGTACATAAGCATCCTGCAAACTTCTTTCTGCTTCTTTTAACTGGATCAGGGTAATGGAATTCAACCGATAGACCTGCGATACGATGCTCACATTTTCCCTGGCGAGTAAAATATTTTCTTCTTCGAGGGCCAAAGCTTTTTTCTGTCTTTCGTATTCAAGAAAAGCATAGACGACCGCAAGGTTCAGTACCGAGCGCTGATTTTCTAAGAACAGTTGCTGGTAGGTAATTGAAAGTTCTGCCTGTTTGATCTGCCTTTTTACAAGATAGTTGTTGAAGATGGGGATATTGGCTGTGATACCGTAATTAAATCCACGGCTCTGGTTAAAAAGGGGAGAGAAGGGGTTGATCACCGATTGATTATTGGTACGGGTGAAATTATATACTGAATTAAAAGAAACGGTTGGCCATCTTTCTGCCTTTCTTTCTTTTAGTGTGAGGCCAGCAATATCGATATTCTTCCGGGCGATCTGCAAAGTCGGATTGTTATTCTCCAAACCCTGCTGTATGTCACCCAATGATAACGTAGTGTTCAATGGGATAGAATCCGATACATCATACATCGGCGCTTCTTTTACATTCATTGCCTGGTTCAGTTGCTCTTTGAGCTGAGCTATCAATGACTGCGCTTCCAGTTGCAAGGCTTTTTGTGCGTTGTTGTCCACC
>DATLCB010000269.1:0-14298 GCA_035526625.1 Chitinophagaceae bacterium
TCCCATATCATATCCAATGCCTGTCGCGAGGTCCTCTTCCAGTAAAAGGGGGCCATCCATATCCACATGATCTATAAAGGGAAGCAGATGCGCTATGGCAGCGGATCCAATCGTGGATTCATTCATACAGCCGATCATAACCTTCATACCGAGGTCCCTGGCTTTCACGATCATTCGGCGTGCCGGTGTAATACCGCTGCATTTGGTCAACTTTATATTGATACCATGAAAATGTTCATTGCATCTTTCAACATCTTTTTCAAACACACAGGATTCATCGGCATAGAGTGGTAATGAAGACTCATTATACAGGATCTTCATTCCTTCCCAATCATTTTTACCAAGAGGTTGCTCTACCAATTCCACACCCAGCTTCCTTAATTCAGGTATAAGTTTCAAAGCAGTTTCAATATCCCAGGCAGCATTGGCATCCACTCTCAATGTAGCATTTGTATTTTCCCTTAACGCTTTTACAATGCCGATATCATCCGCTGTGCCCACTTTGATCTTATAAATGGGCCACGGCTTTTCCTTCATCTTCGAGATCATCTTATCTATATTGTCGATACCGATCGTATAATCACAAATGGGATTCTTCGATATATCACCGCCCCACAACTCATAAAGTTTCTTCCCTTTCATTTTCCCATAAATATCCCAGGCCGCTATGTCAAGCGCACAGACCAGGAAAGGATTCTGCGGGAAAAGATGATGAAGGTAATGCCAGTAACGATCAGGTTCGGTAAAAGCGAATTTTTCTACCATCTGTTTCTTCGCTTCCAGGTCTGCGATCATTTTTTCTACAGGTATGTTATAATAAGCAATGGCAGGAGCTTCTCCATAACCTTTGATGCCGAAATGCTCGAGCTCCACCACAAGCGTAGGTTGATGCGTTTTTGTTCCTTTGGAAATGGTAAAAGGATGACGGAATTTCAAACTATATGGCCAGTATTGAACTTTCATGAAACAAATATAGGATGGGGAAAGCTGAAGCTATTGGGAAAAGTGGTCCCGATAGTTATCGGATAGATATCCTACCCCTTGCAGGTACTTGAGGGCGCCAGGAAATTTTCCAAGAAAGAACAATTTCCAAAATTCCCAATTCCAAAATCTAAAATTCTCTACCCTCTGCCGCTATTGGTTATATATCCATTCAACTCTTCATTGAATTCTTTTTCCCTGATGAGTTGCTCGAGCGTGATATGCATACGATATCGCCAGTAATGTTTGGGATCAGCGGGATCGTTGATCCTTTCTTCCTCGGGTTTTTCCCTGCGAAGTGCATCACTCAGGCCTAATATATCCTGCAATTGGAAGATGCTCCACATCGCAGGTGAATATAAATGTTGTAACAAGATCGCCCGGTTGATCCAGGGTTCGCAGTAAAGAGGCGCTTCACCTAACTGGCCCATAACATCATTATAAAAATGCTGAGTTCTCTCATTATTTTCTTCCCACCAGCCGCGGATCGTACTCATATCATGGGTTGAGGGCGTGATCACCGACAAATAAGGAGCATCATGGGGATGAAAGAATTCCTTCTGCGGATCCTTCGGCATCCTTTGTATCTCCAAACTGAGAATGCCGAGTTGCCGCATCACATGGGGAACACAATGCGGAACCATGCCAAGATCTTCTCCACATACGAGCATATCGGTCGCAGCCTTTAATTGCGGTAGTTTATGCATTGCCTCTTTATACCAGCAATCATCCTGGCGACGATAGAAATAATCTATGTAGAGCGCTTTCAGTTTTTCCTGTACATGCGGTACGAGGTATTTATAAGAAAGTGTTTTCTCCAGGGAGATACGGAAATGAAATTCTTTTCCCTGTGAGCCGCTCTCTTCAAAAAAGATTACATTGGAAATAAGATCGAATAGTCCAAGTTTCAATTGCTCATTTTCTTCTGTTTGCTCTTCCCCGGCAAAATAGCTGTTCACCTGTTTTTGAGATTCATATTCCGGTAACAGGTCATACCCGCCAAAATCATTGGCCTGCAAAAATGTTTGTTTTACATACTCCGCCTGTCGCGGAAAAATTTCAGTCAGCACTTCTTCCGTAATAAAAGGACGGCAGTAACGCTGGTAATCGAACCAGATACCATTTTCCCCAAACTCAGTGATGTGTACCGGCAGGGATGGTACAAATTTTCCCATGATCCCCTGCACCGCATCACCGGGTATGCTCCAGATACGAAAGAAACCCAGTATATGATCGATACGGAATGCATCGAAGTAATGGCTCATCTGTTCAAAGCGATGCCGCCACCAGGAGAAACCATCTTCCCGCATCTTTTTCCAGTTATAGGTTGGGAAACCCCAATTCTGTCCTGCTACGGTAAAATCATCAGGTGGCGCACCCGCTTGCCAGTGCATGTTATACATTTCCGGTGCTACCCAGGCATCACAGCTGTTACGGGAGATACCGATCGGTATATCTCCTTTTAATACTACGCCTTTTTTATGAGCATAGTCAACCGCCTCTTTTAATTGCAGGTGAAGATGATACTGTTTGAAATAATAAAATCCTACATTCTTATGATCTCCTGATCCCGGTGCACATAATTTTTCGATATCCTCCTTTTTATAAACTGAATGTGTTTTCCAGTTCCTGAAATCAGCAGTACCATACATATCCCGGAAATAAGAAAAGGCAGCAAAAGGTTCCAACCAGTGACGATTCCCTTTGAAAAAATCTTTGAACCCCTCTGAAGCAAGACAGTCCTCTCCCATTATTGCGTACAGCTGTTTCACTACAGCCAGCTTGTACTTGATCACTTCTTCATAATCAACATCTGCCCGTTCATTAAGTTCCCTTTGCTTTTTCTGTAATGAGCCAAGCTCATCTGCATATTCGTGACCGGCCACTTTGGCAAGGTTCAAATAAAGGGGATGCAGGGCAAAAGCTGAAATGGCGGAGTAAGGATAAGAGTCCATCCAGCCATTTAAAGAGATGGTATTGTTAATGGGAAGTAATTGTACCAGGCGGAGGCCCGTCAACTTTGCCCAATTCACCAACAATTTGATATCCGCAAATTCTCCAACACCAAAACTTTTCTCGCTGCGCAGGCTGAAGACAGGGATCGCCACACCTGCACCTTTCCATGTATCATTAGGAAGTTGCACAAATCCATCGTGGTGGATCGTTAATTTCTTTTTTGATGCGTCGCTATATAGCAGGCGGTTGTTGCCCGCTTCAAAACGGACAAAGGTTTTAGCTTTTGCGTCATACACGCCATATTTATAAGCCACCGGGAAACTTTCTTCGGAAAGATTCAGTTTAACTGACCACCAACCGCTATCCTGCACCTTTGATCTTTTTAAATGGAGGGGTTTGGTTTTATCCCAATCGCTCATTCTTTTACCACTCCCGAGCAGGCAAATCGTTTCATTCCTTTGTAGCAATGGGGCTTTGACCTTGAAGATATGTGTAGCGGTTTTATCGGATGAATTCCTCAGCTTCGGCGGAGTTTTATTCAGGAGCACCTTATTGAAAGCTGTGCTGAAAAATACATTTTCATATTCACCGGGATGATTCCATGTGTCGACCAACTGGACCTCATTCACATTATTTTTCAAGCCCTCAACTTCCCGGTCGTTCCCCCATTCCCATTTGATCTCACCATCTTCATTCTTCAGAAAATATTTATAGGAAATTTTTTTTGGCGCCGATTTCCTTTTGATACTGAGTGTCGAAGACCAGAATTCTTCATTAAGATAATCAAGGGGAAATGCAAGAGCAGGATCGTTGTTCCCGAGCTCTTCGATATTGCCGGACACCCAAAGACTTTGTCCAAAACGTGTATGAAAACGTAAATAAAACTGAAGCTTCATCGCAAAGCATGATTTTCATTAAAGATCAGGTTAAAAGTCCTAAGAATGGAATAGATATTTGTTTTTATTCACTGAGAATTTACTTCCGCAGGATAAAATCATTTTTTGATTCAGGGCGACAGGCCTATTTTTGCCGAAATTTCTCCGATGGAACAAACCAAAAAAAATAAAGGTATCTGGTGGCTGGTTTTTCTGGCAGCTACCGCAGCTTTGATATTTGCCATTTGTACTCACTGGGAATGGTTAACCCTGATACTGCCTTTTCAAACCACTGCTTTTGTGAAGGCGCTGGATATTATGTGACCGATCCCCAAAAATTAGTTTGAAGGGCCCCGTGATTGCGGGGCTTTTCATTATTTTAGGGACCACCTAAATCAAAACTATGAGGCTCTTACTCGTATTTATTGTGACGGCTATTACAGCTTGCGGTTCTTCTGACGAAAAAGAAAAAGATATTAAAATACCGGGAGACACGGTTGTCACTAACATTCCTGTTACGGATACGGCGGACAAACCTATGGATAAGCAGTCGCAACCCGCTTCACTGCTTTCAAAAGTGGTGAATGGCCTGTTGGATGCAAAATTCGAAGGTAAATGGAGGGTGGTAAATGATTCGATAGCTAAATGGCCACAGGATGTATTCGATTATTTTGTGGTCAATGGCCGCAAGAAGGATAAAGAGTATCCTTATATTGTCAAGGGTGATTTCAACGGTGATGGTGAGAATGATGTTGCCGCACTTGTTAAAGAAAGCAATGGCGAAGACCTCCAACTGGCGATCATTTTGCGGAGCATCAATAAAACAGATAAGACCAGTTACCATTTCTGGAATGAGGATATTGATATGGCCGCACTGGAAGCATATCCAAAAGGCGAGATCATGAACCTTGATGCAAAACCCGTTAAGATGCTGGGTGATGGCATTACGGTTGAATACTATGAGAAAGCCTCCTTTGTTATTTATTGGGATGGGAAAGCTTTCAAAAGAGTTTATACCAGCGATTGATCCCTTTCCAGACCATTCAAATCAAAAGATATTGCTGACGATTTTCAATAATCAGCTGTTCTTAAAAGCTGTCAAACTGC
Organism: Chitinophagaceae bacterium; assembly: GCA_035526625.1. Classification (GTDB taxonomy): domain Bacteria; phylum Bacteroidota; class Bacteroidia; order Chitinophagales; family Chitinophagaceae; genus JJ008. Next base: position 4,920 of record DATLCB010000269.1, read on the forward strand.
TATGAAATTAAACTCAAACAGCAGCAGAACAAGTTGGTGTTTCTTCTGTTCACTTTACTTGTGATTACTTATTTCTTTCCTTATTCCTGATTTCTTATTAAATAAAAAAGCCCCCAAAAGGGGGCTGTCTTTTTCACAAAGGGTGTATTATTTTACTGAGGCCACAAGACCTTTGAAAGTCTCAGGATTATTCATGGCAAGATCGGCCAGAACTTTACGGTCTAGGTCAACACCTTTTTTCTGCAGTTTGTTGATGAACTCAGAATAAGTTATTCCTTCAGCACGGCAAGCCGCATTAATACGGGCGATCCATAAGCTGCGGTATTCTCTTTTCTTCAGTTTACGACCCACAAACATGTAGGTCATACCTTTTTCTACTACGTTCTTGGCAACGGTCAATACATTCTTACGTTTGCCATAGAAACCTTTGGCTTGTTTTAATATTTTTTTGCGGCGGGCTTTGGAGGCCACTGCATTTTTTGAACGAGGCATATCTTAAAGATTTAAAGTTTAAAATTGTTCGGCTAATAGCTTGTGGCCAAAAGCCAATAGCTTACTTCAGGCGCAAAAGGCGTTTTACAAAATCCACATGTGATTTTGAAACTGTTCCATCTTTCCGCATGTTACGTTTACGTTTCTTTGATTTCTTCGTCAGGATGTGACGTTTGAAAGCTTTCTGGTGCATGATCTTCCCTGTGCCGGTCACTTTGAAGCGTTTTTTGGCACTGGAGTTTGTCTTTACTTTAGGCATTTTACCTGTAGTTTAATATTATACCCTTGAGGCATTCCCCACAGGGGGACCTTTGTCGAACCTCTTCAGGAAATCTGTGCTTCGTCTGGCAAAGCATATTAAGAACTGCCGTTTTTCCTTCGACTACGCTCAGGATTTTCGGAGTGCAAAGATAGGGTTGTAAACCCTTCCGGCAAAGCTATTGATAAGAAAAGGGAAAGGTTTATAGGTTAGCTTCCCTGTTAATAAACTATTTGATTCAACCGGCTTTAATTCTTAGGATCCAGAGCATTGTCTATTCTTTTCACCAGGTCCTGGAGGTGATATTTACTCATTGGATCGGAGATCAGCACGGATGCTGTATTCATTTCATTCCGAAGTGACGTTAAATGCGCCCTGGCGACACTTTTAATATCGGTTTTATCATAGGAGGATAGCGCTGTTATTATGATCCCGGAAAGCGAGATACCGCCGGCAGATGGTGGAGAAACCAGGTTATTCAGATAAGTGATATATGACTTTTGCAAATTTCGACGATAGATGTCGATAGTTTTCCGGGTGGTCAATTCGCCCCATATACCTTTTTTAAGATCGGACAATAGCTCAGTTAATTGATAAGCATTATTCCCTTCAGCCGCTTCCGCATCAAGGAGTTTGGCCATTGTACGATTACTGAAAAGCCGGCTTAACATATTTTCCTGTAGGCTGCTGATGATAGTAACCCCGTTCAGGCCGGTCCTGCTGAAAATATCCTGGTTGATCAGCCATGAAGGCGTGGCAAATACATGCTTGTTCAGGAAATCAACGGCCTCTCTTTGTTTTGCTTCAGACACCACTTCATAAACGGCGCCCTGCTCATCAACGGTTTTAGGCGTTTCAAGGATACCACCCACATTCTTTACCACGTGACCCAGGTAACGATTGAATTGACCGGCCACCTCATTATATAATTCTTTCAGGCTGCTATAATCTTCGCCTGGTTCTTTTGTCCACTCCATTAAGTTTGACAATATGCGTTGCAGGTTCTTAATACCATAAGCACCCGCTTTCATCGCATCATCGCCAAGATCCTCGTTTTGCGATCTTGGATCATCGGGGTTTCCCTGCAGACCATACCACAAACGCTTGTTCTGCATTTTTTCCATTACCCACTTGTTCAATGCTGTTTTTTCTTCCTGCGGTGTTTTGTATTGTGGGAAGATCTTATACCCCCACTCTATCGCCCATTTATCATAATCACCTATGCGGGGGAATAACCCTTTCTCACTGATGTTATCTTCGGGTTGTGCCACATAATTAAATCGGGCATAGTCCATGATCGATGGCGTGTGGCCATTTGCTTCCACCCATGCCTTATCCCTTAGTTTCTCAACAGGTACCGAAGAAGACGATCCGAAATTATGCGCCAATCCAAGTGTGTGTCCCACTTCATGGGAAGAAACAAAGCGTATCAATTGCCCCATCAGCTCGTCATCAAATTTCATGTTTCTTGCGCGGGGATCAACAGCAGCGGTTTGAACCAGATACCAGTTGCGTAATAACTTGGTAACATTATGGAACCACCCGATATGGCTTTCTATGATCTCTCCACTGCGGGGATCCGTGACGCTGGGGCCATACGCATTCTCAATGGGCGATGGTTTGTAAACAATGGCCGAGTAACGTGAATCTTCGAGGCTCCAGTTGCTATCATCCACTGGCGCTTCTTTTGCCATGATGGCATTTTTGAAACCGGCTTTTTCAAAAGCGACCTGCCAGTCATTCACACCCTGGATAAGATAAGGGACCCATTTTTTGGGAGTCGCCGGATCAATATAAAATACGATAGGTTTTACGGGCTCGACCAATTGACCAGCCAGGTACCGGGCCATGTCCTCTTCTTTTGGTTCCATCCTCCAGCGAATGACCATATCATTATTTTCTACCCGCTGAGGGTTAAGATCGTAATCGGTATAAGAACGGGAATAAAAACCCACACGGTTGTCGAACAGTCGCTGACGCATAGGTTGTGCCGGCAGTAACACAAAAGAATTATTTATTTCCAGCGTGATATTGGTTTGGCTACCCGGCTGTATCATCCCACTACCAATAGAACCCGCACCTGTTCTTGTATAGGTCTTTACTGACTTTACTTCCACATTGATAGGGAATGATCGTACACCCGACACATAGGATTTATCAGTTTGGAGGGAACCTGCCTGGAAAGTAGATTTTCCAAGTACAACACTGGTAGGTACGGTAGAAACAACAGAAGAGAATGCTACAACATCATTATCACTGTTCAGGTAATCCGATACATCGATCACGGAGCCTGCCGAATCTTTTGAATAAGCCTTGATATCAAACGAAGCAGAGATCGGTTGTATATTAGAATTCATCACGGCCTGGTACATGGGCTGCGTGGAATCTTTTGAAACGTTGATATAAGAAACGCTTCTCAGGAATATCCTGTAATTAGGGCCTTTCTCAAAACGTATGACCGATTCATTGATCTGGTCGCCGGCATAACCGCCAAAACTTTTAGGTGAATTGACCGATGACCTGATGATCCTGTTCACCACCATGATATCACGACCCAGCAAAGAATCAGGTATTTCAAAGAACCATTTCTCGTCCACCTTATGCACTTTGAACAATCCTTCATCCGTCCTTGCCTTATCCGTGATCACTTCTCTATAGGGACGTGGTGCATTCGCAGGTCTTGGAGATGGGCTGCCAATACGGGTGCTGTCTGTTCTTTGCCCATAGGAAACGGATGCTATGATCATCAAAAGAAACCAAAGCTGAAAGCTTTTTTGCATACTGGTTCGTTTACGAATTAAATAATTGCTCAAGTTACGCAAAGCAATGGTTAAACATGGAATCACCGCTGAGTTTTATACCAGCGGTCAATAAAACGAAAAACCCGTTTTGTATTCGCAAAACGGGTTATCCCTATATAGTTTTTTTTAACTAACTGGTCGCCGGCTTTTTCTTTCCTTTTGGTGCAAACATTGCGAGCATCCTTCTTCCTTCCATCTTCGGCATATTCTCGAGAACTCCTACTTCAGCAATGCGTTCCGCAAATTTCAGGAGTAACAACTGTCCCCTGTCCTGGAACTGGATGGCACGGCCCTTGAATTGTACATAAGCTTTTACCTTATTGCCATCCTTTAAGAACTCGATAGCATGTTTGGCTTTAAAGTCAAAGTCATGATCATCTGTATTGGGAGTAAAACGTATTTCCTTCACTTCTGAGACCTTGCTTTTAGCTTTCATCTCTTTTTCCTTCTTCTTCTTGTCATAAAGGAATTTGTTGTAATCAATGATCTTGCAAACAGGTGGATCTACGGTGGGAGAAATCTCCACCAGGTCGAGCCCCTGGTCCTGCGCCATCTTCAATGCTTGTTGGGTATCATAAATTCCCACTTCCACATTCTCACCTACCAGTCTTACCTGCGGCACACGGATAAAATGATTGATACGATGTTCCGGTTCTTTACGGGGAACGAATCTGCCTCTGAAACCTCCTTTGTTGAATCCGCCACCGCCGCCAGGTCTGAAACCTCCGCCGGCTGGCCTGTTGAACCCGCCTCCGGGTTTTTGTGGTACTGCCATTTAAAATGTTTGGTTAATAATTGTTTTTATTTTATCAGCGACATTAAAAAAATGATCGTCTGTTGCGTCGCACTCTTCAACATTTAATTCTCTATTCAACAAGTGAAACGTCAAACGTCAGACGTGAGCCAACGTTTCACCTTTAACGTCTCACTTTTCACTTTCAGCCCTTCTTTCATTTATCTCTACCGCTATCTCCGCAACAAAATCATCTACCGTTCTCACTCCCGCATCTCCCTTACCTTGCCTTCGTACTGCAACTTTATTCTCATTCATTTCTTTTTCACCTACCACTAGCATATAAGGCACTTTCATTAGTTCGGTATCTCTTATCTTCTTGCCGATCTTTTCGTTGCGGTCATCGACCTCACTACGAATATCAGCTTTTTTCAGTTTATTAGAAACAGACTTTGCATAATCAATAAATTTATCGCTGATCGGCAGCACTTTTACCTGGACCGGTGAAAGCCAAACCGGGAATTTACCGGCATACTGCTCAAGCAGGAACCCGATGAATCTTTCATGGGTACCCAATGGGGCACGATGGATGATGAGCGGTGTCTCGGTCTTATTATCCTGCCCGGTATATTCAAGTTTAAAGCTTCGCCCCTGCGAAAAGTCCACCTGGTTGGTAGCAAGGGTGAACTCCCTGCCGATTGCACTGTATATCTGCACATCGATCTTGGGTCCGTAAAAAGCAGCCTCATCCTGCACTTCCACGTAAGGGATATTTGACTCGGTGAGCACATTGCGGACCATTGTTTCAGTTTCTTTCCAGAGCTCCGGTTCATTCACATATTTGATCCCCAGTTTATCGGGTGAGTGAAGCGACAAGCGCATCACATATTTCCCGATCCCGAAGATCTTAAAGTATTTCAGGTACATATCATTCACCGCACGGAACTCTTCATTGAACTGTTCCTTGGTGCAATAGATATGCGCATCATTCATGTGAAGACAGCGAACCCGCATAAGGCCAAATAATTCGCCGCTCTGTTCATAGCGGTACACGGTCCCGTATTCGGCGATACGATAAGGAAGATCACGGTAAGATTTGGGCTCAGCCGCATATATCTTATGGTGATGCGGGCAGTTCATGGATCTGAGGTAATACTTCTCCCCTTCCATTTCCATAGGCGGATACATACTATCGGCATAGTAGGGTAAATGACCACTGGTGATATACATACTCTCTTTTGCGATATGCGGCGTCACCACTCTTTTATAACCGGCATCCCGTTCTGTTTCTTTAGCGAGTTTTTCCAGCTCTTCGATTATGACGGTGCCGTTGGGCATCCACATGATCAATCCCTGCCCAACATCATCATCCATCGTATAGATACCCAATTCCTTTCCCAGTTTACGATGATCACGTTTCTTTGCCTCTTCCAGCATCTGCAGGTATTCATCCAGCTCTTTTTGTGAAGGATAAGTAACTCCATACACCCTTGTAAGCATTTTATTCTTTTCATCGCCTTTCCAATAAGCCCCGGCAATGCTCATGAGCTTAATGGCTTTGATGAAACTTGTATTGGGAATATGCGGTCCGCGGCAGAGATCGGTGAATCCTCCCTGCGTGTAGAAGGTTATTTCGCCATCGGCCAGGTTACTAAGCAGGTCAAGTTTATATTGATCCCCTTTATCGGTAAAATATTTGACAGCATCCGCCTTTGGCATTTCTTTCCGCACATACTCACTGTTCTTCTTAGCCAGCTCACTCATCTTTTTTTCCAGCGACGCAAGATCTTCTTCCGACATTTTCTTATCGCCAAGATCCATGTCATAATAAAAACCGTTTTCTACGGACGGTCCTACCCAGAATTTCACACCAGGGAACATGGATTCTACCGCTTCTGCCATCAGGTGTGCGGATGAATGCCAGAAAGTGTTCCTGCCATCTTTATCTTCCCACTTGAGCAATTTTAATGAAGCATCGTTATGGATGGGGCGGGTGATATCCCAAACCTGGCCATTGATCTCGGCCGCCAGTATTTTCCTGGCCAGCCCTTCTGAAATTGACTTGGCTATATCCAGCGCAGTTGTTCCTTTCTCATATTGCCTGACAGAACCATCAGGTAGTGTAATATTGATCATGCGGTAAAAAAACTGTTTTAACCCGTTTTAGTGGAGGGCAAAGGTAACAAAGTCCCTTTGATCATCAAGGGTTAACAGTACCTTAGTTGTACCCGTTCTTTTCTCGTATCCTCTTGTAAAGATCACAGCAGGGAGCATAATTGTGTTCATTTTTCTTTCGTTCTTCTTATTTTGCTGTAACGATAAGCAGGAATTGAATAACACACTATGACCGGCTATCCAAAATTAACAAAACTATTGCCGTGATGGGTCAGTCATCATTAACTTAATAATTAATTTTGATGCTGTTATGATGAAAAGCCTCTCGCGGAAAATTCTATTATTCATCCTGCTTGCAGGTACCTGTTTTAACCTATCAGCCCAGGATGTAACAGGGATATGGAAAGGTTATTTTATCACCGAGTCCGGCGAATATTACAAACTCGAATTCCAGGTATTGCAGAAAGGCGCTTCGGGTGCCACAGGTGTTTCCTATTCCTATCTGGATGTCAGGTTTTATGGAAAAGCTACCATGACCGGCAATTTCATCAAATCATCGTCTGCTTTCCGTATCCGGGAGATCAAGACGGTAGAAGTTAAGAGCACAATGGGTGGTGGCACCTGTATCATGAATTATGACCTCAGTTATTCAAAATCAGGAAAAGAAGAATTCCTTGAAGGCACTTACCTGGGTAAATATGAAAATAAATACAGCGCGGCTTCAAGTGGTAAATGGGGAGACTGTGGTGGTGGTAAGGTTTTTTTACGGAAGGTCAATACAACAGATTTTTACGTAGAACCCTTCCTGAAAAATAAGATCCGCACGAAACCGGTCATTATTAACGAAGCCCCACCGGTAAAGAAGGACAGCATTAAGAAGGTACCTGTTACTGTTCCCGTTACCAAACCTCCGGTAACGGTCCCGGATAAGAAACCAGTAAACAAACCACCTGTCACCAATAATAAACCTGTAACAAAAACGAATAATCCGGTGGTAGTAAAAAAAGATACTGCTACAACCAATAAGATCTCTAACCCGGGCAATAAACCTGTCACAAAAATTGTTATCCCTCCCCCTGCCGTCATTAAGAATCGCACCAATGAACTGGTGAAGATCTTTACCGTGAGTGAAGAAAATATTACCGTCAAACTTTTTGACAATGGAGAGATCGATGGCGATACTATCTCTGTTTACCTGGATAATAAGCTGGTCCTATCTTCCAAGCGTCTGACGGCATCCCCGCTCGAGGTAAAAATAAAAATGGATGAGGATAACAGTGAGCATGAACTGACGATGGTCGCTGAGAACCTTGGTACTATCCCGCCCAACACATCATTAATGGTGGTGGAAGCAGGCGAGCAACGTTTTGATGTGCGGATCACGTCTACTGAACAAAAGAACGCCGTTGTACGGTTCAGGTATCAGAAGCGCAAATAAACACATTGACCGTTTCTGTAATTTTTACTGCCACCAGCGTTTTTTCAATTATTTTTCCCCCATAATGGTGCGACAATTTTTTTTATACATTCTTTTACTGACCACTACTCTTTGTGGCGCACAGGATATCAATGGTATCTGGAAAGGCAAACTGGTGATGGCGCCGGGTGGTTGTTTCCCGGTTTATAATATAGAATTGCAACTACAGGTGGCCGGGTCAAGGATAACAGGCTCTGCTTACCATTTTTCTGATTCGCTCAATTATGTGAGAGAGAATTTCGAAGGCATTTTCAAAAAAGACAGCAACATCATCCTCATACAGGAAAATGGCATCGTCACATTCCGGATCAAGGAAGATTGCGTACCCTGCGTGAAAAAATACATCCTGAGCTTTCACAAAGGAGGTGGCAATGTAGTTACGGAAGAACAGCTCCGCGGCTCATGGACAGGAAAAGCCACAGATGGAAAAACTGCCTGCGATCCTGGTACACTGGTGCTGACAAGATTTGACAAGGCTACTTTTAAACCAGATTTCAAACTCCCTCCTTCTCTTACCAAAAGAAAAGCAGAACTGGTAAAAGAGATCAAAGTAGATACAGGTACTATTCAAATTGATTTTTATGATAACGGCCAGGTAGATGGAGATACCATTTCTGTGTATGCCAATGGCATGCCTGTAGTTTCTAATAAAATGCTTACTACAAAACCTGTGTCCATTAAGATCAAGATAGACATGAAGCGGACGGAGCAGGAGCTCATCATGGTAGGTGAAAATCTCGGATCCATTCCTCCCAACACAGCCCTGATGATCGTCAATGCCGGTGATAAGCGGTACCAGCTTTATCTTACTTCCGATGAACAAAAGAACGCCATGGTGCGGTTCATCTACGAAAAGCCACAGGTCACGACAAAAACCCAATAATTTTTATCCCTTTCCCGGAACTTTTCTACCTTAACCTTTCCTGACCATTGGTCATGCAAATATTTTAAACCAAAATGCAATCAACATGAAAAAGTATTTAATCATTTTTTCGGCAGGACTGATCGGCCTGGCTTCCTGTAGCGATAAAAAAGAAAGTGGTGGTATGTCGGAAACCACCAAGAAGAACCTGGAAGCACATCATGCTATCAGCAAGGCTTTTGAAACCAAAGACTTCAGCAAGATCGGCGATTATATTGCAACCGATGCGGTGGATTATTCGGGCGAGATGGGCCCCGTAAGAGGTCTTGATAGCATTAAAGCCACCTTTGAACGGATGTCTGCAATGATGACCCAAAATAAACATGAGATACTTAAAGAACTCGCCGACGATGAATATGTAATGTCATGGATGAAGTTCACCGGTGTCTGCAATGTGGACATGCCGGAGATGAATATGAAAAAAGGACAGCCGATCAATACACAGTCCATTGAAATGTCGCAATACAAGGACGGTAAAGCGATCGCACACTGGACCTTTATGGAGCCTGGTGAAGTAATGAAAATGATGGGTATGGATAAAATGCCTCCGCCCGCCACCGATAACAAAACCGATACGACA
>DATLCB010000270.1:0-6452 GCA_035526625.1 Chitinophagaceae bacterium
CGACAGAGAATAACTCCTTTAATGAGAGCGACGCCTATTATATAACGATACCGATCTGTATCATCCTTACGCATAACCAGATCGTCACCGTAAATTCTTTTGAGAATTCCACTATCAAAAAATTTTTGAACACTTTCCAGAACCGTCATCCCGATAAAAGGAATATGATGGTGCTGAAGGTATTTGAAAAAACGGTGCAAACCTTTATGGAGCACCTCAAAGAGATCAACCAGCGCCGCAACACCTATGAACAAAAACTGTATCATGCCAGCCGTAACGAATATCTGCTGGAACTCATGCGGATCCAAAAGAGCCTGGTATATTTTGTGACGGCCCTTCGATCCAACGAGATGCTCATGATGAAAATAGAGCGGACCAATTTCCTGGGATTGACAGAGGAAGAGAAAGAATTCCTCAATGACATGATCGTTGATAATTCACAGGCGCTGGAAATGGCAAATATCTATACGAATATCCTGAGCAGTACACTCGATGCTTTTGCAAGCATCATTGCCAATAACCAGAACCAGGTATTGAAAAGACTCGCGGTCATCACCATCGTACTCACTTTTCCTGTTCTCATTGCCAGTTTGTTTGGCATGAACGTTCCCAGCGGTTTTGAAAATTCCCATTATGCATTCTATATCGTTGCCTTTCTCTCACTCGGTATCGCCCTTATTATCGGCTGGTATTTTTTCCGGAAGAAAATATTTTAAAGAACGTGAGATGTCAAACAAGAAACGTCAAACATTAGCTTTTCACATTTAACCTTTCACGTTTCACTTGTATATACCTTAGTTTTACAACCATGAATTTTTTCAATATCAGGGTCTATGGCGTACTTATCAATGAGAAAAAACAAGTACTGGTAAGTGATGAACTGGTCCGGGGTGCTTATATCACTAAATTCCCCGGGGGAGGACTTGAATTTGGTGAAGGAACAAGAGATTGCTTAAAAAGAGAGTTCCTGGAAGAAATGAATTTGAAAATAGAGGTCGGCGAACATATTTATACAACGGATCATTTTCAACTGTCCGCCTTCAACCCTGAACACCAGATCATCTCCATTTATTATTTAGTAGGTCCACTCGCTGACATAAAAGTGCCGCTTCGCAGCAAGCCATTTGATTTTGATGAAGAACAACTCAAAGTGTATGAAGCGACAGGGGAAACAGAGACCTTTCGCTTTATCAATTGGAATGATCTTTCTCCCGAAGCTTTTACATTGCCCATTGATAAGATCGTTGCTGGAATTATTAGGGGCTAGTAGGGTTCGGCGAGTAGCTAGTAGGAAATACATACCTGATTCTTAATTCCTAATTCTTCATTCCTAATTCCTGATTTTCCATTCCCATCGCCGCCCTTTTCATCTCCGCAGCTTTCTCATGACCCAGGTATCTTTCGATCCGGTTATGTACAAGATATAGTACAGGTGTGAGGATGATCGCTACAACAAATTTGTAAACATAGTTGACAATGCAGATGGCCATCAACTGGTCAAATGGCCATGGCTCGCCCTGGCCTTTCACCAGCAAAGGATAAAAATAAAAAGCGATGAACAGGACAACAAAACTGTCGATCAACTGCGATACCAATGTCGAGCCGGTTGCTCTTAGCCAGAATCTTCCTTCACCGGTTGCCTTTTTTATTTTATGAAAGACAAAGACATCGATCAGCTGTGCAACAAGGAATGCAGTCATGGAGCCAACTACAATTCCAAGTCCTTGCCCATATATACCGTTAAAAGCTGTGCTCATGTTCTCGATCCCTGCTTCTTTTTTACTGGTGATCCACCAGCCGTTGGGTTCCGTTTGAATAGCGCCAAAGATCATCAGGAATGCAAAACCGATCAAACAAATGGTCATCCAGCTTAAGAAACGTACACCTTTTGGACCGTAGTATTCATTGATGATATCGGTCATCACAAATACGACCGGCCATAACAAGACACCACAAGTAAGGTTAAAAGAATAAGTACCGCCAAACAAATGGATCGTTGCCGGTTTTAATCCTAATGTTGATTCCAGTGAGAATATTTTAACGCCGATGAACTCAGCGATAAGTGCGTTCGTCAAAAATATACCTGCCAGGATGATGAACAGCCGGGTAGCTTTATTATTGATTATAGTATGGATCATTCAGGTAGAAAATATAAAATATCAATACAAACAGGAACAGAAGGTTGCAGGTGATCAGCCAAAGTGGCACCGAAGAACGCAATCTTCTTTTGCTTAGTGCCACTACAAGATAACAGATATTCACCAGCGGAAGAAACAAAGCGCCCATTACATACCCGATCGTAATGATGGTGGAAGAAAACACTTCATCATTCTCCTTTTTCATCATTGCCAGTACCAGCCACACCACTATGCAAACGCCTGAGATAAAAGCCAATCTTGACAAAAATAAAAGCCAGCGCATCAGAGATTTTAGTCTAAAATAGCATTATTTTGTCAGCCTAATTAACACGGAAAGAATGAAAAATCCTTTGTTGAAAACACTACTTCCTCATGGTATCGCTATCCTGGTTTTTTTACTCATATCTGTTCTTTTCTGCAAACCGGTTTTAGATGGGAATATGCTTAACCAGCACGATATCATCGGCTGGAAAGGCATGGCTCAAAATTCATTTGAACACAAGGAGAAGACCGGCCACCTGCCTCTCTGGAATACCAATCTTTTCAGCGGGATGCCCAATTACCAGGTAACCATGGAAAGTAAGAATGTTTTACACCCTGTTACCAACTTCCTTCTTTTCACGTTACCCAACCCTATCAATTTTTTCTTCCTGGCCTGTGTTTGTTTTTATATTCTTAGCCTGGTATTCGGTGCAAGACCCATCGTCGCCATGTTTGGAGCTATCGCTTATGCATTCGTCACTTATAACCCGGTCATACTGAGTGCGGGTCATGAATCAAAAATGTGGGCCATCACTTTTATGCCACTTGTCATGGCCGGCCTTATTTCGATCTTTGGAAAACGATATTGGCTGGGCCTTGCACTTACGGCATTCGGCACTTATATACAAATAGGAGTGAACCACTTCCAGATCAGTTATTATTTTTTTCTGATCGCTGCCGCTGTTACTATAAGTTATCTCGTGATATGGATAAAACAAAAGGACTGGAAACATATCGGTATGGCATTGGGTATAACGGCGATCGCAGGTATGGTGGGTGTCGCAGGAAATGCGCTGACCCTGCTTACGACCAATGAATATACGAAGTACACTATGCGGGGAGGAAAGGATGTAGCAATCAATGATGGTAAGGTCGTTGCCGCAAAAACGAAAGGACTTGATACAAGCTATGCATTTGAATACAGTTTAGGTAAAGCCGAAGCGACCGTGGTGCTGATGCCTGAAGCATTTGGCGGAAGCAGTTCAAAAACATTGGATGAGGATTCGAAAGTAGTAGATAAGCTGGTTACCCGCGGAGCTGCTGAAACGAATGCAATACAGATCGCATCCAGCCTTCCCAGGTATTGGGGAGGGATCGATCCTTCCACCTCGGGACCACCTTATATTGGTATCATCACCTGCCTGTTAGCTCTTATAGGTTTTGTTCTTTACAAAAATCCATTGCGCTGGGGACTGCTCGCCGTTTCTGTCCTCGCTATCCTGATGGCATGGGGCAGGTACCTTCCCGGCTTTAATACTTTCCTGTTTAATACTCTTCCACTCTATAATAAGTTCAGGGCTCCTTCAATGGCGATGGTGATAACACAATTCACGTTCCCTTTAATGGCAGTGCTTACGCTACAATATGTTTTATTCAGGGATAATAGCCGGGAGCTATTAAAGGCTGACTTTAAAAAGATCCTGTATGCTGCAGGTGGTTTGATCGCACTCCTGGGACTGATCTACCTTACTAATGATTACTCTTCCCCTATCGACAAGCTTATCCAGGGAAATAAATGGGATAACAGTGGTACGGATGAAGTCGGAAGGTTGATCGTTTCAGGTATGAAGCAAGATCGTAAAGCTATGCTCGGCGGACAAATATTCAGGACATTGGCCTATACATTATTGGTGCTGGGCATCCTGTATATGTATATCAGGAATGTATTTAAACCTGTCATTGCAGTCATCCTGCTCCTTGCCATAACCAGTATAGACCTTTTTGTAGTGGGCAAGCGCTATTTAAGTGATGACAGGTATGTATCAAAAGACGAAATGACGAGTACCAATTTTACAGCATCTCCTATCGACCAGGAAATACTGAAAGATAAGGACCCCAATTTCCGTGTGTTCTATTTGTCAGGCGATGCGTTTGCGGAGAGCCGCACTTCTTATTTCCATAAATCAGTAGGAGGCTACCATCCCGCCAAGTTGCGTATCTACCAGGATGTGATTGAAAAATACCTTGCGGTTCAGCACCCGGGAGTGTTGAACATGCTGAATACAAAATATTTTATTGCGCAGGATCCACAAACCGGGCAGGCACGGTACATTTTAAATGACAAGGCCTTTGGGCCCTGCTGGTTCGTAAAGAATGTGAAGCTTGTTCCTGACCGGGCTTCGGCGCTGCTGGCTCTCGACAGCACCAATCTTCGTGATACAGCTATTGTCGAAAGCTCCCTTGGTAAAAGTGTAACGGAACCGCAATGGGATTCGGCTTCTTCGATCAGGTTAACAAAATTTGATAACGACGAGATAGAATATGAAGCGAATTGCAGTGGACCTCAATTCGCCGTATTCAGCGAGATCTATTATCCCGCCGGCTGGAACGCTTATGTCGACGGGAAAAAATCTGATTATGTAAATACGAATTACATTCTCAGAGGACTATCCATACCCGCCGGGAAGCATACAGTTAAGTTTATTTTTGAACCATCGAGTTACAAAAAAGGTTCTTCTATCAGCTTTATCGCTTCGATACTTGTCCTCCTCTTTTTCCTGGGTGGATTATTCATGGCATGGAGAGAATACAGAAAACGTGCAGGTGACGGCAAATGAAAAAAGTATTGGTAATAGCTCCCTATACCTACCTGCCTTATTCGTCTGGTGGCCAGAAATATATTGCTAAATTCCTCGAACACCTCGGTAAAGAGACCTCACTGACCGTTATCGGTACTTCTACCAACGACTGGACCCTTGCAAAGGGTTATGTTGCTTTACCTCTATTAACGCCATCCTTTTCCCGCTATTATGATAGCAGTCTTGTAAAGAAAATAAGCATGCTTATAGAAAGGGAAGGTCATGAAATACTGATCCTCGAACACCCTTATATGGCCTGGCTGGCATTCCGCATACGAAAAAGAACAGGTATCAAAGTTATTATCCAAACTCATAATATCGAATACCAGCGTTTCCGGTCCCTGGGTAAATGGTGGTGGCCGGTTTTGAAAGAATATGAGAAACGTAGTTTTAAAAAAGCAGATGCCCTTTTTTTTATAACAAAAGAAGACAGGGAATTTGCCATAGAGAATTGGCAGCTTGAAGCTGTTAAATGCTATGATGTTCCTTTTGGTATCGATCACGGGAACTTTCCTGCGGACAGGGAAGAAAGTAAAGTGATCATATATAAAAGGCATGGGATCCGGCCAGGAGATGTACTGCTTTCATTCAATGGTGTATTGAACTACAAACCTAATCTCGATGCACTCAAAATCATCCTTACAGAGATCAATCCCAGGTTGATGAAACAAGATGGATTTCATTATAAGATCCTGATAAGTGGCAGGGATCTCCCCTCTGAAATGAAGGAATTGCTGGCATACGAAGAAAAGAATATAGTTTTTACGGGGTTCGCTGAAGACATTGAAAAATACCTGGAAGCAACTGATGTTTTTCTTAATCCTGTACAGAGTGGTGGCGGGATCAAAACGAAGATCGTGGAAGCCATAGGGTACGGCGCAACTGTCGTATCTATGGAAAGTGGTGCAGAAGGACTAAACAAAGAAGTTTGCGGGGAAAAACTGTTCATTATAAAAGACAATGACTGGGGTAGCTTCACCAGTGAAATAATAAAAGCATCGAACCAAAGAAATAGTACACCCCCGGGTTTCTACCAGTATTATCAATGGCAGCATATTGTAACTAACCTGTTAGAAACCAGTTCAATTAAGTAACATGCTGAAAAAGCTTGAAAAAATAATAAACAACTCTCCTTTTTATAATATCACCAGGTTCAATCCCCTGACAGATCTTATTATTGAAACCCGCACCGGCAAAACAAAAAAAGCTGTTGCATTCTATTCTTCATTCCTTGATATAAATTCAAGTAACAAACTCATCTTCGATATTGGCGCCAATAAAGGAAATAAAGTAAATGCTTTTCTTAAAATGGGGTATAAAGTGATAGCTGTCGAGCCTGAAAAAAAAGCGCTCTCCACATTACGCTGGCGATTTGGCCGGAATAAAAGTGTGACCATACTTGACAATGGCGTTTCCGATAAAGAAAAGACACTGACGATACATATTGCGGAGAACCGCTCGGGTCTGAACACCG
>DATLCB010000271.1:0-11023 GCA_035526625.1 Chitinophagaceae bacterium
TTTACCCTCGGCGGTACATAACCGGGGACAGGATTATGTGGATTTCGCACCGGACCGTGTAGCTATGCAGGACGCAACAGCGCAGATGGCTTTATTGCAATTCATGACTTGCGGTCGTGATAAAGTAGCGGTTCCATCAACCGTCCACTGTGATCACCTGATACAAGCCAAGATCGGCGCAAAGAAAGACCTGCAACTTGCTATTGAAACCAATCGTGAGGTATATGATTTTCTCGGAAGTATCTCTAATAAATATGGCATCGGCTTTTGGAAAGCGGGCGCCGGTATCATTCACCAGGTAGTATTGGAGAACTATGCCTTCCCCGGTGGAATGATGATAGGAACCGATTCTCACACACCAAATGCGGGAGGTTTGGGGATGGTAGCCATCGGTGTAGGTGGTGCAGATGCGGTTGATGTAATGGCAGGTCTTGCCTGGGAATTAAAAATGCCAAGAGTCATTGGTGTAAAACTTACAGGCAGGTTGAGCGGATGGACCTCGGCAAAAGATGTGATACTTTGGGTCGCTGGTCAACTGACCGTTAAAGGCGGGACAGGTGCGATAGTTGAATATTTTGGAGAAGGGGCAGACAGCATGAGTGCTACAGGGAAAGGAACGATCTGTAATATGGGGGCCGAGATTGGCGCTACCTGCTCTTTGTTTGCCTATGATCAAAAAATGAGCGCTTACCTCCGATCAACAGGCCGTGAAGAAGTGGCCATGCTGGCAGATGGTATCAAAGAACACCTGCGTCCTGATGCAGAAGTGTATGCAGATCCGGCAACGTATTATGATCAGCTCCTTGAGCTCGACCTCGATACATTGGAACCTTATGTGAACGGACCTTTCACCCCGGATCTCGCAACACCTATTTCAAAAATGAAAGAAGCCGTTGAGAAAAATGGCTGGCCCGCTAAACTCGAAGTCGCACTGATTGGTAGTTGCACGAATTCTTCTTATGAAGATATCAGCCGCAGCGCTTCCATCGTTAAAGATGCTATGAGCAAAGGTTTGAAAACAATATCGGAATTCACCATCACACCGGGGAGCGAACAGGTTCGTTTTACCATTGAAAGAGATGGGTTCATTAAGGAATTCGAAGATGCAGGTGGTGTTGTTTTGGCCAACGCCTGCGGTCCCTGTATCGGTCAGTGGGCAAGACATATAGATGATCCTGAAAGGAAGAACACGATCATCACTTCCTTCAACAGGAATTTTGCGAAAAGAAATGATGGCCTCGCTTCTACGCATGCTTTTGTTGCATCACCAGAGATCGTCACAGCTATGGCCATGGCAGGAACCATTGCTTTCAACCCGCTTACAGATAAATTGAAAAATGATAAAGGTGAAGAAGTGATGCTGAAAGAACCCAGGGGGTTTGAATTGCCGCCTAATGGATTTGCGGTAGAAGACGCAGGCTACCAGGCGCCGGCAAAAGATGGAAGCGCTGTGCAGGTAAAAGTTGCAGCTGATTCAAAACGTCTGCAACTACTGGAACCTTTTGCAGCATGGGAAGGCAGCGACCTGAAAGGCCTAAAGCTTTTAATAAAAGCGAAAGGAAAATGTACGACCGACCATATCAGTATGGCAGGCCCCTGGTTGAAATTCAGGGGTCACCTGGATAATATCAGTAATAATATGCTGATCGGCGCCATTAATTTTTACAACGAGAAAACAGATAGCGTAAAAAATCAGCTCACCGGTGAGTATGGTCCAGTGCCCGCTACCGCAAGAGTATATAAAGCCGCAGGAGTGGGAAGTATAGTGGTAGGAGATGAGAATTATGGTGAAGGTTCATCGAGAGAACATGCTGCTATGGAACCACGCCATCTCGGGGTAAGAGCTATACTGGTAAGAAGTTTTGCGAGGATACATGAAACCAACCTGAAGAAACAGGGAATGCTTGCACTTACTTTTGCCAACAAGGAAGATTATGATAAGGTGCAGGAAGACGATACGATCGATATACTGGGCCTGGCCACATTCACACCCGGCAGGTATTTAACGCTTATGCTGAACCATAAGGATGGAAGCAAAGATGAGATCCTCGTCAATCACACCTACAACGAACAGCAGATCGAATGGTTCAAGGCAGGAGGTGCTTTGAATGTGATTCGTAGTCAGGTTGGAAAGTAACTCTTTCCTATTAACATATATAAAAGGTTTTGCACCCGCAAAGCCTTTTTTTATTTAACAAAATTCCGGGGATTTTTTTCTACATAAGTAGCTGATAAGAGTTTCTAAGTCATCTTTTCTTTTGCTAAATCAATGAAAAATTCGTTTGGAAGTATTGGTATAATACTTGGCATCTGATAGGCGAAATAGTATCACTTCAACTAAAAACAGAAATATGAAAAAGATCATTTCCTTTATTGCTGTCATGGCGATGACAAGTATCGTTATCGCACAAGCACAACTGGAAAGAACGGTGACCATTAATGTAACTGGTACCCGCATCAAACAGATAAATGTTGACAGTAAAACTTATACCATCAGCAATCTTTCCACTACCGAAGAGCAGCCCATTCTTATCAACGGTCTGCAAAATGGGCAACATACACTAGAGTTGTTCAGAAGTAACAGGACAGTCTCATCGCAAACCACCTTCACCCTGCGTGAAGGATATGATATGACCATCAGTATTAATAATACCGGGGCGGTGAGTATGACAGAAACCCGTACTAAATCCCGTGATGACTACAGGTCGGCTATCTCGGCCCAGGCTTTCAACCGGATTTTCATTGCTACCAAAAACCGGACAAGTTCTGCTTCGCGTAACGCTTATTTAGAGAACCAGTTCAGCTCCAATAGGATGTTTACTTCCAAGCAGGCGAGCCAGTTGATACAGTTGGTAAATTCAGAAAGTTTCAGATTGCAGTTAGCCAAAGACGCATACGGCAATATCACCGATCCCAACAATTATTCACTCGTCTCTTCTTTACTTAACAGTACGAACAGCAGGCTGGAGCTAAATAATTATATAGCAAGTTATGCAAATGATAATGCGGATGATAACAATAATACCGGGAATGCATATACCCCGATCACCCAGGAAAAATTCAATGCTATATATGCAGAAGTTTCTGCTGAGACCTCATTAGAGCAAAGGAAATATTATCTCTCTAATTTCTTTGGAAAGGAATATAATTATTATACTTCCGCACAAGTGAAAGAGCTTATCCGCCTGATCAATTCAGAAGGGGAAAGATTTAACCTGGCCAAACTGGCTTATCGTGGTGTTACAGACAAGGATAATTACGGGGAAGTGATATCATTACTTACGATGCCTTCAAACCGCACCACGCTGAGGAACTATATCGCTTCTTATAATAATACTAACACTTCTACGGGTGTAGCCATGAGTGCTACGGATTTCAGCAGGCTTTACCAGGCGGTCTACAATAATAATAGTTCTACGGCCCGTTATAATGCGTTGAATACTGCCTTTACTACTGCCGGCAATTATTTCACCGTTACACAGGCAAGACAACTTATTCAATTGGTGAACAATGAGAGTAGCAGGTTGCTCTTGTCGAAATCAGTATATAGAATTCTGGTTGACCGGGCTAATTATACACAACTCAACGACCTGCTTGCATCGCAGTCAAGTCGTAACGACCTGGATGCATATGTAAGAAACTACGGCAATTCCTATGGCGCCGGAGTGGCTATGAATGATAATGAATTCAACACGATCTACACTAATATCAGCAATTCATGGTCATCTTCGACACGTTACAGCAGGGCAAGTGAAGCTTTTAATAATGCAGGTAATTATTTTACTACCGCACAGGTTCGCCGGGTATTGTTACTGATCAATTCAGAATCCGAAAGGCTTACATTGGCAAAAGGAGCTTACGATAACGTAGTAGACCAGGCAAGTTATAGCCAGCTGTATGATGTTTTCACCAGTACAGATGGAAGGAATGAACTTGCAAGATATATCGGGGACATGCAAAATGGTGGAACGGGGACCCGTATCGCTATGACCGATGCAGAGTTTCAGAGTATCTACCGGGATGTGCAGCTCACATTTGGCCTGGGTGCTAAAATGGGCCGTTTAACGGAGATTTTTAATAGAGAAACAAATTATTTTACTGTACAACAAGCCAGGCAACTTATCCAGTTAGTAAGCGCTGAATCCAACAGGCTGGAGCTGGCCAAAGCAGCATATAATAATGTGACTGATCCGACCAACTTCACTCAGTTATATGATATTTTCACTTCACAGTCCAGCAAGGATGAGTTAAGTGCTTATATCAGTAATGCTTCTCTCGGTAACTAATATACATCAGTACTCTAAAAAAAGCCCGTCCGGGATCCTTATCGAAGGACCGGACGGGTTTTTTTAATCATGGCATTACTGAAACTGAAACTTTCCTGGTTATTATCGAGGCCAATAATCTTCCGCCCGGGAGTTCACTGGATGTATAATACAGTTTGACAGTATTCGTGGTGCCTTTCTTAAAACTGATGATATCTCTTACCCGGCAACTCATCCCTGAAGATGGCGTGGAGACATCAGCAAATTTTATCTCCCTCAATAGTTTGTTCTCGCCGTCTCTGATGGTGAGTACCCGGTTCCTGCCCACTTTACCGCAATGATGATACTTAATGGTCAGCTCATCGTTGGCAGAGCCTTCGCTTACCTGGATAACCTGTGCCTTATTCAATTGATCTCCGAACCGCTGCAGTATTAACTTATTATTGATATATACTTCGAAACCTTCCCCACCGGGTTTTGCCAAAAAGGAAAATAAAGCTGTGCAAAGGACAAACAGTCCCATTGTTTTTGTGATGATCGTTTTCATGATAAAATTTTTGATGAATAGTTGAAGTTGTTTCCAGCTTCTTTGTCAACACAAAGGAAGTGCAGGTCAAGCCCGGTAAAAAATAGCTTTGATGAAGAGTAGTATCCGCCTGATGTAATGCGGGGTAAGGAAGAGGAACTTATTCGCAGAGATTCATTGCCTCTGAAGATTTCACACTGAATTGAAGTTTATTGACCTTACCTGCTTTATTGTAATAAAGGACAAGAGTGCCATAGGCCATCTGAAAAGCATCCCAGTTCACATCCTTTAATTTGGGGTGACCAAGTAATTTGAAAAGACCTGAACGGCTCGCTCCAAGAAGAGGAAGACTGAGTTTTCCTTTGAACTTTTCCCTTATCTCAACATAATCTCTCTCCGTGTAAAAATAGATGTCATTGTCTTTATAAAATATACCACCACAGCCATTATCCTCTGCACTGGTAAAGCAGGGAAGCTGGGATTTTATTTCACCAGCAGTGGAAGAGGAATATAGTTGATTCACTTTGCCATCAAGGATATCCACTACTACAGGGGGACATAGTTTTGTAGTTTTTAATTGGGCTTGCGCACCCATAAAAGAGAACAGGCAGGTTGTAGCTATGAATAGTTTTTTCATATCAGCGGGATTAGTTTTGCTGAAACCCAGCGGGGTGCTTACCGCAAAATCCTTGCTAAAAATTGATTATCTTATTTTCGCCTATTAACTTTCAGTCATCTATGCAAAGAATAAGACCAGATGTGGATATTATACTCGATGTGTTACAGGCGGTGACTGCAGCACAGCCACAATCCGGCTTTGCACAAAGCCTGCTGAACCAATACCAGGAAAGGGGAGGGTTAAGCAAAAAACAACTACAGGGTCTGTATAGCAAGGCTCAAAAAATAAACAGCATTACCCCAAATAAACTGGCAACACTTGAAGCTATTATTTTAAAAAAGCACAGCAAAGAGAGATCAGAACTTCCGGATACCTCACCGCTTTATCAAAAAGACGAGCAGGTGGGTAAGGTCATTCAGCAACTGCTTCAAAAATACCCGCAACATAAAAGGGTCCTTTTCCTCGGATCAAAATATGATAACAACGAACCGCTTAGTACGGCTGAGCTTACGGAACTGGAAAAATTTAAGAAGCTTCTTTTGTAAAGACGTGCCAGTTATGTCATCCTCATTACTTGCTTTTGAAAAAAATATCCCGCTACTGAAATACTCCCTTGCCAATCAAGGACATCAGGGCCATTTTTTTTCTTTCAAATCGATCAGAAGCTTGAAATATAAAGCTTCGGGAAATAAGGTAAATTAGCGGGTCGTTTTGGCAGCGAAGGCAACCCCTGGTAATCCTTCTCCGTTTATATGGCAGACAAACTCTACACACACTTGTTATCTGCGGAAGAACTGACCCATCATGTTGAGGCCTGCGGCCGCAACAGCCGGGAGAGCCAAAAGGTTATTTATAACTCTTTTTATGGGTATGCTATGGCTATCTGTGACCGATATGCCAGTAACCAGGATGATGCAGTTGAAATATTGAATGACGGTTTTTTAAAAATTTTCAGAGAGATACATCATTACAAACCATCCTATGCAGATGTGATAAGCTCCTTCAAAGGATGGCTTAGAAAGATCATGATCTACACGTCTATCGACCATTTCAGAAAAAACCAAAAGCACCAGGTGCTCACCCAACTGGGGAATATCGAATTCCAGGTACCTTCTGTTAATGAGGATGCTTTGGAAAAATTGTCTTACGAGGAGATCATTCGGTCTGTACAGTTATTATCGCCAGGTTACAGAACTGTTTTTAACCTTTTTATCATAGAAGGGTGGAGTCATGAGGAGATCGCCGAACACCTGGGTATCTCTTCCGGAACTTCCAAATCGAACCTTTCCAAGGCCAGGAGGCAGTTGCAAAAAATATTATTCAAAGAAAATGAAATCCAGGTTACCAGAAATGTTGTCTGAAGAATTTGATAAAAAAATACGGGATGCCGCTGAAGGTCATCACCCTGCTTATGATGAAAAAGCATGGGGCGGAATGAAACAGCTGCTGGATAAGCATATGCCCGAAGAAAAAGAGGATAGGCGAAGGTTCTTTTTTTTCCTGCTCTTCTTCCTTTTGCTTGGAGGCAGTGCCTGGTATATTATTGCACAGTCATCCCGCAGGAAAGAAAAAGAAACAGCCATTGCTGTACAACCGGATCCCCGGGTCAGTTCCCCCTCCACTAGTGTTGACCGGCAAGCTGATTATAAGGTTACCATTTCTTCGCCTGTAACAAAAGAAAAAAACATTGCTGTTGATGCTGATCTTAGTGATCAACCAGTGACCACGAACCGGGAGAACCAAAGTGCCCCACTTGCGGCTAAGCCTTTTTCCAAACCCGTTCTTGTCACTACCGGACCTATAAAACAAGTAAGCAAGACCATCGTTCCCGGCGCTAAACACAAGGGGCAGAGCGCTACAATGCCTCCGAGTGCTGATGACCAGGATAAGAAAATAAGAACAAGTGTTCCGGTGGTTGATGTTCCTCAGCCATTGGTATCCGCCGATAATAAGACGAACGGGGATATGAATAAGAGCAATAAAACAAATAGTACGACAAGTACTCAAAAGATCAGTGAAGCCGGACAACCAGTCGCAATAAGTAAAAAAGAAGACCTGAAGTCGACTGATAAAAAGGCAGAAGACATAAAATCTAATGGAACTGAAGTAGTAAAAAAGGATAAGAAAAAAAGTAAAAAGAATAATTTTTTTTTCTTTTCGATATCCGGTGGTCCTGATGCCAGCTTCACAGGAGGCGATAAGATCGGTAAGGCAAAGTTGTTAGGTGGAGTGGGGTTGGGTTACACTATCAGGAACAAATTCACTCTTCGCACGGGTCTTTATGTCGCACGGAAGATCTACACATCTTCACCCGAAGAGTATCATGCACCAAATGCCTTTTATGCTTATTATCCTAATATGCAAAAAATAGAAGCTGATTGTAAAGTGTTCGAGATACCATTAAGTATCAGTTATAATTTCAAACGTACGGATAAACAAAATTTCTTTGCGGGAGCGGGCCTTTCCACTTACCTGATGAAAAGAGAGACCTATGATTATTATTATAAGTATTACCCTACGTCTCCAACAGTTAATAAGGTACATACTTCTTATAATGAGAACAACCATTTCCTGTCTGTGCTGAGTTTATCAGCCGGTTACCAGCGTACTATCAGTAAACGGATCTCCATCACAGCAGAGCCTTATTTCAAGCTGCCCTTAAAAGGGGTTGGCTTTGGTAAGGTTAAATTAAATAGTGGAGGGGTATTGTTCACGATATCAGTTAAGCCTTTCAGGCAGGCAGAGAGAAAATAAATCAACGGTTGAAAAAATTAGCGGGCAACCAACGGTAGTCGTATACCGATAAAAAGAAAAACTGTTATATGAAACTCTCACACGGCTCGTATCTTTTATCTCTTTTTTTAAGCAGCATCGTTTTACTGGGTGGGTCCTGTGGTAAAGGAGGCGGTGGTGGTGGTACACCCCCTAATCCCTGTTCAGGGGTTACGGTAACGGTGACAGCTACAACAACCAACCCCAGCGCACCGGGTGCTACCAATGGTAGTATCGATGCATCTGCTTCAGGCGGATCTGGTTTTACCTTTAGTATTAACGGCGGCGCTTTCCAGGCATCGGGCACTTTCTCCAATCTGGCTGCGGGAACATATAGTGTTTCAGCAAAGAATAGTAACGGTTGCACCGGAGCGGGCACCTTTACGTTGACAGCACCCAATCCATGCGCCGGTGTTACTATTACCGTTTCAGGTACACCGGTCAACCCAACTGCACCCGGTGCTACCAATGGAAGCATCACTGCAAATGCAACGGGTGGTACAGGTCCTTATACATTCAGTAAGGATGGTCTGAATTTCCAGGCTACGGGAGTTTTCAATACCCTGGGGGCAGGGAATTATACCATCACAGCCAAAGACGCTAACGGCTGTACAGGTGCCGCTAATTTTACACTGACAGCGCCTAATCCATGTGCCGGAGTTACTATTATCGTTGCAGGCACTTTCACCAATCCAACAGCACCCGCTGCCACCAATGGAAGTATATCAGCGAATGCAAATGGCGGCACCGGACCTTATACTTTCAGCAGGGATGGCGTCAACTTCCAGGCTACGGGTACTTTCAATAATCTTGGTGCGGGAACATATACCATAACGGCAAAAGATGCTAATAACTGTACTGGCACAACCCAGTTTACGCTTGTTGATCCGAATCCCTGTGCAGGTGTCACTGTTACGGCGACAATAAGCACAACAGGTAATACACCCTGCGCCGGTTCGCCAACAGGTTCATTCACTGCAACTCCCTCAGGCGGGCTTGCTCCTTATACTTTCAGCCGGAACGGTGGCGCTTTCCAGCCTTCAGGTACTTTTAATAACCTGCCTGCCGGAGGCAATACACTGGTTGTAAAAGATGCTAATGGTTGTCTTTCTACAACGATAAACGTGAACATCATCAACCTGCCACAAGGGCCTTTGTTCAGCGCTGTAAAAACTTTGCTGCAGAATAATTGTGTAACCTGTCATAACCCCGGCAATCAAAATGGGGGTATGGACTGGACTGTTGACTGCAATATTGTGAATTTTAAAATTAATATTCAGAACCGAGCAGTCAATGGTAATCCTTCGCCGATGCCACCTACAGGTTTATTGCCGGCATCTGAAAGACAAAAAATTGTGGACTGGATAAATGCAGGAGGAAAATTCACGGATTAATTAATAGTTAGTTGGTGTGTGTTAAAGGGACTGGCATGAATTGTCAGTTCCTTTTATTTTGATAAATACTCAATGACTGCCCCGATGTGTGTCTTTCCACATCGAAAGTTTGTGAAGTCACACACATTGGAAGGTTTGTGATACACAAAGCTGAGCATTGAAAACTAGCGAAGTCTTATCATTGCCCCCATCGGAAAGAGGTGATATCAAACCCCGCAAGATCCAATACACGGTCCACCACCGTGTCTGCGATCTCCGCAACTGATAAAGGGCGGCTGTAAAAGGATGGTGTAGCCGGACAAATGATGCCTCCTGCCAGTGTGATCATCTCCATATTCTTTATATGCACCAGGCTGTATGGAGTTTCCCTTGCAACGCAGATCAATTTTCTTCTTTCCTTTAATATAACATCTGCCGCACGGGTAATAAGATCATTGGAAATGCCGGCAGCGATCCTTCCCAATGTTCCCATTGAGCAGGGAATGATGATCATTGTATCGTATTTCGCCGAGCCAGAAGCAAAGGGGGCCGTAAAATCCGTTTTGTCATAAAACTTTACCGGTAATTCTTTCCATGATTCATTCTGGAGTTCGGTTCTCCAAACCTCTTTGGCATTAGTTGTCATCACTACGGACAATTCATTCCACTGATCTTTAGCTGCAGATAACTTCATCAACAATCTTTCAGCGTAGATGGCACCACTGGCACCCGTAATGGCAACTGCGATCTTTCTCATGCTATAATAACCTTCAAAAAAAAGGATTGTTGAAGGAAGTTAGGCGAATTTGAGCAAACGATTGCACGCAGTCTTGTAGCCATTATCCTACAAGCCTGTGAGAGCAAATTCTACAGGTCTTATTTACTACTATTGAGTGCAATCAAGTATTTAATCTATAATGTTCTTATTTCCCCATCAAGGGCAAAATATGACCCACAAATGTTTTGTGTTATGCTTTTATTAACGATATTGGACATGAATTTTCATAGGATAAGGTTTAATGGTTAATGGTTTTTGATTAGGGCCCCCCGGTTACGCCGGGGGTTCTTTATGCCCCCTAATCCTTGAAGAGGATTTCAGCCATTCCCAAACCAATGACTTACCCCGCTCATTTAGCACACGGATAACACGGTTTAAAAATATTAATGATCTAATAATACGCAGCATCATCCAGGTCTCCCGCTTTCTGCTGGATCACAGCAGAAAATCCGTTTTGATCCCTCGTTGAGGTCTTTACTGGCCGTAGCAGAAGATGGCGAAAAAGAATATGTATTATCAGTGTCATCTGTGTGCGATTGCATAAAATAAGAGACCCCGCATAGCAGGGTCTCTTTCAATATTCGAAGTTCTTTCAATCGATATTTAAAATCCTTTGGGCTGCTTCGCTGGTTGCCCCGGTTTTTGAGTATTCTCATTACCCATATTATCCATGATCCAATTGGTCATTTT
>DATLCB010000272.1:0-5405 GCA_035526625.1 Chitinophagaceae bacterium
GGAGTCCTCGCCGCACAGAAAGGAGGACTGACCAGGGAATGGAACCTTAGTAGCTTTAGTTTAAAAGAATTTGAAACCTGGCTGACCAAAACCAGGAAATCCAAAATTTGATGCTCTATTACTTCCTCATTCCTGATTCCTTATTCCTGATTTCTTATTTCTGATTTCTGATTTATAAATCTTACCACCCAATCCCATAATCCTCTCCATTATTACTGCTTCCACCCCAGAAGCTACCGTGCTTCCAGTCAAAATAGATGGCATTGATAGGACCGCTAGTACGGTTGCCTGTCGTCACTTTATAACCCATACCCTTCAATTCATTTCTTACTGCTTCAGGTGTTGTGTTCCCGACAAGTATCTCTCCCGCTCTTGGTCTTCGATCCTCCATTTTAGTGCCGCCAAGCGAAAGCCATAATTGATTGCTGTTCACATTGGCAGCTTCACAAGCCTGCTGCACTGTCATTCCAAACTCCACCATATTTAAAAAGAACTGTAATAAATTCTGATCCTGTGTATCGCCGCCCTGCACCGCAAAAGATAAAAATGGCTTACCATCTTTTAATGCCAGCGTAGGTGTCAATGTCACTCTTGGTCTTTTACCCGGTTCAATTACATTGAAAGGATTGATAGAAGCATCCAGGACAAAACTCTGGAGGCGCTGACTCATACCTACACCCGTATTCCCGGCGATACAGGCAGGTAACCAGCCACCACTCGGTGTAATGGAAACCACCCAGCCGTCTTTATCCGCTGCTTCTACAGATGTAGTTCCCATCCACAATCTTTCCATATAGAGTTCATCATTCATAGCGGTACCGGTCGAATCATGTGCCGGAACAAAATTCCGGTTTCCATCGCCTGGGCTGTTCCATTTCTTCAAAAGCTCTGTATATGGGTTTGTTTTCCCTTCAAAAGGATAAGGATCACCGGGACTGATAGCAGGATCATTCATATTCTCTTTGATCAACGCACCCCTTTGCTTTGCATATTCCTTGCTCAATAAACCCCTTATGGGTTCCTGCGGAGCGAAATATGGATCTCCATAATAAAAGTCGCGGTCAGCAAACGTAAGGTTCATGGTTTGATAGATCGTATGAATGTATCTGGAACTATTGTATCCCATTTTTTTCAGATCAAAATTCTCCAGAATGTTCAGTGATTGCAACAGCATGGGCCCCTGGGTCCATTGCTGTAACTTGTACACTTCAATTCCTTTATAATTAACCGACATCGGTTCCTCTTCAATAGGTTTCCATTTAGCAAGGTCTCCCATCGTTATTAGTCCTCCCTGTTCCTGGCATCCCCGAACAAATTCTTTGGCGATATCTCCTTTATAAAAACGATCACAGGCTGTCATGATCGCCTCTTTGCGATTCTTTTTATTCTTCAATGATATTCTCTCTGTTTCGATCATTTTTGTCAGCGTCATGAGCAGATCTCTTTGTACAAAGATCTCTCCCGCCTCAGGCGCTTCTCTTTTTTCACCAGTATGTGGCAAAAAAACTTTTTTGCTATAGGGCCATTCATTGATCCTTGCCTTACCTCTTTCCATCGCATTAGCCGTTTGCGCTTCGATCGGGTAACCTGCTGCCAATTCCATGGCGGGTTTCAATACTTGCTCCAGGCTCATCGTTCCATAATTAGCAAGCATATGACATAAGCCACCCACAGTGCCCGGTGTAACAGCAGCCAGCGGTCCATACTCCGGTGGGAAGGAATAGCCTTTGCTTTTAAAAAAGTCAACCGTGGCTCCTGTTGGCGCTACACCCAGAGCATTGATAGCAATTACTTTTTTTGTTTTAGGATTATAGATCAGTGCCTGTGTCTCTCCACCCCAACTCAATACATCCCACATCGTGCAGGTGGCAGCAAGCATGGCACAAGCAGCATCTACGGCATTCCCACCTTTTTGAAATATCATCGAACCGGCGGTAGCTGCCAAAGGCTTGCCGGTAATGGCCATCCAGCTCTTCCCGTGCAAAGGCGGTTTTTGAGTTTGCTGTGCATTGATCGAGGCAATAAAGAATAGGAGTGCCAGCAGGCAAAACAGTTTTTTCATACGGGAAAATTTAGTCGCTAAAGTTAGTAAGTATAAGGGGTAATCATCGATCAGTTTACCAGCGGCAGTTCTACATAAAAAGTAGTGCCAATCCCAAGTTCAGTATCGAACCATATCTTTCCTTTGGCCTGCTCTGCAATGCCCTGGCACATGGCGAGTCCAAGACCTGTACCGGAAGACTTTGTAGTGAAATTAGGAACGAAGATCTTATCCTGCATCTCTACCGGGATACCTTCCCCATTGTCTTTTATGCTGATGATGATGCTGTCTCCTTCCTTTTTTTCTTCTACTATGATCCTGCAAACCTCATCATCCTTACAAGCCTGTACAGCATTGGCGAAAAGGTTGGTGAATAAGCGGTTCATCTGTGTCTTATCAGCATCCATCATCACTTTATCGTTGAGGGGATACCAGGCGACTTCAACATTGGGATCCGATTCGTACAGTGCCTTCAACGAACGGATCACCTCGTGCAGGTCAAATACTTCCACATGCGTGTTGCCGATATTGGCGAATTGTGAAAAGTCGGCAGCGATCTTTGAAAGATGGTCGATCTGTTCCACCAGCGTATTGGCGACATTGGCAGATAATTCTTTTACGTTATCCTGGTTATTATGAATAGCTTTTTGCAGGTACTGAATACTTAGTTTCATCGGTGTTAGCGGGTTCTTGATCTCGTGTGCCACTTGCCGCGCCATTTCTCTCCAGGCGCCTTCCCTTTCACTCTTGGCAAGTGCGTCGGCGCTCTGCCCAAGCTTTGTCACCATCTTATTATACTCCTGTACTAATTCCCCGATCTCGTCATTGCGGTTCCATGTGATCTGTTCATTATGACGTCCCAGGTTCACTTCCCTCATTTTGTCACTGATCACGGCAAACGAACGGGTAATACGATTGGTAATAAGCAAAGCGATCAGGCCCGCCACTAAAAAAATAAACGCATTGAGGTTAATGATGGTGACGAGGAAATTGGATATTTCCTGCTCCAACTCGGGCTTTGATGTGAAGTAAGGAATATTGATATAGGCGTATACTCTTTTATCCTGGTCCCGCACGGGCGAGTAGATACTGAGGTAAGAAAAATTACCGATCTTCTCGTTCTGCGAATGTTGTACATGCCGTAGCCTGTCCAGATGATAAAAAGCAACCGGATCGATCTTTTTACCCAATACTCCTTTCGTATAAACATTGGCTTGCGAGGAGACTTGCAGGTTCCCTTTGAGATCATAGACGTTCACATCTACTCCATGGATATCCGATACTTCGTTGACAAGGTTCTGCAGGGAATAGTTCGAAACCGAATCATACAATTTGATCACATCATCGAATGTGTTATGATCCGCCAGTTTCTTCTCCATTTCGTTGACCATGATCTTCATCGTACGGCTCAGCTTATCGCTGTTGTTACGGTTGTAACGGCTAATGAAAAAGGAGATAGTGGCAGCCCCAATGATGAGAAAAGAGAATACGCTGATAAAGATGATCGTGCCATGAACCTGCGACCGGATATTGAGCTGCATCATTTTCAATAAGTCCTTCCTTTTGTTTATTGCTTTCAGAACAAAAGAGATCAACTGAACAAATGCGACCAGGAAAAGGAAGGAACAAAAGATATAAGAGAACAATGTGATCGCTTCAATGAATTTTTCTTTTTTACGGGCTATGACAATGGTCTTTTGAGTGGTTGCCTTATGCCAGAGTTCATCGAAGTCGCCCTTTCGGTGCGATTCAAATTCCTGCGTGGGCTTTTCCGCGGGTGCCAGCCAGGTTGCAAAAGGATAATTACCAGGCGGCGAGATAAGGCTATCATTGATATATATAGCAATAGAGTAAATAGGCGAATTTTCGGGCTCCGAGTTCCTGCTGAATTGCCGGAAGAGCTCAGGGAAAAAAGCATCACGACTGTAATTCTTAGGATTGGATACAATGAAAAAACTGCCTACCCTGTTGCCAGTTGTATCGATCACATCCCTTCGGGTAATGTAATTGAACTTATCGTAGGATGCTTCGTAATAATAAAGTCCGTCGATACTCGTTGGCCGGCCTTGGACACTAAGGATGGTATTCAGCGATTCATAACTTGTCTGATCCTCGTTATAAAGAGGACGGCCTGCCGAATCATAAACATATAAGCGTGTATCATATTTATTAAGGTAGCCGCTGTAATTATCTGTAATGATACTATCCCTGAATGGCTTACTTTTTTCCTCATTGAAAAAACGGGGGAAATTATCAAGCAGGAAATCATTATCCAGGTATTGAATCGCAATACTCATCAATCGTTCACTGGAAGGATCGGTCTGCAACGCCATTTTCTCTGCAATCCTTTTTCTCTTTTCCCATTCTGTTTTACTGATCTCATCGAGCATAATGATAGCAATGGAAACTGAAAAAACAAAAATCCAGGAAAGTATACTGGCAATATTGATCCGGATACGATTGAAGATGACCCCCTGCCTGTTGATGAGCCAGGTGTACACCAGCAACCAGGCCAGTACAGGCACAAAGAACAAAACCTCCGGGCGTCCTGTACGGGTAGTGAGATATAGCAGCCCCGAAAAGGCAATGATAAAGTAAACAAGGATATGTCGCCCCGCAAAGAGTGGAAAAATAAGACGGAACAATAACTGGGAAAAATAATAGTAGGATAAAGAAAGTGATGCCAGCACAACGAACCCCACCACCGTGAATCCATTAAGACTGAAAAAGTCAGTAACGTCGAAAGATATCTTAGAATCTGCCACGAGGCTCCTGATCACAGATGCGAGGATAAAAGTAGAACTAAGGAGTAATAATAAGGCGATCACACCCGCGACCCATTTCAGGTTGGAAGAAAACCGCTCCGCCAGGTTTTGGCGATGGTGCAATTTAGACCACGCAAATAAAATGATCCAGCAAAACAGCACAGCATTGATCAGCAGGTCACCTAATGATCGTTGTACCACATTGGAACCATAATATACCGGGTTAAAGAGTTCAAACTGACGCAGGTTGAGCAATGAAGGGAAATAATAGATCAATAGTCTTACTACTAATAATAAAGTTGTCAGCACCGCCACTCCCCTCCAAGCGCCTTTTTCACGAACAGTTGATTCTGCCAGTAAATGGAAGAAAAGGAACAGACATAATACAGCAAAGAAGCGAAGCAAAATGGTAAGCGTGCTATTATAAGGCACGGCCCCTGATGCTTTTTTATCAAGGTAAAAAAGAATGGTACCGGTTGCGGATCTTACGGGGAACTCCGTAATATTTTTACTGATCAGTACCTTTTTTTCCGCTGTATTACTGTAAGTGAATTTTTGAGGCAGGTAATCGGTGGGAATAAAGAACTGCGACCGTACCA
>DATLCB010000273.1:0-4037 GCA_035526625.1 Chitinophagaceae bacterium
CTACGCTACTGCGCACAACCCTGTCTTCTCCTTGTATCAATAATATACTGGATCTTCCAGATCCCATTGAAACGGACAAGCTGAAAGGAATTGACACCACAATGGCTGAACTGCCCGTTGAAATAAAAACTATAAGGTGTCCATGCGATAGCGAGTGGGCCGTCGATCTTAATGGTTTCAAAACTGATCCTTTCATCCAATGAACCCGCAGTTGCTTTACTGACCTGCTCGACGAATCCGGCAGCGCTTTCGTTCCTGACCAACGCAGTTCCTTCTTTGGTTCGTGCAATGGTTTGAAAAACTATGCTGTCGGAGAAAGTACTCCTGAGTAAGTTACCATCAGCACTTTTCATTGCGGTGAACATCGTGTTGATCACCGCCTTTACGGAATCCTCTGCGCTTTGTGCCTGGCTTGTAATTCCACATAGAAGGATTGTTAAGACTATGAAAAAGTATTTCATGTGTTGAGATTTTATGATTTTATGGCAAATGAATTGAAACAACAATGCGTTAAGATATAAGTCCCGAAGAACGAGTGAATACTTAAAAATAAAATCTATCGCCATGCAGACAGTAAGAATAGTACAAGCGGTTGCATTGATGTTAATAGTGGCAATGGCCGCCAGTTGTTCCGCCAGTAAGCAATATACCAGCAAACTGTTTGCACCCCGAACGCCCGGGGCCAAAGATAGCCAGGCTGTGGCATTGAAATTTTTTGATTTTGATCCGGCTGAAACTGATAAGGATGGCTGGGTAACCACCGATATCATTATGGGTCGTGATACGAATAATACCACTGCGCTTGATAATTTTTCCAAAACTTTCCCCGCCACTCCTTCCGCCAAAGCAAAATCAGATTCTGCTGTGCTGATGAGTGAATCAAAGCCTGTAATGGCAGAAGCGAAGCCAATTGTTATTGATGAACCGGTTGCAAGGGCGACAAATGCAGGGGGAGTAAGGGCTAAAAAGACCCGTGATAAATAGGAATAGCCTTTTGTGAATGATCCGCATCTCTTTATCAATTAAACAATAAACAAATCCCCATGAAACGGAATTTTATCCTCCCTCTTGTGGCGGTCTTCACTGCTGCATTTGTTTTTACAAGTTGCCAACCCAGCAAGGTTTGGGCCACCAAGAAAAAGAACAAGGACAAAGATGATGACAGGGAATACCGGGAACCGGATTATCGCTCGGAGTATCGACCAACTCCTCCGCCTCCCACAACTGCCCGTTATTATCGTCGTTCCACTCCCCTCATCATTTCACCCACACCTGGTTTTGTTATGAAGCCAGGACCCAATGGCCGCTTCTATCATAACAGCCCTTCGGGTCTGTTGTATTGGAAAGGTTATGACAACCGTTTTTATCTTGACCAGGACGATTTGCGAAAGATAAGCTATGACAGGTATGAGTATGATGAATGGCAACGATACAGCCGTCAGAGCAGATGATAACTAATAACTGATAGTTGGGGTTTACTAAAGCAAAAGCCTTCTTACTGTTAAGAAGGCTTTTGCTTTAAGTAACTATTAGTTACCAGTTTTCAACTATCATTTATATCCTAAGATCTTCAGCATACTCTGCGCCGTCTGTTGTTTCGCATAGATCCAATCGACCAGTTTCCCATTCTTATCATATCCCACGATGACGTGTTTGGGTGAAGGAATAAGACAGTGTTTGATCCCGCCATACCCACTGATCTGGTCCTGGTAGGCGCCGGTATGGAAGAACCCGACGTAGAGTGGCTCTTTATCTCCATTTACTTTTGGAAGGAATACTTCATTGATATGTTCCTCGGAGTCATAATAATCATGGCTGTCGCAGGTGATACCCCCCAATACTACACGCTGGTGATCATGGTCCCATTTATTTACCGGCAGCATCAGGAATTTCTCACCAATGCCCCAGGTATCCGGCAGCGTGGTGATAAAAGATGAATCGATCATGTACCAGGTCTCCCTGTCGTTCTGCACCTTTTCGGCGATCACACTATAGATATGCGCCATGCTCTCTCCTACTGTATAACTGCCAAACTCCGTGAAGATATGCGGCATCGTGACCTTGGCTTTCTTACAAGCGGTTTTGATATTCCTTACGATCTCATTTATCATGAACTGGTAATCGTATTCAAACCCCAGCGAGTGTTTGATAGGAAAACCGCCACCTATATTAATGGAGTCAAGCTCAGGACATATCTTTTTCAGCTGGCAATAAAGGTTGATCACTTTATTCAACTCGCTCCAGTAATAAATATCATCCTTGATCCCCTTATTTAAAAAGATATGCAGCATCTTCAGCTGGAACTTACTTTCATATCCTTCGATCCTGTCCACATAGAACTCGAGTATATCCTTTGCCCTGATCCCAAGTCTTGATGTATAGAAAGGGAAATTCGGTTCCTCTTCGGCAGCGACACGGATACCCAGCTTAAAAGGCACTTTTACCGAGGTTGCATAATCTTTCAGCTCCTCCTTGTTATCCAAAATCGGTATCACATTCTGAAAACCCGTATTCAGGAGGTTGGCTATACGCCGGGTATATCCTTTTTGCTTGAACCCGTTACAAATGATATGTGTATCCTTTGTGATCTTCTTTTTTGCATAAAGCTTTTTGATGATCTCAATGTCGTAAGCATAAGAGGTTTCCAGGTGAATGTCACTTTTTAATGCTTCTTCCACCACAAAACTGAAATGCGAGCTCTTGGTACAATAGCAGTAATAATATTTCCCCTCATACTTGTGCTTTTTAAAAGCGTTGGCAAACATGAGTTTCGCTTTTTTTATCTGCGACCCGATCTTAGGCAGGTAGGTCAATTTCATCGGGGTGCCATATTTAGCGATCAGCTTTTTGAGGTCAAGACCATTAAAGTAGAGGTTACCATCTTCCACTTCAATTCCTTCCTGCGGGAAATTGAAAGTTTGTTTAACAAGGTCAAGATATGAATTGGTCATTTCACTGAGGGGTTAGTCAAACGTCCACTGGACTCTGTGGAGACTAGCAGAACGTTAAATGATTTTAACCGGACAAAAGTAGACGATTAGGGAAATCGCAGGAGAAAAATTTTCTCCAAAGCATCTTTGGAATACATCAGGTCTTCTTCTGGCCCATATAATAACTCTTCATTTTTTTGTCGAGCTTTTCTATCGAATAACGAAGTAAGGTGCGGGGCATGGTGGCGGCATATTTATCTAAAAAGCCCAGCAGTCGTTTGCGATCCTTGTCTCCGGCAAAACGAAGCATCCAGCCCGTGCCTTTATGGACCAGGTCTTCCTTATCCTTTACGAGCATCTCAGCGATTTTAAAAGTATCTTCCACTTCGCCCTTACGTATAAAATAGCAGGTACTCAGGATAGCGCTACGGCGCACCCAAAGATCTTTTGACTTTGCAAGTTTATATAGGATAGCTCTTGGTTTATCATAGAGATAACTTCCCGTCATATAAAGGCAACCGAGATCAAGAAGGTCCCAGTTATTGATGCGGTCGTGCCGGCGGATATAAAGATCAAAAAAACCGTGTAACCGTTCCGGGTTTATCTTTTTGGTACGGGATTCCTTATCCATGATACTGACCGCACCTGCTCTCACCTCATGAATAGGACTATCCAATAATTTTTCGATATCGTTGATCGGCATCCCGGCAAATTCAACGGCCAGTTTGAACAACTGTCCCATTTTCACTCCCATGAACTGATCTCCTTCTCCATACTGACCCTCTCCCATTTTAAAATAGCGTTGTATCTTTTTCAACTCCGCATCTGACTGGAAAGTTTTCAGCCGTTCAATGAATTTTTGGGCTGTAACCGCTGAAGCAGGCTTCCCGGTCTGTTCATTTATCGTTTTTCTTTTCATGATAATTTGCGCTGAAAGCTACTGTAAAAACCAATGGTCATTTCTATCGCCAGCATGGATGATAGTAAATATCTTATATCATCCCTTCATTCACCTGCTAACTATGCAGATGCTGACCTGGGGTACGTATTTTTCCTAATAACGTCTTTTCACATTTCTTCACTGCCTGTCAATAAAAAACTCATGGC
>DATLCB010000274.1:0-12553 GCA_035526625.1 Chitinophagaceae bacterium
ACATCTCTTGGCACCAGGTTGCCAAACGCGGGGTACCTTCTTTCCAGGTAATAATCCCTTTCTTCTTCAGGGATATCATTAGGTTTCCTGGTATCACCTTTTTGTTTGGGCACCCAGATTCGTCCGTCATTCCTCAATGACTCCGACATCAATGTCAACTTAGACTGGTGATCACCGCTGACAGGAATACAGGTTGGATGTATCTGTGTAAAACACGGGTTACCAAAGAATGCTCCTTTCTTATGTGCTTTCCATGCAGCGGTAACATTGCTGCCCATCGCATTGGTAGAAAGATAAAATACATTGCCATAGCCGCCTGTACACAGTAACACGGCATGACCAAAATGTCTTTCCAATCCCCCGGTGATAAGGTTGCGGCCAATGATACCTCTTGCTTTCCCATCAATCATGACTATATCGAGCATTTCATGACGGGTGTACATCTGTACATTGCCGAGTGCTACTTGTCTTTCCAGTGCCTGGTAAGCGCCTATCAGTAATTGCTGGCCTGTTTGACCGGCCGCATAAAAAGTTCTTTTAACTTGTGTACCACCAAAAGAGCGGTTGTTCAGCAATCCTCCATATTCTCTTGCAAAAGGAACACCCTGGGCTACGCACTGATCAATGATATTGACACTCACTTCGGCGAGACGGTGAACATTTCCTTCTCGTGCACGATAGTCGCCTCCTTTTACCGTATCATAGAATAAACGAAAAACGGAATCACCATCGTTCTGGTAATTCTTGGCAGCATTGATGCCACCTTGTGCAGCAATGGAATGAGCCCTGCGGGGTGAATCCTGGAAACAGAATGCTTTTACCTTATACCCCAATTCTCCCAATGAAGCGGCAGCAGAAGCTCCCGCCAAACCTGTTCCCACGATAATGATCTCCAATTTTCTTTTGTTGGCGGGGTTCACCAGTTTGCAATGGCCCTTGTAATCTGTCCATTTATCCTCTAACGGGCCTGATGGTATCTTTGAGTCAAGCATAATTCAGATAATAACTAATAACGAATAGATAAAAGTTGTTTTACTGTTCAAATGTTCTCACTTCTTCCTTCACTTCCTTATTCCTCATTCCTGATTTCTTATTTCTGATTCTCATTGGATCCATCCAAAATAAAAACTCAACGGCATCAGTGCAAAAGCGAGCGGCACGATGATGGAAAACCCTACACCCATTGCATTCAGCAAGCTCAAATATTTTTTATTACTCACCCCCACTGTCCTGAAAGCGCTTTGAAAACCATGCAACAAGTGCCAGGCAAGAGAAATACAACCTAATATATATACAATAACAACCCACTCATATTGAAAAACCTCTTTCATACTCTGGTAGAGATCTATCTCTTCACCGAGGAGCCACCCCTGGTTCGACCGGTTGGGTATCCAGAAATGAGTAACGTGTATCACAAGAAAGATGAGGATCAGTGTACCCAGCAAACCCATGCTCCGACTATACCAGGTACCTCCTTTATTACCCATGGGTACAGCATACCCTTTCTTTCGTTTGCTTTTGTTCTGAAAGACAAGCATAAGACCCTGTATGATGTGCAACAGGAAGCCAATGACCAACCCGATCTCCAGGATCCGTGGTACCACGGTACCACCCATAAAATGAGCTCCTGCAGTAAACATCTTGCCACCGTCATTGGCCCAGATACAAGCATTAAGACTAACATGAATGATCAGGAAAAGAACAAGAAAGATACCCGTCAAAGCCATTACCCACTTTTTACCGATCGAGGAAGTAAACAATTCAGACCATTTCATACGTGCAGTTATAGGAGATAATCAATTACGGCAAAAGTACTACCGGGAGGCCAAATATTAAAACCAATTATAAATGCTAAATGTCAGATGCTAAAGGGTTAATTGGAAATCCAGTTGGATAGAACTTCCCATCACCAATTAAAATTTAGCATTTAAAATTTAAAATTAGTTTTCCAGCCTGGCAGAGAGTTCGCCGTCTATTTTTTTATATAAATGAAAGGGCTTATAGACTCTCCAGTTGTCCAGCTCCATTAATTCTATATATTGGTTCAGGTGTGATCGCTTAAAGTCATATTGCGTTTGTTCCGGCATATTGAGGCAAACCACCCAACCATTTTCATCAGCCACCTCTTCATAGAGTTCTTCGTAATAGTCTTTTATATCGCTGTGGAAATTGAGTACATTTTCCGCGATCAGTATGAATTTGCTGATACCCTCGTGAATGAATTTCTCCAGGACCTCCCGTTTTAGCTCCATGATATCGTTCTCGATAGCATCGTTCCATTCACCGATCATTTCTATCACAGCATATTTTTCTTCATAATCTGCCATCAGCACCTTAAGGTATAAGGTGCGGCTCCCGAAATCATCCCATTGAGGATGGATATAATAATTGTAAACGGTTTGGGAGAATTCAAATTCCGAATAGGTTCTGCCAAAGAAAGGGGACTGTTTGTCTTCCTCGCTCACATATATATGACGCCAGTTATAAAAAGGTTCGATATCCTGCATACGGGTGCAAATTACTGATCACACGTTTAATGAAAATGTTTTTGGCAGAATAAATAAAGGGAAGAATAAAAACTAATAGTGAAAAGATAATAGTTAGCTTTTTTGAAAATGATCTTTTAGTATATATGTTATTGCTTCGTAACAGAGTCGGCTGCTTTCTTCACACTTCCATATTTCAGGAGGAGTTCTTTTGCCTTTTCATAATCCATCATTTTCACCCGTTCCATCAGCATTTTTGTACCGCGGTCGATCAGTTTATCATTGGTCAGCTGCATGTTCACCATTTTATTATCCTCTACCCTGCCGAGTTGTATCATAATGGATGTGGAGATCATATTCAGTACGAGCTTTTGCGCTGTGCCACTTTTCATACGGGTGCTTCCTGTCACGAACTCGGGACCTACAACTACTTCAATAGGAAAATCAGCCGCATTACTTACCGGAGAACCCGGGTTGCAGGCGATACTACCGGTGATGATACCGTGTTTGCGACATTCTTCCAGCGCTCCAATGACATAAGGTGTGGTACCACTTGCTGCGATACCGATCACGACATCTTTTTCACTCACTTTATATTCCAGCAGATCTTTCCAGCCCTGTTCCCTGTCATCCTCGGCAAACTCAACTGCCGTGGTTATTGCTTTTTCACCACCGGCGATGATACCAATAACTAATCCATAAGGAACACCATAAGTAGGCGGGCATTCACTCGCATCCACTATGCCCAACCTGCCACTGGTACCCGCACCGATATAGAACATACGTCCGCCCATCAGCATTTTATCTGCGGCAGCCTCTGCCAGTTTTTCGATCTGGGGAATAGCTTTTTCTACAGCACCGGGCACTGTCTGATCCTCTGTGTTGATATTCTTCAACAGTTCGCCTACAGACATCTTTTCCAGGTGCCGGTAGTGGCTGGCTGTTTCGGTAAATTTTTCAAAACTCATCAGCTTCATTTAACTATGATATTCGATCAGACCTTCCATCGGTGCTTTGATCACTTTGCCCAATTCGAATTCATAACTGGCGCAAAGTTGCTGCAACACATCTTTAAAACCAAATGCGACACTACCTGTAAAACTCACTGGCATCGTCCATGTTTCCCTGTATTTGCAAAGATGATTAAAGAAGAAATCATTCAGGCCATCCTCAATGATGTTTTCGATCATGTAATGTCCCCTGTTCTCAGCCAGGAACTTGCAATACCCTGCAAGGTAGCGATTGGGTAAGGGCTTTTTATAGACAGCTTCGAGGATCTCAGTGGTGTTAGTTGTATAGGTGAGATCGAATCTTCCCCTGAGTTCATCATCGAATGTACCGTAGAGATAATACTGTATCACCTTCTTACCGAGATAGGCGCCACTTCCTTCATCACCCAATACATATCCGAGACCCGGGCTGTTCTTTACTATCTTCTTTCCATCATAGTAACACGAGTTGGACCCTGTGCCCAATATACAGGCTACTCCTTTTTTTCTACCGCAAAGTGAACGGGCCGCGGCCGTCAGGTCGTGGTTCACGTCTATTTTTGTTGCTTCCGGAAAAACTTTACGTATTGCTTTTTTAACCGACTTTGCGTTAAGTGGGTTAGCACAACCTGTACCATAATAAAACACTTCATCCGGTTGTTGTTGCCGGAGTTTTGGCCTCAATTCTTTTTGAAGCAGGGCGATGATCTGTTCAGTATTGAGAAAATAAGGGCTGATACCCTGTGTGATGATAGTCTTCTTCCTACCATCCCCTACCAAGCACCATTCTGCTTTTGTTGCACCACTATCAGCTATAAGTATTGTTGAAGACATGTATTGGTTGCTAGTTCCTGGATACCGGGTAAACCGGCCGATAATAAACGGATCAAGGTTGCTATGAAGTTTCACCATACAGAAGATTTGAAACCAGCAACAAGAGACCAGCAACCAGAAACTTTTCTCTAATTTGCGTCAAATTACGCAATAAACGATATGATGGGGAATAAAAAGTTGCAGGTCTGGCTTCCGTTACTCTTCTCTTTAGTGTTGATCGTTGGCATGTTCTTGGGCTATAAGCTGAATAATACAGGTAAGAGCAATATGTTCTCTTCGAACCGGCGCAGTTCCCTCCAGGAGGCGCTCGATCTAATACGACTCAAATATGTCGATTCTGTAGTGATAGATTCGTTGGAAGGAAAAGCCATTGAAGAGATGATGTCGGAACTCGATCCTCATTCTGTTTATTTACCCCCGGTTGATCTTAAGGAGGCCAATGAGGAACTTGCCGGTAATTTCCAGGGCATCGGGGTCGAGTTCAATGTGTTTAATGATACCGTGAATATCATTTATGTTATTCCCGAGGGCCCAAGTGATAGATCCGGTCTTCGTATCGGTGATAAGATCATCAAGGTGAATGATTCCACTATTGCAGGCAAAGCGCTTAGTACCGATGATATCAAAAATTATATACGGGGTATGGGTGGTTCGAAAGCCGTTCTGCAGATAGTAAGAGGAAAAGAGATACAGTCTATAACCGTGACCCGCGGAAAGATCCCTGTTTCTTCTATCGATGCTGGCTATATGGCCAGCCCCGCCACAGGTTATATTAAGCTCAATAAGTTCACTGATAAAAGTTATGAGGAGTTCATGGAAACGCTGGAAGCTCTGAAGAAAGAGGGGCTCAAAAATCTTGTGCTGGACCTGCGGGGTAATGGCGGCGGCTTTATGAATGAAGCAGTGGATATGGCTGATGAATTTTTGGATGGCGACAAACTGGTCGTGTATATGCAGGGTGTCAACATAAAAAAAAGAGAGTATCGCTGCAAGAGGCCAGGGTTATTAGAGGATGGTAAACTTATGGTACTCGTTGACGAGCTATCTGCCAGCGCCAGTGAAGTACTCGCCGGTTCTTTACAGGATTGGTGCCGGGCAACGATCATCGGGCGCCGCACTTTTGGCAAAGGACTGGTACAGGATCAATATGCTTTGAGCGATGGGGCCGCTATCCGCCTCACGATTGCCCGTTATTATACTCCTCTGGGCCGGAGCATTCAACGCTCCTATGAAAAAGGAAAGAAAATATACATGGATGAATTGTGGGACAGGTTCAGCAGTGGCGAGATGTTCTCGGTTGATTCTGTGAGGAACCATAATAAAGGCAAAAAATTCCTGAGCGTTTGTAACGACACCTTATACGATGGGGACGGTATCACCCCTGACATTTTTGTACCTGCCGATAGTATTCTTTACCAGAACAAACTGGGGAGATGGCTTTCCGGCAACCGCCTGGGTAATTATGTATATAATTATTACCTGCAGCATACTGCCGAAATCAGCAGATACAGGTCTTCTGCCGATTACAATGCCAACTTTCCCGCGAACCAGCTGTGGGATGGTTTTGTTCAAAAAAGTACAGGCGATTCTCTTAATGTGAATAGCTTGAGCAACCGTGAAAAATTATTATTGCAATTACGCCTGAAAGGAATGCTGGCACGGTACAGGTGGAGGAATTCCGGTTTTTACGAGGTGATCAATGCGGATGATGCCGCGATAAAGAAAGCATTGGAAACTATTGGAAAGTAAAAAGCAATCCCGGATCTGCGGGACTGCTTCAGTATTAGTGTGTGATTGGGATCAGATCTTGTCTTTATTATCATCCCACCATTTCTTTTCCATCTTGTAAGACCCGAAGAGGCCAAGTCCACCGCCGATGGCGATCAGTGCAAAATAGATCGGTACATTCCTGTCCTCATCAAATCGAGCCGTAACATCGTTCAATACATAGTTATCGAGCAAATAAGCAAGGAAGAGACCCAAACCTGCTCCTATCAGGAGCAATGCCCATTTCAGGTTCTTATAAGGAGCCGGCCTGTTGGCAAACTCTTTCGGGTTCATTCCTTTTTCGATCATCGCCAGGTTCTGGCGTGTCTTTAAATAATAGATACCAAATACCATGGCAAACCCGCCTGCAAACATTGTTATCGGTATTAGAGCTTCTCCGCCGTCCATAATTTTAATTTTTTGTTGTTTGTGATTTCGGTTCCTGTTGTCTGTGACTGCCTCTGTTCGGACCAGGTTACAGCCCCGGGAACTTTTTTTCAAATTGTTTTACAGGCAATAGGACTAAGGTCGTTTAAAAAAGGTTACAGGAAAGACCGAAAGTCTGCAAGTCGGGAAGACCAATCCTAAGTACGTATTTCTTTCCGCCTTCTTAACTTTCCGACTTCCGGACTTTTTCCCGACCTTGTAGTGTAACCTATCTGATTATCATGTAGTCTTAATACCAGCATGTCAACCGGACTGAGTGATAACGAGATCATTAACCAGGTAATTAGTGGTAACCAACAGGCTTATGCCGTGCTGGTGAACCGTTACCAGAGCTATGTTTTTACCCTGGCCCTTCGGATAGTAAAAAGCAGGGAGGATGCGGAGGAAGTGGCGCAGGACTCTTTTATTAAAGCCTATAAATACCTGGCAGATTTCAGGGGCGCTTCAAAATTCAGCACCTGGCTTTATACGATCGTGAACAATACAGGCATCAGCTTGCTGCGAAAAAAGAAACTGAATGTTCATTCATTGGATAATGAGGCTGTTTTTGAAAGAGCGGAGAATTTTGATTCTGGTGTAAGGGCAGATACGGTGGAACAAAAATCAAGACTGGCCATGGTGAATGATGCGATCGGTTTATTGAGTCCTGATGATGCGCAGATCATTACGCTTTTTTATAAAGCTGAGCAATCGCTGGAAGAAACAGCACAGATCCTTGGCATTGAAGTAAATGCAGCTAAGGTGCGTTTGCACCGGGCACGAACGAGATTAAAAGATAAAATGGAGACCCATTTTACGGAAGAAGTTAAAAATTTGAACTGATAAACTCAAGTGATATGAATACACAACAGAACATGGAGGAACGTCTCTGGAGTTTTATTGATGGATCCGTTTCTCCCGCGGAAAAAACAGTGGTTGAGCAATTGCTGGAAAATGATGCGACGTGGAAAGCCAAGTATAATGAGTTGCTGGAAGTAAACCAATTGCTCCAGTCTTCTGAACTGGACGCTCCTTCCCTGCGCTTTACCAAAAATGTAATGGAAGAGATAGCTAAATTACATATTGCACCCGCTACTAAATCCTACATCAACAAAAAAATAGTATGGGGTGTAGGGTTTTTCTTTATCGCCATGCTCCTTGGATTTATTATCTATGGTTTAAGCCAGATGGGCTTCTCAACGGGACAGGAGAGCAATATTTCAAAGAATTTAAGTAAGGTTGACTTCAGTAAGTTCTTCAACAATACCTGGATAAATGCACTGATGATGGTAAATATTGTGATTGGTCTCTTGCTCTTTGATAATTACCTGACAGGTAAAAAGAAGGAGTTCAGGAAAGCATAAGAAGTAAAACGTGAAAAGTGAAACCAGGAGACACCCTGTTTGACATTTGACGTCTTCCGTCTCACGTCTGACGTCTGCCGTTACGTGTAAAAACTTACCTTTACGACCTACAACGCTTGCTATGGATATCAAGAATAATATATTGGAAACGATCGGTAATACCCCGCTGATCCGTTTAAATAAGATCGCTAAGGATTTTCCCTGCACGATACTTGCTAAAGTGGATTAT
Source organism: Chitinophagaceae bacterium (assembly GCA_035526625.1). Lineage (GTDB taxonomy): Bacteria > Bacteroidota > Bacteroidia > Chitinophagales > Chitinophagaceae > JJ008. The sequence continues at coordinate 8,096 of DATLCB010000274.1, forward strand.
TTCAACCCCGGCAATTCCATTAAAGACCGCATGGCCCTGAAAATGGTGGAAGTGGCGGAACAGGAAGGAAAACTTAAACCCGGTGGTACTATCATTGAAGGCACAAGCGGGAATACAGGAATGGGATTGGCGCTGGCCGCTGTGGTAAAAGGTTACAAATGCATTTTTGTTACGACAGATAAACAATCAAAAGAAAAAGCTGACATATTAAAAGCCGTAGGAGCAGAAGTGATCGTATGTCCTACGAATGTTATGCCCGAAGATCCGAGGAGTTATTATAGTGTTGCGGCGCGACTGGCCAAAGAGATCCCCAACTCCTATCACATGAACCAGTACGATAACCTGGCGAACCGCCTTGCGCATTATGAATCGACGGGCCCCGAAATATGGGAACAGACAGAGGGGAAACTCACACATTTTGTATGCACAGCCGGTACGGGAGGAACGATCACAGGCGCCGCACAATATCTCAAGGAAAAAAATCCTGCTATCCAGGTTTGGGCGATCGATGTATTTGGTTCACTGCTCACCAAATATTTCCGCACAGGTGAGATCGATATGAATGAAGTGCACCCTTATATCAGTGAAGGTTTCGGAGAAGATTTTGTTCCCAAGAACTATGACATGAGTGTGATCGATCATTTCGAGCAGGTAACAGATAAGGATGGCGCCGTGATGGCAAGAAAACTGGCGAAAGAAGAAGGATTGTTCTGCGGGTACAGCGCAGGGAGTTGTTTCCAGGGCTTGTTGCAATTGAAAAGCCGGTTAAAAAAAGGAGACCTTGTCGTATGTGTTTTTCATGACCATGGCAGCCGGTATGTAGGTAAGATCTACAATGATCAATGGATGATCGAACGGGGCTTCCTGGATGTAAAAACCTTCCGCGATGTAGTAAGTTCGAGAGGAACACAAAGAGTGATCACTATTGAACCTTCACAAACTGTTGCCGAAGCAGTTGACCTGATGAAAAAATATGATATTGAGCATATACCTGTCACCAATGGTAATGGACCTATCGGCGCTATTAGTGAAGGAGGACTTTTCCAAAAAATATTTGACAACCCCGAGATCAAGCATGCTAAGGTACAGGACGTATTGGAGCCTTCCTTCCCCGTTGTGGCATTTGATACCGCAGTTGAGAAATTAAGTCACCTTATCAATAAAGAGAATGGTGCAGTACTGGCGAAAGATGAAGCTGGTAACTATCATATCGTGACCAAATACGACGTGATACAGTCGTTAGGCAAATAAATGAGCAACTCTAACACACTGTAAAACAGTTTCTGCCTGGCTGCTGTTTTTTGCTTTCGTATAATTACGCATTATTACAGGGGCCTTTTCTATTAAAAGTCAGGCAGTTTTGCTCTTGTGGAGCAATTACCCCACTACTATATTTGTTGCTCATTAGTTCAATATCCAATCGAAAAAACCAAACCAAGTCCTGGAAAAACCAAACAAAGTCCAAGTCCATTTGAAAAACCAAATCGTCCAAAATCCTGAAAGACCGTCCCAAGTGTCACCGTGTCCAAATCCTTAGAAAAGATTCCAAAGTCCGGAACCCTCCTGCCGTCCTGAGCGAAAGCCGAAGGATAGCAGGAGGCGCGGTGAACCTCAAGTCCCTTCTTACAATCTTCTCTTAACCTATTTTATGAATTCGCAATGGTCAATAGTGAATAGTTAACTATTATCGGCGTCGCCTTATTCACGATTCACTATTCACCACTAACGTTGTAATTCCCATCCCAAGACTCTCCAAAGAAGTACCATGTAACTTCGTAGCAAATTCCTGCATGCCCGTTTATATTGACCAGACAGGTAGAAAAGTTTCTATTCCTTCAGCGAAACGTATCGTTTCTCTGGTTCCTTCACAAACTGAATTATTACATGACCTGGGGTTAAGCAATGAAGTAGTGGGCATCACTAAATTTTGTGTTCATCCGGAAGAATGGTTCAAGACCAAAATACGAATTGGCGGTACCAAGCAAGTGAAGATGGATATGGTCCACGAGCTTCAACCCGATCTTATCATTGCCAATAAAGAAGAGAATCTAAAAGAGCAGGTAGAAGAACTGGCCAAGTATTATCCTGTATGGGTAAGCGATGTGAATACGATAAATGATGCTTATGAAATGATCGAACAAGTGGGATTGATTACGAATAGAAAAAATGAAGCCATAGGAATAGTTGAAACGATAAAGGGAAACTTCGTTCAACATCAAACTTCGAACCTCGAACTACGAACAGTTTATTTAATCTGGAAAGATCCTTATATGACCATTGGCGGCGATACATTTATCCATTCCATGCTGGAAGCAGCAGGTTTTGAAAATGTTTTTAAGAACAAGTCCCGCTATCCCGAAGTAACCGTGGACGAACTTAAAACACATAATTTAGAACTACTCCTCCTCTCCTCCGAACCCTATCCTTTCAAACAAAAACATAAAGTTGAGCTTGAGGCATTGCTGCCGAAAACTAAAATTGTACTTGTTGACGGGGAAATGTTTAGTTGGTATGGAAGCCGGATGGTGAAAGCGCCATGCTATTTTAGTAAGCTTCATGCGGAGATAAAAGATAACAGATAAAAACTAAAAGTGTTTCCAACCCGGTAAGTCATTACGCCTTATAAAGTACTTTATCTATTAGTTTTTAGTTTTTATCTATCGTCTTATCTTTGCCCCCATTTAATAAATAACGCATGGCCAATAAAAAAACAGCTGAACTGCTTGGCGATAAAGCCGAATACCTGCTCAACCACCAGTCAAAGACCATTTCAAAAGATTCACTTCACCTGCCAGGTCCTGATTTTATCGACCGTATATGGACGACCAGTGACCGAAACCCCCAGGTGATAAGGAATTTACAGGCTATGTATGGGGCTGGAAGGTTGGCTAACACAGGTTACCTCTCTATTCTTCCCGTTGACCAGGGGATCGAGCACAGTGGCGGCGCTTCATTTGCAAAGAACCCGATCTATTTTGATCCGAAGAATATCATCGAGCTGGCATTGGAAGGTGGTTGCAATGCGGTAGCTACAACCTATGGCGGATTAGGATTTTTAGCCAGGAAATATGCGCATAAGATCCCTTTTATTGTAAAAGTGAACCATAATGAATTCCTGACCTATCCTAATAAGTTCGACCAGATCATGTTCGCTTCCATCAAACAAAGCTGGAACCTGGGCGCCGCGGCTGTTGGGGCTACCATTTATTTTGGGAGCGATGAATCTGCAAGACAGATACAGGAAGTAAGTAAAGCATTTGAAATGGCGCATGAATTCGGTATGCCTACCATTCTCTGGTGCTATTTGAGAAACCCTGCTTTCAAAACAAAAGAAAAAGATTACCATGTGTCCGCCGATCTTACAGGACAGGCGAACCATTTGGGTGTTACTATCGAAGCAGATATCATCAAGCAAAAGTTACCGGAGAACAATGGCGGTTACCTCGCTTTGAATACCAAAGAATCTGCTTATGGTAAAAATGATAAGCGTATATATGATGAACTGACTACGGATCACCCGATCGATCTCTGCCGCTACCAGGTAGCCAATTGCTATATGGGTCGTGCCGGTTTGATCAATTCAGGTGGAGCTTCATCTGGCGAAAGCGATATGGTCGAAGCTGTGACAACCGCAGTCGTCAACAAAAGAGCAGGCGGCATGGGTCTTATCTCCGGCCGCAAAGCTTTCCAGCGCCCGATGAAAGAAGGTATCGGCATTTTGAATGCGATACAGGAGGTGTACCTGGATAAAGATGTGACGATAGCGTAATGATTTGCGAGAAGAAAGGAGGAAGCAAACTCCTCCTAACTTTCTATATATCCCGGCCCAAGAGCCGGGATCTTATTTTACTAATTATTCTTCTCAGCAGTATTCCTTATTTTCGGTCTAACCATTAACCATTCTAACATGAAACAATACCTCTTGCTTTTAACCGTTGTCATCCTTATCGCCTGCAATTCCGGCAAAAAAGATGAACCTACAACTACGACGACCGTTGACACAACCGTAGCGACCATTAAAACTGATTCCATTCCACCAGCAACAACTACCGGTAAAATAGATATCGAATCTTTCGGACCTCTGAAACTGGGAATGCCTTACAAAGAATTAGTTGCGGCAGTAGGACATCCGGGTAAAAAGGGTGAAGCTGTATTATGGGCCGCTGATGGATTGGTACACCAGGACTGGACATACCCCGCCGAAGGTCTTGTGCTGAATGTTTCGTTTGAAAAAGATGCTTTATTACAAACGGGCAAGCTGTTTACTATTACAGCAACAGCGCCTAACTCATACAAAACAGCCGCTGGCTTTGCTATAGGGAGCAGCTATTCAGAAGTGGAAGCAGCTTATAAGAAAGATATAGATCCCGAAGCAACCGACAAGACACAGATCACCGTGGGCTCTGTTTATGGTGGTATCATATTTTCCTTTACTAATGATAGGGCCAGCAAGATCTT
>DATLCB010000275.1:0-4975 GCA_035526625.1 Chitinophagaceae bacterium
AGCGGACACCTTCCCTCACGTGTACGGGCCGATCAATACGGATGCCGTCATCGATGCGGTGCCCTTATAATATTTTCCTGAACTTTTTAAAATCAATATCCAGTATCTCATACCTGGAAGATTCGGGCCATGCGTAGTGCCACCATTCCTCTGCATACATTTTAAAGCCATTCTTCTCCATTATAGATCTTAATAGCTCCCGATTTTTTAATATCTCTTTAGAAAATTTAGTGAACGTATGATGAGCCGTGTCACTGAAATTGTCAAAGCCGGTCCCCATATCCAGTTCCTTGCCGTTCTTGAGATCAATGATGGTCAGGTCAACAGCGACCCCGCGGTTATGCCCGCTGCCCTTCCCTGGATGTGCGACATAACGTTCATCTTTTACCAGTTCCCAGAATTTTACGGTTACTGAATAAGGACGATATGCATCAAAAATTTTAAGACCCAGTCCCATTGTATTTAATTCCTGCTGAACCTGATGTAAAGCAGTAGCAGCAGGAAGACGCATATAAGTTTGCTTGGTGCCGGAAGGGTACATCAACCGCTTCATGAAATTATTGAGGGTGGCATAGCGCAGATCATATACGATGGAAGGCGCCAGGCTCTTCAATTCTATCATTTTTTTAGCGGGATCTTTTTTTACTTGTCTTTTATATGCATCCAAAATATCCGTTACCGGCGGTCGGGTATAGCCGGTATCCTGTGCCAATACATTGAGTGTAGGAGATGTTGAAAAAATCAGGATAAGGTATAAGATACTCTTGCGGGCTTTTCGTAACTTGTTTATCACCGGTTGAAAAATTTAATACAGGTAAGTTACTGTAAAAACCGGAACAGGTTCACTGCCACCACCACTCATGCGTACACAGAAACTGAAGGACCTTTTCTGCCCGGGCATTTTTATTTGCCTGTTACTGTTCATTTCCTGTGGCACCAAAAAAAGCAAGGAGCCAACTATTATTTCTTCACCGGAAGAACTGCGGAAAAAAAGCACTGAATTTGTCGCTGATCTTTTAAAGGAAGCAGTTGCTGGTAATGGTAAAACAAGTGATTCATTGTTGCAATTGGGGCAACCCGGATTAACAGCTTTCTTGTACGAGAAAAATGACGCTAACCCTGATCTGGTCCGACAAAGAAGAATGGAAACCTGTAAGCGATTCCCTGTATGAGCTTATTCTTCATGCACAACTGTATGGGTTGTTCCCGGAAGACTATCATGCAGAAGAGTTGAAGGTGCTGCAGCGCCGTTATGCATGGGATAGTTTAGGCAGAGGCGCCCGGAAGGATGCATTGTTCTGGGCACAGAAGGATATGTTACTTACCGATGCTTTTGTGCAGATCGTAAAAGATATAAGGATCGGTCGCTTGCCGCATGACAGTATCACGTTGAATAAGGATAGCTTGTCAGAAGATTTTTATTGGGAGCAAATGAAATTACTCCAGCAACCCGGCTCACTGTCAGCGATCATAGAATCGCTTGAACCGCGTCACAGGGGCTATCAACTTTTAAAAAAGGGGATACGAAAATTCCTTGACAGCGCTGATTTTCGATCTTACACCACAGTGCCCCGGCCAAAGGATAGCATCAACTTTCGCAAAGCCCTTCAAAAAAGATTGTATGAAGGAGGATATATCGCTTTTGATAGTGTCAAAGCAGATTCAGCCCAATTAGCCGAAGCAGTTAAACGATTTCAAAAAGAAAAAGGCATCTCGGTGGATGGAAGAGCAGGGGAAGGAACCTTGCGAATGCTGAATCTATCTGATCGTGAGAAATTCATCCGGATCGCCATCAGTATGGATAAGTATAAAAAGCTACCGCCAAGGATGCCAGTAAGATATATTTGGGTAAATGCATCATCCAATTACCTGGATGTGATAGAGAATGGAGAGGTTGAATTTTCTTCAAAGGTCATTTGTGGAAAGCCGTATACCCGCACGCCATTGTTGAACAGTGCTGTTTCTATCCTTATCACTTATCCGCAGTGGGTTCCACCTCCCAGTATAGTAGCAAAAGAGATCCTCCCGGCAGTAAAAAAGAACCCGGGCTACCTGTTAAAAAAAGGATTCAGCCTGCTGGATAAAGAAGGCAACGAGGTGGACCCTTATACTGTTGACTGGTCAAAATACAGTAAGGCGATGCCGTACCGGGTTGTACAGGGAAGCGGCGATGCTAATGCGCTCGGTATCCTCAAATTTCATTTCGACAACAAATATTCAGTTTACCTCCATGATACCAACCAGCGTTATTTATTCGCCAATGCCATGCGGTCTCTAAGCCATGGATGTGTCCGTGTGCAGGATTGGGAGAGACTGGCGCTTTATATACTTCGGAATGACAGCGTACGCTATAACGGACGTTATAACCAAATCGATTCGATGAAAACCTGGTTAAAGAATAAGGAAAAGCACCAGATAGCTGTCAGGAACAGGATGCCGGTGTATATCCGCTACATAACCTGTGAAGGAAAGGATGGAGGTGTGGTCTTTTATGATGATGTTTATGGAGAGGACCGGTTTTTGAAAGAGAAATATTTTGCGCTTAAATAAGGGCGGAAGGGTGCAAAAAGGCCTGGCTTTTTTAACATGGATCCGGGCAAAAAGCAGCCCACAACGCTATGAATAATAGGTGAATAATTTATTTCCTGATATTAAACTTACCCGTTATTTTTGTTTAGTTTAAAACCAAACTATCTCTTTATGAAGAAGATATTGTCTGCATTATTTGCACTGTACCTGCTTGTGCCTGCAAGTTACGGCCAGAATGATGAAATAAGACCCCAAGCACTTGGTATCAGTTTTTTCTTAAACGATTTTGCTTCAGCTTCCCGGATACGCTCCAGTTCATTAAGCAAGGTTTTGTCTGATAGAAATATGGCGAGCCTCAGCGATATGACACCGGGTTTAGCCATTACCTATTTTAAAGGAATTACCAGACATATTGACTATGCCGTTACTCTTGGCGGATCTTTTCTTCGTTACCCAATGCCGAACAGGACATTTACTTCTTCGAACTTCTTACTGGAAGCTGATGGATCAGCTCACCTGAAACTTGTTTCTGAAAAACATTGGGTGCAGCCTTATTTCAGCCTGGGAGTTGGTGGACATAAATACAAAGGTTACTGGGGTGCTTTTATGCCGCTTGGAGTTGGTTTGAAAGTGAACCTGTTCGATGAGGCACATGTATTCGTTAATTCCAACTATAGAGTTCCGATCACTACCGAAACAGCCAACTATCATCTTCATCATGCCATTGGTTTTGCTGCAAGTTTGGCTAAGAAAAAACCTGTTGTACCGCCCGTCCTTGATCGTGATGGCGATGGTGTTCCTGATAATGTGGATGCTTGTCCTGATGTACCCGGACCTGCTGCAACACAGGGATGCCCGGATACAGATGGCGATGGTATCCTTGATAAAGATGATAAATGCCCGACCGTTAAAGGTGTTGCTAAATATGAAGGTTGCCCAATCCCAGATACAGATAAGGATGGTATCAATGATGAAGAAGATAAATGTCCTACCGTTCCGGGTGTTGCACGTTACCAGGGTTGCCCGATCCCCGATACGGATAAGGACGGTATCAATGATGAAGAAGATAAATGTCCAACTGTTCCCGGTGTGGCCCGCTATCAGGGTTGCCCGATCCCGGATACTGATGGTGATGGTGTAAATGACGAGGAGGACAGGTGCGTAACTATCCCGGGTGTACGGGAGAACTATGGTTGTCCTATCATCTCTGAGGAAGTTAAGAAAAGAGTAAACATTGCCGCAAAGAACATCCTGTTTGAAACAGGTAAAGCCAAACTCAGGACAAGCTCCTTTAAAGGTTTGAACGATGTTGCGCAGATCATGAAAGACAATCCGGGTATGAGCCTCGCAGTGGATGGTCATACAGATAACGTAGGCACTGAGGAATACAATCAAACACTAAGTGATAACCGTGCAGCTGCTGTGAAAACTTATCTTGTAAGCAAAGGAGTTGAAGAAAGCCGCATCACTGCTACTGGTCACGGAGAACTGGAGCCAATCGCTGATAATAAAACAGCCGCCGGTCGCCAGAAGAACCGCCGTTCTGAAATGACACTGAGCTATTACAAATAAGCCTGGAAACCTATCATAAAGAACGCTCCTTGTTGTACAAGGAGCGTTCTTCTTTACAGAGGTCAATCGTAACGATGCTATTTATCCACAGGGAACTTTAACTAATAGTGAACCCTTCCGTTTACGCCTTTTTCCCCTACCTTTGCGCTCCCAAAACCGTAAGGTTTTTTATAAGCATTAAACATCTGAAAATAAAGCAGTCATGGCAGATTTAAAATATCAAAGGAACTTCGGTATCGCTGCTCACATTGATGCAGGCAAAACCACCACAACGGAGCGTATCCTTCGTTATACAGGAATGATCCACCGCATTGGTGAAGTGCATGATGGCGCCGCGACTACTGACTGGATGGAGCAAGAGAAGGAAAGGGGAATTACCATTACTTCTGCGGCAGTAAGCTGCCAGTGGAATTTCCCGACCGATAAAGGGAAAGCCACAGCTGATAGCAAAAAATATTCATTCAACATTATCGATACTCCCGGTCACGTTGACTTTACGGTAGAGGTGGAGCGGTCTATGCGTGTACTGGATGGTTTGATCGCCTTGTTCTCTGCGGTTGATGGTGTAGAGCCACAATCTGAAACAGTATGGCGTCAGGCAAACCGTTACAACGTTCCACGTATTGGTTTCGTAAACAAAATGGACCGTTCCGGTGCAGACTTCCTGAACGTTGTGAAACAGGTAAGAGAAATGCTTGGTTCCAAAGCCGTTCCATTGCAGTTGCCAATTGGCGCTGAAGATGATTTCAAAGGCGTCGTTGACCTGATCAAAATGAAAGGGATCATCTGGCATATGGAAACAGAGGGAATGACCTTTGATGAAGTGGAAGTGCCTGCTGACATGGTTGAAGAAGCGAATGAATGGAGAGCTGCT
>DATLCB010000276.1:0-6547 GCA_035526625.1 Chitinophagaceae bacterium
CATGATCTTATTCTTATCGAGTTCGCGGATGACAGAACTGTCATTCACTATCACATTGCGATAAGTAGATGTTTTGCGCCCGATAAAACCCGGTTTTTCTTTTCCAACCGGGGAAATATCCAGAACGAATTTGTCTTTGGATAAGAACCAGGTGCTGTCGTCGATCAACCGGTATTCCTGTATCAGGCTGAGGTTTTCTACAAAGTTCACGTTGGCTTCTTTGCCAAGACGCAGGTTCATCCGCTGAATGGCGAAACTGCCGACATGCACCCAGCAATCCCCTTCAAATGTATCACCGCCTTTGCGTCGCGGAGTGAATATAAGATGGTAGTAACGCTGACCGGCGATCACCTGCGTATCCACTACCCGGTAGTTATAATAATAGTCACCATTGTCGCTGATAGGGCTCACGAATTGTTTATCCAATACGGGGATAAAATTATTATAGACGTTCACCACCTGGTCCATGCCCCCCAGTAATTTCATGGCACTTTCATTCTTCACACCATTGGGATTAATAGCTTTCTGGACCTCTCTTCTTTTTTTTGGATCTTTCTGGTAGTAATAATCTGACAGGACCTCGGAAAGGTACATAGGCAGGTAACGGCTTCCTTCTGCTGTGTCAATGTTCTGGTTGATAAGATCGCTGACCGATTTTAATGGCTTGAACTTGCCGAACTTCTGGAAATTGATATTCTTTATATCTACTTCCAGTTTATTGTCTAGTTCATACGAGAAATTATCAAACTTGTACCGGTCATTCTCCGGCTTATGCTGCACGATCTTCCGCCAGACCAGTAGTCCTTTATTTACTTTGATCTTAACCTGGGCACCTTCATTAAAAGTGCCTCTTTCCATATTAATGGTAATATTATCAAGCGAATCTTTTTTACTATTGATAATAATGCGGTATGGCTGGTAGCCTACACAGGTGATCTCCACCGTATCGGATGGCCAATTCGTAAGGTTGAAGGAAAAGCGCCCGGAAGAATCAGTCAGCTTGCCCACCGTACTATTTTTAAAGCTTACTGATGCAAAAACGACGGGCTCCTCACTACTGATATCCCTGACGATACCGGAAATGATCTTGCGTTGGGTCATTCCCGCCTGGGACAGGAAAACTAACAGAAAGGATAAACAAGTGGTCCGGTATAATTGCATGTGGGTCATCTGTCCTTAAAAATACGACGGGTAAGCGAATTGAATGCTAATAATAAAGCCCCGCCTTGTAAGACGGGGCTTGCTTAGTTTATCCTGGAATATTTAATTGATATTAAAAATCCAATCCCATCGCAAAATACCAGATGGGTTTGCCTTTGAAAATGCCATTCATCTCCCAGGCAGCATCAACCCTTAAGAAATAACCCAGCAAAGTGCTTCTTGCTCCGAACCCATAACCACCCGCGAACGGACCAACACCACCCGCTTTTATTTTAACGACATAAGGTGGATTGGAATAGCCAACAAAGGGTCTTTCAAAATTATCGTAACGACCGTTCCAGGCTGTTCCAAGGTCAACAAATTGTACGACCTGGAAGTTCCGGAGAAAAGCGTTATTGATAGGTTTGTTGAAGAATGAAGTGAATACAGGTACTCTTATCTCGCTGTTGATCACAAAGGCATTATTTCCATTTGCCACATTCTGGCGGAAGCCACGCAGGTTAACAGCGAGTGATTCATAAGCATAATCATTATCAGGATCAGGTTTGTTCACCGGATCAAAGTAGCGGTAACTGCCATCATCTCTTTGATTTTGACCAAATATCAGCCAGTTGTCAACTCCACCGAGATAGTATAATATTTTCTGGTTGCCCCAGGAAAAATCACCCGCAGCCCTTACTGCCCAGATAATATTTCGATAGATGGGCAAATAGTGACGGCCATCAAAACCAAAGTTGAAGGTCGTCGGATGTTTCTTAATACCTGTCGGTCCAGTCTTTTTGATCCGGGCATTCACATCAATAAATACTTTGAAACGGAGACCATTCCAGATATTCATTGCGGGACTCACTGCATCATCATGGATATAGGCCAAAGTAGCAAGGGCAAAACTCTGTTTATCATCACCTGTTCTGAGCGATTGATCAGGGACAAAATTATTCGCCAGCCGGACATATTTATCGCTCCGGTACGCCAGGTTGAAACGAAGGCTCTGGATGCGGTTAAATGGATAGGTTACACCCGCCTGGTAAAGATTGGTATATTGCTTCACATTGTATTGTGAAGTATCGTAAAGCGGGGGATTCTTCACTGCGTTACGATAATAGGTCAGGCTGTAATCGATCCTTTTTTTCAGGTACTGGGTGGTGATCACATATTCATTATTGTTCAGATCGGGACTGATACGGAAACCACCCGCGAACTTCCAGTCTTCGAACAGGTCCGAAGTGCCTACTCTTATTATTCCGTTCAGCGGATCGCCATTGCTAAGTTGTACGGGACCAAAACCACCCTGGTAAGGCTGGTACCGGGTGATCAGTACATTATTATTAAACCCGCTGACGAGATAATCATTAAAGAATTTAGGCGGACGGTATTCATACACTTTAGCTTTTTTCAACACTGATTCCTTTACTACTTCCGTTCCCTCTACCACCTGGCCCAGCCGCGTGCTGTCTTTCTTCTCCTCATCGAAACCGCTATTAAAAAAATCTTTCTGTTTTTGGGTCATGGTATCCGTCCGGGTACTAAATATCGATTCTTTTCGTACCGTCTTCTTTTCTTCTTCTATTACTTTCCGCATGTATTCGGTCGGCCGGGCATTGACATTACGGCGTCGCAACGTATTCTCGTCCACTTTCAGTCGGTATAAAAGTTTTACATCACCGAGTCTTACTACTTCACTTACCATCTGGTTGTCACCTGCAGTTCTTGTTTCCAGCATACTGCTCTGGTAGTTGGTAAGCGGAAAAACATAAGATGAATCATTGGTGACAGAGAGATAACCTACAGAATCAATATCGGTTTTGTTCCATTCCTTCAAAAGGCTGTCCACGTCTTTCCGCGGAGGATTACGCAACACTTCATCGCCAATGAATACAAGTGTATCAAGCCCCGCCCTTTCCGTAGTAAAGAAACCTGCATAACGGTTATTTACGCCATTCTCATCGCTTACAAAAGTAAAATGCGATTGATTGTATTGAGAAGGGAAACGGGCATTCCCTCTTTTCAGATCCGTTAATTTGGAAAGTTGTTTGAAATCTGATTTATTCCAGTTGTCAACCAGGTAAATATTAAAATGCTTACCGGGTAATGAATCATCACTTGTTGCTGCCAATGCAGAAGGCCGGTTGCTCGAGTATAAAATACCGGTTTTATTAGGGAACGCTACAAAAGATGGATCAAGGTCATCATATACATCATTTGTTACCTGCTCAAATGTTTGTTTATCTATTTTATAAACATAGATATCCGTTTGTCCGCTACGAACCGCACTCATCACGAGTGTGTTATTATCCAGCATGTACTTCATGTCCTGTACCTGGTCGAACTTATCGATCTCCTGTTTCCAGAGTTTGTTCCTGTTTACCACATCGTACACAAAGAATTTGGTCTTGCCCTCATCATTATACAATACAGCAAGGCGGGTTCCTTTACCATCCCAGGCCAGTAAAGGATAATTGGGATGCAGTTCTTGTTCTCTTGTGCGCACACCCAATTTCAACAGTACTTTCCTGTCGGTAAAATTATCCATCAGCACTACCTGGTAGCGCCCTTGCTTAAATTCTACAACCGCATAGGTAAAACTGCGGGCAACCGGGCTGGCATTAAAACGGATAAAATCTTTTTTACCTGTTTCTTCCGACACAGATAATTGGCCACGGGGTGTATTCCGGCGGCCACGGATATCTTTGAAATATTGCGCCTGCACTTCGGTCATGAAGTCCTGCAATATCTTTTTGAATTTTTTCTTTGCTATTTTATTAGCTGCATTGTTCAGGTTGCGGTAAATGCGGGCGAGATAGAGGAAATAAGTGGTCTTGTTCTTGCCATACTTATCGGCAATATATTTCCAGAAGGAGTGACCCGCCAAAAGGGGTTTGGCGAAAGCCAGTTGATAAAAATTATTATAATCGCCTGCCAGCATCACACCTCTCAGTTCATCGTCCAGTTCATTGCTCCAATTCTCCGCGGCAAAAGCGATATAGCCATCGGTCAGCCATTTGGGAAGATCAAGTAACGCCTGGTTGGCGGCAAACTCACCAAGGTCATCACCAAAAAGCAGGTTATCTACCAGCACCTGCGCTATACCTCTTCTTATCTGGCGGCGAAGATTATCGTGGTTGCCATCGAAATACACGATCATCTTATTGTTCACCAATTTGGTCACACCACCGGTGTTTTGCCAGTCAATACCCAGCCCGATATTGGACTGCATCATTTCATCGTAGTTGTTATATACAACGATATTGATCCGGCGCTGTGCCCCGTATTCCACGAACTCTTCGATACTTGGAAGTTCAAGTTCCGCTACCTGCGCCACATATTTTCCCAAACCCAAACCATCCTGGCTGAAATAGGTATTGAAATTATCTGTCTGGTAATATTTCCATTTGAATTTCTGGTACTGTACACGGTTCTTGCCAAATTCCACCGTACTTACTTGCGCCATTGTTTCCATTGTCAGCAGAATGGAAAGACAGGCGATCATCAGGCTTGATACTTTCTTCATAGACTCATTACTGTTTCTTCCCGAGAACTATCGGGATCTTATTTAATCGGTCGTTCTTGATATTAGGCAGCCAGTTTTGATAAATCTCCCGTTACGGTATTCTTTTTTACCTGCTGGCAGAGTGCTGGAAGCAGGTACAATTGAAGCTATCTTTGAGGCAGAAACCCGTTCGGATTTTAAAAGTACGAAAAAAGCGTCCATGTTATCAGTCAAGTCCTTCACTTTTAGCCCCGTCCAGGAGAATACATACGTTCTGTATAACGAACAGAAGCAGTGCTGCATTATAGATCCGGGCTGCTATTTCCCGGAAGAAAGGGACGAATTAAAAACGGGTATCGAAAAGACAGGACTGACACCGGTTTTGCTGCTTAATACCCATTGCCATTTGGACCATGTATTTGGGAACAAATTCATATATGATACATGGGGTCTGCCCCTGCATCTTCACGAAAAAGAAAAGCCAGTTCTCGACTTTGCCCCTCAGTCCGGAATAATGTGGCAATTGCCCTTTGACAATTACGATGGGCCATTGGTTTACTTAAAGGAAGGAAATAACATCAGAATAGGGGAGGAAGAGCTGGAGGTCAGGTTTGTTCCGGGCCATTCACCCGGTAGTATTGCATTCTATCACGAGGCTGCTGGTTTGATTATCGGGGGTGATGTATTATTCAACCTGGGTGTGGGGAGAACCGACCTTCCAGGCGGTGACTTCGATACTATTATCCAGAGTATCCAGACCCAGTTCTTTACGCTTCCGGATGAAACAAAAGTTTATTCGGGGCATGGACCGGTTACGACGATCGGGTTTGAGAAGATGAATAATCCTTTTACAAAAATGTATTGAAGTAGCTTGATCAATTAAGAGATGCTTAAACAGCTTTTTTCCGGATCGGTTTTAAAATGAACACCGCCACTTTCGGATCAACGATCACCGTATCATGTTCAAAATCCAGTTTGATGCGCCATTTCTGCATTGTAGTGACGCCAATAATCGCTTCTTCAGATAACTGGGGCACAACCATAAATTCATCCGAAAGATTAATTTCATTAACATCAAAGTCGAGCCGCATTCCGTATTCTACTTTCAGGTATTGATTTTCGGAAGCTGTTCCAAAATATCTTGTTTCAGGAAGCTTATCAAGATGGCCGATAGAATCTGCAAGATCCTCCCTGATACAGGAAAAGGTGCTGCCTGTGTCGAAGAGGGCATAAAATGTTTTTTCTCCTTTGGAACCCTTGAAGTAAAGAGGTAATTTAATTGTCATATCCTAAAACTACAACTTATACCTCCTTTTTCAAGGAGAAAAGCCTCGCCAGTAACGGGATTTTAACCAATTCCTTCCCTTCGACCTGTACCACAAAATAGCAGAATCCGAAAAACAATATTGTAGCCGCTCCAAGGTTGAACCACCTGTTATCCCAGAGATAAACCAGTCCACGGTGTGCGCCATAAATTACCGCTACCAACACGAGATAGGACAATAATTTTTTCTTCGCATAAGGAACAGGATAATGTTTTTGTCCCAGGGAATAACTAATTATCATCATAAATAAATAGCAACAAAAAGTGGCAATGGCAGCGCCAAGGTAATGTAGTCGGGGGATGAGCAGGATGTTCAAGGCGATGGTAATGGCCGCTCCGGCGATCGTTATGATCGCCCCGGTCATATTCTTATGTTTCAGTTTATACCAGATGCTCAGGTTGTAATAGATGCCGAGGAAGATATTTGCCATCGCAAAAAGTGGAACGACATATAGACCTTCTGTCCATTCTTTGCGATGTATGGCCAGGAAGAACCATTTCACGACATCGATATATAAACTGATACCTAAAAACAGGAAGCAACATACAAGCACAAAGAATTTCATCACTCT
>DATLCB010000277.1:0-4535 GCA_035526625.1 Chitinophagaceae bacterium
AGCCGGTACCCATCTCATATTTCTTCTTGGTCTGGTTATAGACCTTCTCTGCCAATTCCATATTCCTGCGCTGATAATTCATCGATGCCACCGCCGAATTAAAATTATTTTTAGCCGTTTCTATTTCATTATTGATCGACAATTCCAATGCTGAACGCTGGTTCATGCTTTTCTCCAGTTCCAACTTTGCTTTTTGAATTTTGGAATTGGTGGAGAATCCTGAGAAGATGGGTACATTCACGCGTAGCGATACTGCAGACGCCGGGTAAGAAGTACCATGGGACAAAGTGAAACTATTCGCCTGCCTTATCTGGTTGTAATAGGCGTTTAACGATACCGTTGGTATCTTACTTAGTTTGTATCGCTTGATATTGTATTCATTAAGCTTAATACCAAGATTGGCATACTGGTATTCCTTTCGATCGGTGTAACTGAATGATCCCGCATCTAATATGGCAGAACCGATCTCCGCTTCTTTGAGTGTATCCGTAAGGACCAATTCATCCTGGACAGGCATTCCCATCAGCACTTTCAATCCCAAATAACCATTGGCGATCTGGTTCAGCGCCTTTAGTTTTTCCGTTTGCAGATTGGTCAGTGCCACATTTACTTTATCTACATCGAGCTGTTCGGCAAAACCTGCTTTGTATATCTCCCTGGTATCATGTAATAATTTATCGAAACGTTCGATGTTGGCATCTAACAACTCAACTTGTTTTTTGCTGACCACCAATTGATAATATATCTTATAGATATTGGCCTTGATCACCTCTTCTGTTATTTCTGTATTCTTTTGTTGGAATTCCAGGACGGCTTTCCGTGCCTGCAATCCAACAAACACCTGCCCATCAAATAGTATTTGATTTAATTCCAATCCCGCGCTCCCGCTATTCTTTAGCTGAAAAGATGGGATCTTCTGGTACGTACCCGGTGTGCCACCAAAAAAACCACCTCCCTCAATGACAACGGGTGCGAGTTTGGTGTTGTCAATATAGGATAAGCTGCCACTGATCTGTGGATAGGCGGCTGCCGTGATCTCACGATTTGTTTGCTCCTGGATCAATACATCCAGCAATGCGTTCTTTACCTGTACATTATTCTTCTTTGCATAATCCACCGCCTGCTGCACAGAGAATTCATGACGGATCCTTTTGGCTGTATCAGCCTGCGTAAAACCAATAGCCGGTAATAATGCCAATGCTACAAGGACGGGTACGCTATTTCTTAGTCTCTTCATACAAAATATTTTTTTTACGTTGCTCGTTATATTTCTGGATCATCTTATGTCCTTTAACAGTGGCAAGGCCGTAGGTGAAATTCTCAATGATCAAACCCGAGGTGGTGGCCAGGTTGTATTTTCCGGGCGGAAATACCGATACATTGAACGGTATCATGATGGATTCTATCCGGTACTTGGATAATATATCCACGTTCACATCCGGGCGGTATAATTCATCTTTGATACCCCACTCGATGTTCTCCCTGATCACCTGCAGCAGGAATTTATCCTTGTACTCGCGGAAACGCTGGTAAGCTTTGAAATGGAATTTTTCCAGGTCATACAGCAGCATGGGATTCATATTGCTGAACTCTGCCATGATATGTTCCATCGTAAGGAAGATCTCGTGTATCGCATCTTTTGCCTCCTGTTTGCAGTGTACGCACTCACCTTCCACTTCATTGATATGACCATCCACGACCGCTTCCACCAGTTCATCCTTATCAGCGAAATACTGGTAAAGGGTCTTCTTGCTCATGCCAAGATGATTGGCGATATCATCCATGGAAACAGAGCGGATGCCAAATTGCATGAACAGCTCTTCCGCTTTGATCAATATCCTTTCTTTGGGTTCCATTTTAAGTAACCGATCTTTTCATAGCACATCTCTTTTTGCCCGATCGGGGCACAAAACTATGGAAACTTTTTTCGTTACCAAAGTTTCCATCTGTTTTTTCTCCTATTTGACCGGGTTTATACTGCTGTTCGCCGCTTTTTTTTCTGTTACCTTTAGCCACTAATCACATGAGCATGAAGAATGAAGCTCCAACTTCTTTAAAACTTGAACCTTTTCAATGGAAGAAGGTCATCCAATACCTCTTGCAGGGTCTCCTGATCCTTGCACCTATCGCTGTTACCATCTATTCTATTTACTGGATCGTTTCCACGGTTGACAACTGGCTGCCTATTTTCCGGGAGCCGGTAAAGGACAGCGCCGGTAATATTTTACATTATAAAGTGAAGAATTATGGTGCCGGCTTTGGTATCATCGTCGTTTCTATCATACTGATCGGGCGGCTTAGTTCTGTATTTATCCGTTCGAGGATTTTTAATTTGTTTGACTCCTGGCTGGAAAAAACCCCCGGTATCAAATACATCTATTCTTCGGTAAGGGATTTCTTTGGCGCTTTTGCGGGGGAGAAAAAAAAGTTTCACCGGCCGATCCTTGCCAATGCTTTTGGAGATAATGTGTGGGTGATGGGATTTCTCACCGATGAAGAACTGGAGAAATTTGATATGGGCGCTGAAATGGTCTCTATCTATATACCACAAGCCTATCACTGGGCGGGTCAGTTGTACGTACTACCCCGAAGCCGTGTACGGAAACTGGATAAGATCAGTTCGGGTGATGCAATGAAGTATGCGGTGACGGGTGGAGTAGTGGATGCAGAAGAAGAAACGCATTAATACGCCTGCTGATGTTTTCAATAAAGAGGATATTCTTATTGTCGCTCAGTTGCGGTCTTACCATACAATGTTTCAGCTGGGGCTTTTATGCGCATAAAAGAATAAATTATTATGCCGTTTTTCTTTTACCACCCGAAATGATGGTCCTGTATAAACCACAGATCGGTTTTATCGAAGAGCATGCAATAGATCCTGATAAAAGAAGATATGCCGTACCTAACGAAGGTGCCCGTCATTATATAGATATCGACCACTATGGCAGTTATCCTTACGAATCCCTTCCCCGCAAATGGACTGATGCGGTTACGAAATTTTCTGAAGACAGCTTGAACAGATATGGCATCGTTCCCTGGTGGTTACAGACAATGCTGTACAGGTTAACCGATGCCTTCAAAGAAAAGAATCAGGCGAACATCCTGAAATATTCTGCCGAGATCGGGCATTACATCGCGGATGCACATGTTCCACTTCATGCCTGCAGCAATCATAACGGTCAGTTCAGTGATCAGAAAGGCATTCATGGTTTTTGGGAAAGCCGGCTACCCGAGTTATTGGATAAAGATTGGGACTTCTTTATCGGTAAAGCGGAATATTTGAAGAACCCAGCGGATTTTATCTGGAAACGTGTACTCGAAAGTGCCGCTGCGGCAGACACCGTGTTAAAATTTGAAAAAGAACTAAGCAGAACATTCCCTCCCGATCAGAAATACTCTTTTGAAGAAAGGAACGGGATCACCATCCGTCAATACTCCTCTGCTTTTTCCAAAGCTTATGATGTGATGCTGAAAGGAATGGTAGAAAGAAGGATGCGGCAATCCATTTATGCCATCGCCTCTATTTGGTACACAGCCTGGGTGAATGCCGGTCAACCCGACCTTACCAAACTAGCTAACAAAGAATTCTCCGCTGCAGAATTAAAAGAGTTTGAATCGCTGAACAGTTCCTGGAAGAATGCGATGATCAAAGGTCGTGAGCATGAGTGATACGTTGTAACTATACGATCTTGCAAGGGGTTTTTACCGCCGTCACGTTAATTCAACCGTTTGTTTATTCTCAGGCTGCCAGTTATTGGTTTCAATGCAATTAATCTATCTTGTAACGCATTTTATACTGCAACTAATACGCTCTATCGCTTATGAAAAAGATCCTGTTTCTTTTGCTGGCCGTTGCCAGTGTCAACACTGCTATCGCTCAAATTGATATTTACGCTTTAATGGAAAGGACCGATATTTCCATTTACCAGGCTGAACGAATTGCGAACCGCTATTTTGCCGTAGTGGGTACCGGCCGTGGTACCGGCTATAAACAATTCCAACGCTGGTTGTATGAAAGAAAATTCCGGGTGGATAAAAATGGCTATTTTATTTCCCCTCAAATTGAATGGAACAATTACCTGCTGGCCCAGAATAATATGCCCAGCTCATCCGCCGCGGCGAACTGGACAGCACTCGGTCCCAGCGGGTGGAACCGCACTTCCGGCTGGAACCCCGGTACAGGAAGATTGACCTATGTGGCTATTCATCCGGCTAATCCGCAGATAATATATGTATGCTCTCCGGGTGGTGGTATCTGGAAAACTATCAATGGTGGTGGCACCTGGAACCCACTGACCGATAACAACGCCAACTGGATGAATGTTTTTGCTTTGACAATCGATCCTTTGGATCAGAATATAGTTTATGCAGGCATGACCGGCAATGTGGGGATCATCAAATCAACAGATGGTGGCGCTTCCTGGTCCGCCGCAGGGGCCGGCCCATCAGGAACTGTCCGGAAAATATTGATACATCCAACATCTACTAATATTGTTTTTGCAACCGCAACAAACGGTATCTGGAGATCCATCAAT
>DATLCB010000278.1:0-3071 GCA_035526625.1 Chitinophagaceae bacterium
TAAAACTTTTCAATTAAGTATGATGAGCCTGGCGACATTACTACTATCATCGCCTGTTGTGTCACTCACTTCATCGTCCGGTAATTCTACTGGACACTTTTGGGGGTCTCGAATATTATTGACCATTCACCACTCACCATTCACCGCATGAAATATTACATAATTGCAGGTGAAGCATCAGGAGACCTGCATGGTTCCAACCTTATTAAAGAATTAAAGAAGATTGATGAGCAGGCCAGTTTTCGATGCTGGGGTGGAGATAAAATGAAAAAAGCCGGCGCTGAACTCGTTAAACATTACAGCGAACTGGCTTTTATGGGTTTTGCAGAAGTGCTGATGAACCTCCGCACCGTTTTCCGCAACCTGAAATTCTGTAAAGAAGATATCCTCCGTTACCAACCCGATACTCTTATCCTTATCGATTATCCCGGATTTAATCTCCGGATCGCCAAATGGGCCAAAGAAAATGGGATAAAGGTCGTCTACTATATTTCACCACAGGTATGGGCATGGAAAGAAGGAAGAGTAAAGATGATGAAGCGCTGTATCGATAAGATGATCGTCATTCTTCCTTTTGAAAAAGAATATTATAAGAGCAAATGGGATTGGGAGGTTGAGTATGTTGGACACCCTTTGATAGAAGTGGTTGATGAGAAAATCAGAAATAAGAAATCAGAAATAAGAAATCAGCAAGGGTTGTCAGACAAACTCATTGTGGCGCTTTTACCTGGCAGCCGTAAACAGGAAATATTAAAGAAGCTGCCAGTCATGCTTGAAGCATGCCGTTCATTTTCCAATTATCAATTCATTGTTGCTAAAGCGCCGGGCGTAGACGAAAGTTTTTACGATGAAATGTTAAAGCCTTTTTCTAATGTTTCTTACGTTGCTGATCAAACCTATGATCTGTTGTTGCAATCCAAAGCAGCACTGGTAACTTCCGGTACGGCTACACTGGAAACAGCGTTGTTTGCCGTACCGGAAGTAGTTTGCTATAAAGGTTCATGGCTAAGCTATCAAATAGGAAAACGCCTGGTAAAGGTCAAGTACATTTCTCTTGTAAATCTCATTATGGACAGGCTCGTAGTGAAAGAATTGATCCAGGACAACCTTACCAAAGAGAACCTGGAAAAGGAATTGAATGAATTATTGAACAGCGAAACAAAAAGGGAACAACTCTCAAAAGATTATAACCAATTAAGACAGTTATTGAGTAAAGAAGGGAATGCTTCTACCCGCGCAGCCATCTCCATTTATAATTTCTTACGTCAGTAGTTTAATAGCAAGAATAATAAGGCAGAGAATAAAGATCAGGAGACTGATGCGGTTGATGCCATGCATGTAACCGATCCATTTGCTTTTGGGCCGGCTTGGGTCCTTTTTCTTCAGGTAGAGGTATTCGGCTATTTGGTTCCAGACTCCCATATGCTGATAACAAAAATCCTTCCTTATAGTTTAAAAACAAAACCTCCTTTACGGAGGCTTAATTAGTGGAGGTTACCGGAGTCGAACCGGTGACCTTTTGCATGCCATGCAAACGCTCTAGCCAGCTGAGCTAAACCCCCTTGCAAAGGAGTGCAAATATAGCCGCTGCCCCATTGTGTTCCAAAAACAAAACCCTGCGATCGCAGGGTTTAAATATTTATTATCAGGCAATTTCCTTTGTTTTTGTTCTCCCTTTTTTTGTCGACCCCCTTACCAGTAATTCCGTAGTGAGTACCCTGGTCTCAAATTCAGTAACCGGTCTTTTACTTTCTATCAATTGCAATAATAAGTTCATAGAAACTTCTCCCATTTCAAAAGCAGGTTGACGGATAACGGATAAAGGTGGGTCCAGTAATTCTGTAAGGTCAGTATTGGAAAAACCTACTAATGCTATATCCTCTGGTACTTTTATTCCTCTTGCTTTCAGCATCCTCAGGCAATTGGTGGTCAGTTTATCGGCTGCCGCAACGATCGCATCGGGTTTTTTCTTCAATTCCAGTAATTCATTGATCGCCGTTTCCACCTCATCAAGCAACATGCCCCCGTGTGAGCAATATTTTATCAATGATTCATCAATTGCCAATTCATTATCAGCCAGCGCAGCTTTATAACCAGCCAGCCTTTCTTTGGCTATTGACAGTACGGCCGCATTGGACAATGTGGCGATATGTTTATACCCGTTAGTGATGAGGTGCAAGGTGGCATCATAGGCCCCTTTATAATTATCGACTATCACCTTATGTGTTTCGATCTCGTCTACTATCCTGTCAAAAAATACGATCGGCATTCCTCTTTCATGTAATTCCTTAAAATAGCTGAAGTCTTTGGTCTCCGCCGATACAGATATGATCAACCCGTCGATAGATCTTGAAGTGAGATATTGAAGATTCAATAATTCACGACTATATGATTCACGGCTTTGAGAAATAATAACATTGTAGCCATTATTATACGCGATGGATTCGATCCCATTAATACTCTGGGAAAAAAAACTGTTGGCGATCTCTGATACGATCACCCCGATAGAACGGCTTCTTCTTTCCTTCAGGCTAAGTGCAATCGGGTTGGGATGATAATTGATCTTTTCAGCGTATTCCAGCACCAGTTTCTTGGTTTCAGGACTTATTTCGTAGCTGTCTCTTAATGCCCTTGATACGGTGGAGGTGGAAAGGCCGAGTGCTTTTGCAATATCTTTTATGGTTACGGCTTCAAACTTCATTGAACATCGCTTTCAGGATGGGGGTACATTCTCCTAAAGTTAATGATTCGGCGCTGTAAAACGTGGATGGTTCCTATACTTCCCAACCTCATTCACCACGAATTTTTTACTGTTCGGTCAGTGATTTTTGGTGATGTCAACATGCAACAATGCCACCCGATTTTAAGTCATTAGTCCCTGAAAGACAATTGCTTCGGCATGGTATCGTTGCCGGGAACGATTGCGTAAAAAAATACTTTTGAATCGCTCCGTCACAGGGAAGTTCTCTGTAGACTTGTTGTGGCTAAGGCAAGAAAGTTTGTGAAGAATATTTCTGTTTTGGCCCAGAACTGAGAAAACTGCTTGCCGATATGAAAAGATTGCTTTGCCA
>DATLCB010000279.1:0-7346 GCA_035526625.1 Chitinophagaceae bacterium
CGTTATATCGATGCGACGATCGCTGAGATGGAAAGTGGAAATTATTTGCTGGACTTCAACAAAGCTTACAATCCTTATTGCGCTTATATCAGTAACAGATACAACTGCCCTGTTCCTCCAAAAGAAAATAACCTCAACGTATTCATCAGGGCAGGCGAGAAAAAATTCGGGAAAGATCATTAATCATGAATGGATGCCAGTTTTTCTTTGATCTCTTTGGCGGCAACAGGACCCAGTTCAAACGTGCTTTCGAGACATGTCTCTAATATGTTCCTGGCTTCTTCCTGTTTTCCATTCGCAGCATAAATAAAACCAGTATGCATCAGAGCTGCAGGCTCGAAACTATGCTTGTACACATAGTTCTTGGTGAAACGTAGTGCCTCTGAATAATGGCCCCTCTTATATTCCACCCACGCCATCCAGTCGCAGGTCTCTGGTGTGAACCGGTTCTTCAATTCCCTTTGTGCCAACACAAAAGCTTTTTCAAGCGTCGACGGGTTCTCGCTATAAATATGAATAAGGTATTTATTATACATGCCCCCATAACCCGGTTTAGAAACATCAGCAATGAAGTCACCGATCCATTTTCCTTTTTCAGCTGGTTTGTTCTCGACTTCTGCTATTTCTGCAAGCATTAACTTCAGGTCAGGCATTGTGGTTTGGGATAGGATATAAAGCAGTATCTTTTTTGCTTCTGCAGTATTATTATCGTGGGCCAAAGCGATCCAGGCTATACCCTTCAGACAATAAAGATTGGAAGGCTCTTTGCTTAGTACATCGAGGTAAGCTTCATACGACTTTTTTACCCTTCCTGCATGTCCGTACATATCCGCAAGGTTGGACAGTGTCCAGCAATAGATACTTTTTTTCTTGTGCTTTACCATTTCAAATGCCTGTTCCATTAATTCAATGGCTTTATCGAGATCTCCTTTATGGTCCTCCCATTTTGCCCTACGGATAAGGTAATCAAAAGATGTCTTATCACGTATTGACTCGAGGCTTTGATAGGCTTCGTCGTATTGCCCCAATTCCATCCATGTATCAAACTGTAAAAGCCGGATGATAAACATGTCACCTTGCCTGTTCTCCGCTTCTGTATTATAAAAAGCTGCCTGCCTGAACTGGTGTTGCGTAATAGAATTCTGTGAAAGGGAGAAAAGGAGTTCCGGATCGGTATTATTAAGCCGGGCTGAACTTGCTTTTAATAACGAATCACCGTTACGAAGAGATTGTATATCACCTGTTAATTTGAAAAGGCTCAGCTCGTATTTTGCAACTTCAAGCATATTGATATAGCTGCCGGGTTCTTTGTGTAAGCGTTGCTGCCAGAATTCTTTTTCTACCCTGGCTTTTTTTACTTGCACGGCCAGTGTGCCATACTGCAAATACTGGTTATAATCCGTGGACTTTACAACATCCTTCTTACCAGTACAGGAAATTAGCAACACAAGTATTGTAAAGAAGCACAATGAGTTTCGCATAAATAAAAATTGAGCCGGGCAACCAATATCGCCCGGCCGTTAAGTTTAATGAGGAGTTGCTAAATAAGGGAAGGTCCCTGAAAATGCTTTATCGTTCGCATTGACGTTATCATCTCTTAAACCCGGGTTCGAAGCACCCGTAGCACCCCCGAATATCAGGATCAACTCAGTGGTGATCACATCATCTGCAAGGGCTCTTCCTGTTAATACATTTGTACCGTCATAAAAAGTGGTTACACCGTTCATTTTTACATTTAGCACGTCAGTTACTAAAGCACCGGCAAATGTTGCCTTATCGTAACCCAGGATATTCGTTGTATAGCCAAATCCTGTCAGCACACTCTGGAATTGTGCATTGAATGCTGCATTCATTGCTGAGGGAATGGTCGTATTGAACTCATTTTTACGGGCCGAATTCACAAAAACGGTGTTGATAGCCGGGCGGCCCATCTGGTCGTTCTGCGTAAAAGTGCCTGAAGTATCAAAATTATCAGCGGGTGCATCATCGTCATTGCAGCTGGCAATAAATAATGCAGTCACCAGCGCAAGAGGTAAAAAGACTTTATTAAAGCGTATCATGATTTTTAATTTATGTATTAGTAATAATTATTTCGATTTTGTTTCACCCCATACATTAATGGTAGTTGCAGAACCTAATAAAGATTTAGGCACTTCCACCACGATCGACATAACATTGGTACCCGCAAAGCTGTCAACGCCCGGGTTACGGAAACTGGTTTGTGTACCGGCAATGATCTCTTTAAAACGGGCGAGGTCGAAGAAGAAGGGGTCATCTCTTGGACCTGCAAAGATCCTTGTACCGTTGCTGTTAGATCCAACATTAGGAGTTCCGGAGCTATAGGCTGTCACTGATACTTCCGTGACCGGTCCGTTTGTTTTTACCGTACTGGTAAGACCAGCAGTGCCCACTGCTGAAGGGCCATACACTCTCATTTTGCCACCCTGCACAAGGCATTGGATCACGAGGTCTTCTACTTTATCCCCTGTATTGTCGATATTGAACTCGTACATCACATTGGAAGGGAAGGATGCCGTCATACTGGCTGTCGGAGAAAGCAATCCCTGTGTGTTCATGACAAGCACCATTTTAGTGTTGTCGGTTGGACTTTGAAATGCATAAATGTCTGTGATGTCGTTGCCAGGACTGGTGCTGCCAGGTCCTGTTACTGCTGGAGCGTCGATGTGATCCGCGGCAACGATAATCCCGCCAACCGCAAAAACAACAAGCAATCCACCTAAAAGGAGTTTCTTTTTCATGATCGATAGTTTAAATATTTAGAATGAATGATAATGGCTGGAATAAATGGTCTTGTTGATCTCTTTCATTCCCTGCCGGTTTTATATAAATGCCAGTATCAGGTACGTTATTAGAAAATGATTCAGATTTACATGTCATGATTTTTTTTAGCCAACCTTCATATATTTATTAATAGGCCATGAACTATCCCGTGATTTGCTTCGTATCTGAACATGCGAAGCGAGTATCATGAAATCAAAAACAGCATTGGCTTTATTATTTTTTTTGGCCGGCAGTTATTGCTATTCCCAAAAAGGGACTATTGAAGGATCGATCACCGATGCTGAGTCAAACACACCCCTGAATGGGGCCATTATTAACCTGGGAATAGATAAAGGTGATAATTCGGATATGTTTGGACATTTTAGTTTTCCCGCTGTTAATCCCGGTCAATATGAGATGATCGTTTCCCATGTTGGTTATAGAACAGCTATCATTCCGGTTGAAGTAAAGCCCCATATTCTCTCTACCGTTATTATCCATCTTCGAAAAGCCACCCTCGATCTTTCGGAAGTAAGGATCAATAGCCGGAAAACAACAGGTCTGAATGCGATCAGCGCTGTTGATATCAGGTTGAGACCTGTCAACACATCGCAGGATGTGTTGCGGATCGTCCCTGGTTTATTCATTGCACAGCATGCTGGTGGCGGAAAAGCAGAACAGATCTTCCTCAGGGGTTTCGATATTGACCATGGAACTGATATTGCCATTAGTGTTGATGGTCTTCCCGTAAACATGGTAAGCCATGCACATGGACAGGGTTATGCGGACCTGCATTTCGTGATACCGGAAACAGTGGAAAAAGTAAATTTTGACAAGGGTCCGTATGCCGGCAGCAAAGGCAATTTCGCCACTTCGGCCTATGTTGATTTTGCTACAAAAGATTTCCTGGATAATAATTCAGTGAAAGTAGAAGGCGGGCAGTTCAATATGCTCCGGGTTGCTACCCTGCTCAAACTGTTCAACAAAAGTACTGAGAAAAGCAGGCAGCAATTTTATATAGCTTCCGAATATTCTTCAACTGATGGATATTTTGACAGCCCCCAGGAATTTCACCGTTTTAATATAATGGGTAAATACAATGCCTGGTTTGGTAATCAGTCCCAATTGACCATTATGGCTTCCAGCTTTGACAGTAAGTGGAAGGCTTCTGGCCAGGTTCCCGACAGGGCAATACGATCCGGAATGATCGGGCGTTTTGGTGCTATCGATGATACAGAAGGTGGCAATACGAGCCGTATAAATCTGGATATAAAGTTCAACAGGCAATGGAAAAATAAGTGGAAGACCACCGACCAGTTATATTTCAGTCGCTATAAATTCAATTTGTTCTCCAATTTTACCTTTTTCCTGGATGATCCTGTTAATGGAGATATGATCAATCAAAAGGAAGGCAGAGATATCTGGGGCTATACCACTGCTGCTGCCAGGTCCTATTTGTTAGGGGGTAAAAAAGCAACCACAGAATTGGGGGCCGGTTTCCGGTATGATAATATCGTAAATATCGAACTGGCAAAAAACAACAGGACAACATTTTTCAACAGCATTCAAAAGGGAGCTATAAAAGAAATCAATTCCTTTCTATATATCAACCAGGATATAGAACTCACTGATAAATTTAACCTGGTTGCAGCACTTCGTTATGATCATTTCATCTTCAAATACAGGGATGAGCTCGCCGGCAAGACAGGTTTTGAAAAGGAAAGAAAAGGGACCTTCAGTCCCAAGTTGAATTTCAACTACTCCTTCAATCAAAAAATAAAGATCTTCCTGAATAATGGAATCGGTTTCCATTCTAATGACACCAGAGTCATACTAGATCGGGCTGCCAGTAATATCCTGCCCAAAGTTTTTGGAACCGACCTGGGTGTACTACTAAAGCCGCACAAGAACGTAATCATCAAAACCGTTCTATGGCACCTGTTTTCACAACAGGAGTTTGTATACGTGGGTGACGCAGGTGTAGTAGAACCGGGTGACAAAACAAGAAGAATGGGTATTGATGTGTCCGCCCGCTACCAATTCAGTAAATGGTTATTCGCTGATGTAGACCTCAACATGACAAGAGCAAGAGCGATCGGTGAACCTAAAGGCAATGACCATGTTCCACTGGCGCCTTCTTTTACCAGTATCGGTGGATTGACAGCACGTTCTAAGCAAGGCTTCAGCGGGTCTTTACGTTATCGTTTGATGGGTGAAAGGCCAGCCAATGAAGACAAGTCTGTAATCGCAGAAGGATATTTTCTCCTCGACATGATATTGAGTTACCGTCTCAAAAAATTCGACTTCACTATTTCAACCGAAAACCTGCTCAACAGGGATTGGAGAGAAGCCCAGTTTGATACTGAATCAAAAATGAGGTTCGAGGCCGATCCTGTTTCTGAGATCCATTATACTCCGGGAACACCGCGTTCTATCAAAGGAAGTGTCACTTTCTATTTCTAGTCATCAAAGGTCAACCCCAAACCTTCTTCAAAAGAAGTGGCACAATACCCCAGTTCTTTTTTTGCTTTTTCAATATTAAAACCTGTACATGGGGGACGACGGGCTGGTTCGGGAAAGACAGAGGCGTTCACCTCTTTCAGTAATTTTTTATCATAGCCAAAATGATCGGCCATGCGGCATGCCATTTCATAGGGAGTCATTATTTCTTCACCTGAAATATGGAAAATACCTTTTGCTTTCTTTTCAATGATCGCTGTAATTCCTTCTACAAGGTCTTCCACATAAGTGGGTGTGCGGAACTGGTCATTAACTACATTATAACTCTCCTCATTTTGGAGTTTTGACCTGATAAGGGTGAGAATATTGGATGATCCCCGGACAGGTTTCCCGTAAACAAGAATAGTCCGGACAATGGACCAATCATACTCGTAGGATCTTACCAGCCCTTCAGCAGCAAGCTTGGTCTGACCATAATAATTGACAGGGTTTGTTTCATCCGGCTCGCTGTACATTCCCTTTTCTCCATCAAAAACAAAATCGGTGGAGATGAAAATAAAAAAACTCTTTACCCTGGCTGCGGCTTCGAGCAAGTTTTGGGTGCCATTTACATTTATTTTCCAGGCAAGGTCCCGCTGTATCTCACAATCATTGGGTTTGCTCATCGCTCCGGCATGCACGATCACAGATGGGTTAACAAGTGCCAGGATTTTGTTCACCTCAGCAGGATCTGAGAAATCCATGGAGATGTAATTCGTATTATTAAGTGAGAAAGATGAACGTGCAGGACCTTTCCCGGTCGCGGTCACTGAATGACCTTTATACAGCAAATGTTTCACCAGGTACTGTCCAACGAAACCATTCGCGCCGGTAACCAATATATTCATACCTCAAATCTATAAAATAAAAGATCCTGCTTTTTAGTGCAGGATCTTTCCATCAATGCTTTTAGTGATTTAAAATCCTTTCTTCACCGTT
The DNA here is from genome assembly GCA_035526625.1 of Chitinophagaceae bacterium. Classification (GTDB taxonomy): domain Bacteria; phylum Bacteroidota; class Bacteroidia; order Chitinophagales; family Chitinophagaceae; genus JJ008. The sequence goes on from DATLCB010000279.1 coordinate 6,220, forward strand.
GCCGGTTCCTTGAACTTCATTCCGAGATTATACATCACAAAACTCCAGATATCGGTCGCTTCATCAATTTGCTTACTCGTAGGTTTGCCCGCGCCATGTCCCGCATTGGTTTCAATACGGATCAACATAGGGTTCACACCAGTATTATACTCCTGTAGTCTTGAGCTGAACTTAAAGGAATGCGCCGGTACTACCCTGTCATCATGATCGGCTGTTGTAACCAATGTAGCTGGATAGCTAACACCGGGTTTGAGATTATGATAAGGTGAATATTTATACAGGAAGGGGAATTGGCTGGCTGAATCGGCATTTCCATATTCAACTGCCCAACCCCACCCAACAGTGAATTTATGAAAACGCAGCATGTCCATCACCCCTACCGCAGGAAGCGCCACTTTGAAAAGATCAGGGCGCTGCGTCATTACTGCGCCCACAAGCAAACCGCCATTACTGCCACCGCGAATGGCCAGCTTACTGCTATTGGTGTATTTCTCTTTGATCAGGTATTCTGCCGCGCCGATAAAATCATCAAATACATTCTGCTTTTTTTCTAACATTCCATCCTTATGCCATTTTTCGCCGTATTCGCTACCGCCACGAAGCGTAACAGATACATAGATACCACCCTGTTCGATGAAAAAAGCATTGCTGGTGCTGAAGGAGGGAGTAATAGGGATATTAAAACCACCATAACCATACATGAGCACAGGATTGTTCCCATTACGCTGCATCCCTTTTTTATACGTAAGGAACATCGGCACTTTGGTACCATCCTTACTTTTAAAGAATACCTGCTCGGTCACTACATCATCTGTTTTTACTTTTACTTCCGTCTTTCTGAATAAGGTTGACTGGCCCGTGGCCAGGTTATACTTATAGATCGATGGTGGCGTATTGAAAGAAGAGAAGGTATAAAACAATTCGGTGTTCTTTCTTTCGCCACTGAAGCCACCGGCCGTACCGATACCGGGGAGTTTTACTTCTCTCACAAGCTTACCTCCATAAGTATATTGATAGACCTTGGTAGAAGCATCTTTCAGGTAACTGCAGAAAAGATACCCGCCACAAGTTGTTACTCCCTGTAAAGCCATATCTTTTTCAGGTATCAGGGTTTTCCATGATTTCCT
>DATLCB010000280.1:0-8889 GCA_035526625.1 Chitinophagaceae bacterium
AAATTCGTGACGTACATGCCTTAATTAGTTACGTGAACAATTTGTATAGCTGCAGCGAACTGGCCTTACTCATTGCCTATACCGGATATTAAAGGAGAATCAAGTACATTCAAGTTTCAAATCCTTCAGCAATGAAAACCAAACTATTCCTGGGCTGCTTTCTACTGCTAAGTTTTACCGGCTTTGCCCAATCGGGATGGAAGATCTGCAATTCGCCCGCTTTTAACAGCAGGGTGGATGATCTCTTTATGCTGGATACGCATACAGGCTATGCTGTTTGTGGTGATGGAAAGATCGTAAAGACCACAGATGGTGGAGAGAACTGGTCACTTCTTCAGCAGAACAGCGGTATCTATTATCGCTCTGTCGAATTCATCAATACACAAAAAGGATTTGTTGGAGGTTTCCCTGTCGCTGGAGGCACTACAAATGTTCTTCGTCGGACAGAAGATGGCGGCGGCACCTGGACCGATCTTACTTCCTTACTGCATCCGAAAGCAAGAAAAGGTATTTGCGGATTGGCAATACCCGATGCTAACACCATTTATGGCGGAGGAAACTGGTACCAGGATTCCGCCTATATCGTTAAATCAACAGACGGTGGCAATACCTGGAGCTTCATCGATATGTCTGCTTATGCATCTTCGATCATCGATCTGAATTTTACAAGTAAGGACACCGGTTTCGCAACAGGGAAAGGCCCGTTGCCGCTCGAGTCCGGTGTCATCCTTTATACTACTAATGGAGGTATGAGCTGGACCAAAAAATTCGGGAATAATATTTCCAATGAATATTGCTGGAAGATACAGCGGCTGACCCCGCGTCTTTATTTTGCGTCGCTCGAAGACTTTGGCAACGAAACTCCCAAAGTACTGCGCTCGGTGGATGGTGGGATGACGTGGATGATCCGGCAGGTGTCTACCGTCCCTTACAATATCGAAGGAATAGGATTCATCGATCCCAAACATGGATGGACCGGCGGTGACATCTCAAAATCGTTTGAAACAAAAGATGGAGGAGAGACCTGGGATTCGATACCTGTTTGTCCATTTATGAACAGGGTCTTCAAAGTGATTGATACAATGTTGCTGGCATCCGGCAACAGGATCTGGAAATACAAAGGCAATGGCATTTATCCCGCGATACCTGAGCAGCGGTATGCGTGGTTGAATTGTTATCCTAACCCCGTTAAAGATGTTCTAACCATGGAAGTCTCCGTAGCAATGCCAACAAGATTTATGCTGACACTTGTTGACCTATCAGGAAAACGGGTAAAGGCCATCGATAATGGGGACAGGGAAAAAGGTTCCTATCATTTCTATCTGAATACAGCCGATCTCCCGGCAGGGATCTATTTTGTCGTATTAAAAACGCATGAGGACAAACGCACCGTGAAGATCATGGTAAGTCGCTAAGTATGCTGAGAAACCAGCCATTACATAGGCCCTGCATACAGCCGCCGAAGTCGAAGGTTTGTGAAGACACAAACCAAGGCAGTTGAAAAAACAAACCCAGGCAATGAGGAGAGAAGCCAGGCATTGGAGGGATTTGTAGTATTAAAAAACGGGGGGTCGCACCGGTATGTGTCTTCAACACGGGATAAAAGCCAAAAACCTGTTGGAGAAACCAGCATTGTCGGATGGTGGTTGTGTAGTTTTAGTACATGAATAAGCAATGCTTTCTATCGGTCGCCCCGGTGTGTGTCTTCACACACCGGAAGAAAAAAGTTAAAAACCTGTTGGATAAACCAGCATTGTCGGATGGTGGTTGTGTAGTTTTAGTACATGAATAAGCGATTGCTTAAGCACACCAGGAAATCATATGTCGGTCGTGGAGAAATATATTTCTGGACAGTTACAATCAACAAATGGCAACGATTACTTGAAGGTGATGAATACAAAATGGTGATCATTGACTCCTTGCAATACTTGACAGATATCGGGAAGGTTGATGTCTTTGCTTTCGTAATAATGCCTAATCACCTTCATTTGATCTGGCGGATAAATGAGCTCAATGGAAAAGAATCACCTCATGGCTCTTTCCTGAAGTATACCGCACATCAGTTTAAGAAAATGCTTCGGAAGGATCCATTGCCGAGACTTCCGAATTATAAGGTGAATGCTATTGATAAAGATTATGAGTTTTGGCAGCGGGACCCATTAGCTATACCCCTTTTCACAAAAAAGGTAGCGATCCAGAAGTTGAAATATATACATAATAACCCTATGGCGGGTAAGTGGAAATTAGCGAAGGACCGGTGTGATTATAAATACTCATCCGCCCGTTATTACGAGTTGAACGAGAAATCTTTTCTCTTTTTAAAAGATATGTGGAATGAGTTTTAGGGTTTGTGAAGACACGAACCCTGGCAGTGAAGACACAAACCAAGGCGCTGAACCGTGAAGTTAATGGTGAGTCGTTGACCTTTGTCCAGAACAATAACTTATCAAGCTGTCACTGTACACTCACGGTAACTGGCAGCGGTTACCCCTGGTCTTTTCTCTAACAGCAATAGCAGCTCTTCTACATTAGCTTCCCTGGTAACAAACTCAATTATATGTCCATAAGTACAGCTTTCATAATAAGCCTCGTAAACCGTCAGATGCCTGACCATGGAAAGGTGGCGGTAAAAATCGATATCGGTTTCGCTATGATTGATAAATGCCAGCAGCCGGATATCCTCAGTTTCTTCCATATACTTCTTCTTAGGAAGAACCGGCATATATCCACCCAACTGGACTACCTGTACATTGAGTTCGGGAAAATGCTCCGACTTCCTTTTATTCATAAAAGAAAAATTGAAATCACCGTCGGGCCATTCATGCTTTGATAAATAACGGTATCTATTCTTTACATCAGCGGTAAGTTCCAGCAAACGTGGTTCTTGCTTCTTTTGCTGTAATTTTTTAGCGTATGGTTCCCACTCCGGTATGAATTGATCGGGACCGGTCCTGGTGACAAAACCTACAAACTGAAAACTTGTATTGATCATGCTAAATTTTTTATTCCGCGGTTACCGCAACGGCCGGGAGGTTGACTATATCGATGCAATGCACTACTCCATTGGAGCCCTGCCTGTCCTTGGCGAGTATCTTCGCGCCATTGATGCGAATATCCCCATCCACTACTGTTACCAGCAGGTACTCGCCGTTGACGGTCTCTAATTTTTGTCCATGCCGGAAATCTTTAACCAGTTTCTTTCCTGTCAGCACATGAAAATTCAGCAGGTCTGAAAGTTTATTGTTACTCTCCGTTTGCTTTACCATGCTTTCAAACGTATCAGGCGCTTCGAGTTTTCCAAAAGCAAAGTTGACAGGAGCGAGGATAGTAAATGGACCGTAAGTGCTTAGAGATTCTTCTAATTTTGCTGCTTTCAAACCTCGCATCAGGGTAGTAAGATTCTTGTCTGCTGTCGCAATTTCTAAGATAGTAGCCATCTTTTAATGGGAGTTTTTGCAGACAGAATGATCTGCAGGACCTGTAATGTACCCTTTATTTGCTGTACCAGCTATTTAATCATTTGATAACCGGGTGTACTAACCAAACATTAACAGCATCAATTATGACAGGGTATCGAGCGGATCTATTTCAAAACTGTAAACTGCCGTCCTGCTAAAATTCTTTTTGCTTCTTCAAATGACGGCGCCCTAGCAGCTTCCCAGGCAAAGATCTTATAGCGGCTGCAGAGCTTACGGGTCTTTGTCATGGCAATTTTATGTGCACCGCTATTCCGGAAACTATGCATCGCTTCTTTGTTTTCCCAAAAGGTTAGTGTATAACCGATCCTCCAACCTTTTATACTCGCTTTTACGGAGATCACACCGGGCATTCTTTTAGCCTGTTTGATTGAACGGCCAGAATGTTTCAGGAACTCAAAAAAATTCCAGAAGCTTTTAACATGTAACTCGGTGGCGACGATAAGCATGCTTGTGGTAGTGTTACGAAAATAGAAAGAAAATCGATAAACTACTCTTAACACTCCGCCTCTATAGCCCATACAATTGGCGTATCTTCACCGCGATGTACGGCACTCTTAAAAAATATTTTTTACTGCTTAGTTTACTGTCTGCTTTTGCTTTCGGCAATACGGGCAATATAAGATCTGCCGCCCCCGTTGTTGCTTCTCACGAATTGGTCTTTGGTGTACCCACCTTACCACATGATGATCTTGATCAAGTGCACGAGCCCGACGTTAGTGGAGGACAAATTGCTTTTCAAAAAAATATATTGGCGGCTGACCTTGTACAGGGCAGTTCCTGGTATCATCCACATGCTTCCTTTGAAAACTACAGGATCAAAGCCTCTTCGCTTTTAATCAAAGACTATCTTTCTCATAATTATCCTTCACATAATTTCTGGTAGTATTATCCCTCGTTCTTTTTGCAATTAAAGGCGTATGCGCGGCATATGCTTATTCTTCATTTATTTAAATCAACAGTATGGACCCATCACTAATGACGGTACTGGTATTGATCGGGGGGATATTTCTTATTGTCAGTTTCCTGGTATATATCAATAACCGGGACAGAAAAAGAGATATGAATAAGGATCAGTAAACGTATAAAGAGAGTGATAGCAATATCACTCTCTATTTTGATTTTCAAATTATCATTAACTCAAGACAACTAAAGTATGAACCAGCAGATCACCTTGCCTGGAAAGCAAAAACCAAGATCTAATTATGCAAGAGCACGTCGATACCGGCAATTCTTCAGCACTGCCCGCGGGAAAACAAAGGATGTAGTTTTTATCATCATTGGGATATTTTCGGCTTCCTTTGGTTTGAAAGGTTTCCTGCTCACCAACGAATTCATTGATGGCGGCGCCACAGGGGTGTCGCTGCTGGTATCTGCATTGACCTATATCCCCCTTTATTTGCTTATTGTTGGCATTAATATCCCTTTCGTGATTATGGGTTATAAGATCATGGGAAAGCAGTTTGCCATCAAGACTCTTTTCGCTATCACCGGGCTGGCGCTGGTCGTGGCCAATATAGAATTCCCCAATGTAACGAATGATAACCTGCTGGTGGCAGTGTTCGGAGGTTTTTTTCTGGGTGCGGGTATCGGTTTTTCCATCAGGGGTGGTGCTGTGATCGATGGTACGGAAGTATTGGCCATCTACCTGAGCCGGAAGTTTGGCACTACTATCGGCGATATAATTATTATCATTAATGCCATCATCTTTTCAGCGGCAGCGTATTTTCTCGGCGTGGAGATCGCCCTGTACTCGATGATCACTTACCTGGCGGCTTCGAAGACACTTGATTTTATCATAGAAGGTATCGAAGAGTATGTTGGTGTTACTATCGTATCTACAAAAAGCGAAGAAATACGGCAAATGATAATAAATAACATGGGCCGCGGCGTAACCGTATATATGGGTAAGGGAGGTTATGGAAAAAGAGGGGAGACCAACGAACTGGAGATCATTTATACCGTAATCACCCGGCTTGAGCTGAATAAACTAAATACGGAGATCGAGAGAATAGAACCAAATGCTTTTGTAGTGATGAGCAGTGTGAAAGATACGAAGGGGGGAATGATCAAGAAAAGGCCGTTGAAGAAATAGTTCATAGTTCTCAGTTCATAGTTCGCAGTTGATAGTTCGCAGTTCAACGGGTTGCTATGTCCATAACCAGGAATTACATGAGCGGGGAAGAGAACTGTAACCTTTTTCTCCATTCAAACGTCGGGTGAGCGCCGGGTATTCCTGAGACCGCTTGTCATAAAGCCTGACCAGCCGCCTGGCCAATTTCATAACTTACTAAAAACAAAGCCATGAGAAAATTATTATTATCACTGCTTGGCAGCTTCATTGTTGCCTGCGTTATTGCGCAGGACCATCCCATGATACCGGCAAGTACAAAAACAGTGGCCACTCTTACTGCGGCCGACTGGCAAAACGATCTTCGTTTCCTTCAGCAAACGGTTCACAAGGATTATTCCTTCTTATTCAAAAAAATAACAGCCACAGAGTTTGATGCCGAAGTGGAAAAGCTGTACAAAGCCATGCCGGGAATGAGCGATAACCAACGGATTGCAGGGTTGGCCCGGGTGGTTTCCTTATTCAAATACGGGCATACGAATATTGGCTGGAGGCAGATGCCTTTCAAATATCATGTGGCGCCAGTAAATTTTTATTGGTTCAGCGACGGACTTTACGCCGAGGGCGCCCATAAAGATCATGCGGCTATAGTTGGGGCCAAACTGGTAAAAGTGGAAGGCATGCTTGTGAAAGATGTACTGGAAGCCATAAAGCCACTGGTGCCGGCGGAGAATGAGCAATACTTCAAAGCATACGGCCTGGATTTTATAGCCATCCCTGAAGCTTTGCATGCGCAGGGTGTAACAAAAGAATTGAAAACTGCTATTACTTACACCTTTGAAAAGAATGGAAAAACTTTTGACTACACAGTGAAAGCCATCGAAAATTTTCACCTGCCAAGGAATTACGGCTTTTCAAAAGCAGGCGACGATTGGATCAGTGCAAGAGAACAAAACACTATTCCTGATTACCTGAAGAATATCGATAAGAACTATTCTTACGAATACCTTCCAGCCAGTAAGACCGTTTATGTTCGCCAGAGCCAGGTTTTGGATGATAAGGATGAGACCATAGCGGCCTTTTATAAGAAAGTATTTGAGTTTGTTGAAAAGAACGAAGTAGAGAAACTGGTGATCGATGTGAGACTGAATGGTGGCGGTAATAATTACAAGAACAAGCCGGTGGTGATGGGCCTGATCGAATGCAAAAAAATAAATCAAACGGGAAAGCTTTTTGTTATCACAGGCAAAAGAACCTTTTCAGCCTGCCAGAACCTGGTGAATGAATTCAGCAATTATACCAATGCCATATTCGTGGGGGAGCCTACTGCGGAGAATGTGAATTTCTATGGAGATACCCGACGGGTCGAATTACCAAAGACCGGCATACCTGTTTTTCTTTCTTTTGCGTGGTGGCAGGATAAGCCACAATGGGAGAATGCGGATTGGCTGGCGCCTCACCTGGCTGTAGAGATGAGTTTTGAAGATTATAAGACCAATAAGGATCCGGTACTGGAAACCTGCCTGAATTTTAATGATAAAGATTATGTACTTGATCCAATGACCCGGTTGCGGGATCTTTTTACTGCGGGTAAACTGGATGAAGTGGAAGCGGAAGCAAAAAGAATGGTTGCCGATCCCAAATACCGCTACCTGAATTTTGAAAGTAAGATCAATGATGCCGGTTACAATATGCTTAATAGCAAACAAACAGAGGCAGCTTTGATGGTCTTTGGACTGAATACAAAACTATTTCCCCGGTCCGCCAATGCGTGGGACAGTTACGCGGAAGCTAACTGGAAAGCAGGCAAAACAGATAAAGCCATTGAATACTATAACAAGGCTATCGAACTTGATCCCGGGGGTGCAACCGGGGATAATGCAAGGAATATGCTCAAGGAAATCAAAGCCACGAAGGGGTTTGAACCCTGAGGTTAATAAATGAAGGAGCCAGCGATAACGCAGGCTCCTTCATTTATCATGACAATATAATATTTTAATTCTGCCGGTTCGCATCGCTCACCCGCAACAATTTGATCCGCGTATCTGTTCTTTCCAATACCTGCCACTCTTCGCTTAATTCATCAAGATGAGCAGGGTCGTCAAACTTGATGTTCAATTTAACGCTTGCTTTATCGGCATCTGTTTGCCAGGTCCCTTTAACAACACGACCCTCCCTGATAGCAGTAATTATATTGCTATCCATAAACGTAAACTTATATTCATTTAAGTGAGAGGCCTCCTCTTTATCCTTATCTCCAAAATAGGTGACATGCCAGCTACCAGAAGAAACGGTGTTGGTCACTTTTGACGGTGAAATATTATTATTAGCCTCATCGCGGCTACAATTGCTTATGATCATGGTGAGAGAAACAAGTAGAACGAAATGCAATATTTTTTTCATGTTTCCAGTATAAGGGTATCACCAGAAACTACTAAAACCGTGCAAAAAAATCGCAGGCATTATCTGTCCTTTGATAGGGAATAACGAGCATGAACTGGGGAAGGATGTTCCTATAATCGGGCGATGGATGATTTAATATATGAATAGTGGCTCTGGCATGGGATTTTGTTATATTATCTCAAAGCAATTATATGAGCAAGTCAACAAAAAAGAAAAAAACTGTAAAGGCGCTCCGGGATAAACACCTTGCGGATAAAAATCATGTGATCACAGACCAGGAAATAAAAGAACTGGACCTGGATATTGATACTACTGATCCAGTAGTAGCAACTCATGTTCCGGAACTTCCCGACAATGAGAACCGTCCGAAAGATGAAGATAAAGATCCCGAGATGGTAACACCCTGGGATATCATTAAGTAATTAAGGAGTTATAACAGTGAAAATAAGCAGCTATGGAATAGCTGCTTATTTTTATGCGTGGGATAAGGTTTAAAAAATACCCATGAACTTTGCCGTATTGTCCAGCAAATTCTTCAAAAAACTTTTTTGTTCCTTTTCTTTTCCAAAAAGTTCAACAGAGCTCATGGTGACACAAACATTGTTTTCCCGGGTGGCCCAGAGTTTTTCTGCCATGCCTTTAGCTGATGCACAATACGGGGTTCCCTTCTTATAAAAAAATACTTCGACAGGAAAGAAATCATCGGCAAAGATTTCCTCAAACTGTGTATCCATTGTAAAGTAAAGTTGACCTTTATCATCTACTTTGATGGATCGTTTGATACCGAGGGGCTGCTTGCTATGGTCGTCCAATTCCCTGTAAACCATTGCCTGCCCTGTGTCTGTTATACATTTGTTGATTAATTCGATGGTAGAGTTTGTTTTCATGCTGACATATTTTACCTGTAATAATGAAAACACTATGCCATGAGTTTTTTAT
>DATLCB010000281.1:0-3961 GCA_035526625.1 Chitinophagaceae bacterium
CAGAAAGGACGGGAGTATTGTTGAAACAGAAGTACGATCACAGCAACTTCCTGATGGAAGATTTTTATCTGTAATAAGGGACCTTACAGAACGTCTCAAGGCAGAGAGAGAACTGGCCGCTTCTTATGAAGCTATCCGCAAGCTAACCGATCATTTGCAAAATATAAGAGAAGAGGAAAGGACCAATATGGCCAGGGAGATACATGATGAACTCGGCCAGCAGCTTACTGTCCTTAAAATGGATATATCCTGGTTAAAGAAAAAATTGCAGGATAAAGATGAAGCGATACAGCAAAAGATAACCGACCTTCTTTCGATGCTCGATGAAACTGTAAGAACAGTGCGAAGAATATCTTCAGAATTACGCCCCAGTCTTTTAGATGATCTTGGATTAACCGCAGCCATTGAATGGCACCTGAAAGAATTTGAGGAGCGTTCAGGATTGAAAACCACGTTGAGGGCCACTGAGCTTAATTTACAATTGCCTGATTATATCAAAACGGGTCTTTTCCGCATATTCCAGGAATCCCTGACCAATGTTGCCCGCCATGCGCATGCAAAAAAAGTAGAAGTGTTATTTGACTGTGATGGCTCGGATATTATACTACGTATCGTTGATGATGGAAAAGGTTTTGATAAAAAACTGGCGGGTAAAAGAACGCTGGGTATCTTAGGTATGAAAGAAAGGAGTATCATGATGGGTGGGACCTATGAGATCGATAGCGAACCCGGAAAAGGTACTACGGTGCTGGTGACAGTCGCCATGAAAAAAGAGACCAAAGAAGTAACAACACTTATAAATGATCCACATCCTGATTGCCGATGACCATGCGATTGTCCGTAAGGGGCTAAAGCAACTTCTGCTGGAAGAATATCCCAGTGCTGTTATCGGCGAAGTTGAAAATGCTGAGGCCCTTATTGCCGAGTCAATTGTAAAAAAATGGGATGTGGTGATCTGCGACCTTAGTATGCCGGGAAGAAGCGGTTTAGATGCCTTACAGCAGCTCAAGCAATCCTCACCCGGTCTGCCTGTACTTATTATGAGCATGTACCGTGAAGATCAGTATGCACTAAGAGTATTGAAAGCGGGGGCTTCTGGTTTCCTTGGAAAAGATACCATCCATGAGGATCTCATAAAAGCGATCAAAACGGTTTTAAATGGCAAGAAGTTCATTACTCCGTCCATCGCGGAGAAACTGGCTGATGTACTGCATGAGAATTCCGGCCAGTCAGTCCATGAATTACTTTCCAACCGTGAATTCGATGTTTTCAAACTGATCGCTTCAGGTAAGTCAGTATCAGAAATAGCTTCACAACTTTCCCTGAGCGTGACCACTGTCAGCACTTACAGGGCACGCATACTGGAGAAAATGAAAATGCGTTCCAATGCAGAATTGACCCGCTATGGCATTGAGAGCGGGCTGATATAAGGTCTTTTTGTAGTAAAAAATCTACCTGTATATCCATTGCTTTCTACAACTTTCCCAGTTAATAATTTCTACATTGTAAAGAAAATCTGTTCAGCAAATCGCTTTTTGCACCTGGACTTTACTTTAGCAGCACATTACTTTATGATAAAAGTTTTGATCGCGGATGACCATGAAATTGTCAGGCGGGGTATTAAGCAGATACTCACTGAGGGACTTTCATTGGTCTATGTGGAAGAAGCTGCGGACTGCCCGGCCCTTGTAAGTAAGGCTGCCTCCGACTCATGGGATATCATCGTTTCAGATCTGGCCATGCCTGGTGGAGGTGGTCTTGAAGCTTTGCGACAGATCAGGGAGATCAAACCCACTACACCGGTGCTTATTCTCAGTATTTATTCAGAGGATCAATATGCCACCCGTGTTATACGTGCAGGGGCATCCGGTTTCCTCAATAAGGATGCTGCCCCTGAGGAACTCGTTATCGCCGTGCAGCGGATACTTTCTGGCAAAAGATACATTACCGCAGGGGTAGCAGAGAAACTGGCGATGGAGTTGGGTACGCAAACAAATGAACTTTTACATGAGTTGCTGAGTGAAAGGGAAAAGGAGGTGTTCAAATTACTAGCCACCGGCAGATCTATTTCTGAAGTGAGTAAAGAGCTTGCTATTAACTCCACAACTGTAAGTACTTACCGCGCAAGGATATTAGCCAAAACGGGAATGAAAACAAATGCGGATATCACGCGGTATGCAATTGAAAATGATCTGATCTGATATATTTTTTTACAGATGTTGTAAAGCATGCCGGGCATTTATTTGCAAAAGTGATCATAGATTGATCCAGGTCAACGAAACCGTTTGTTTTGTTGTAGGATTCTTTCTACATAAAGGTTTTTAAATGTGGACAGGATATCGGGGGAATGTCCTATTTTTTTTTGGTTCGTTACAGTTCATTTTTGCAGCATGCAGACAAATTTCAGGCATAACAAGAAATTAGTGGTACTGATCGTGGATGACAATATGCGTTTTGTAGAAAGAATGATCAGCATGCTGGATGATATAAGCCATATTGATTATGTAAACGTGGCCAATGAGTACCAGGAAGCGTGCAGGAGTATAAGCAGCGAGAGGCCTGACCTGGTATTACTGGACATCAATTTGCCCGGTAAAAATGGTATCGAGATCCTGAAGAAAGTAAAAGAGACAAACGATCAGTGCAGGGTTATCATGCTTACTAACCACGCAGATGAGTATTATAAACAACTTTGTAAAGAACTCGGCGCCGATTTTTTTCTTGATAAATCGCATGATTTTGCAAAAGTTCCGGCCATCATCAGGGATATGATTGCCAGGGCGTGAGCGAACAAGCAAATTATATGTATAAAATCCACTTTGAGGCCTTATGAGCAAGCAATGGGCCGTATTGAAAGAAATTATCCGTGACAACGGGTATAAGCCGGGTATGTTCCTTTCTCTGATCGACCATGAAGGCAATATCGTGTCGGCTAATTCTGCTATGCTGAAAGCGCTTCATTTAGAAGTTCCCCGCGATAAGCAGTGCAACATTCTTAATCTACTTCATCCTGAACATATCGATTCTTTCCTCAAAGCGATGGATGACTCCCGCGGCAAGGCTTGTGCTACCGCTGAGCTATATCTCAAGAATGGGTTTTATCATCCGGTCAAATGGAAGATAAGTTACATCGGCAATAAGATCAATAAGGAAGGCGCGGATTTTTTATGTACGGGTTATAAACTAGTCGAGGAAGAAAGACTCAGGAAATTCACTCATCTTGGTGAAGCGCATTACCAGTTGATAATGGAAAGCCTTGCTGCCGGTGTCTTTGTCCAGGATATGCAGGGAGAATTGATCGCGGCGAACCAAAAAGCCGCTGAGATCTTCGGTACCACACTGGAACGGCTCTACCAGCTCACCGATATCAGGAATTTGTGGAGCACTGCCTGGAAAGTGACCAACGAACAAGGAGAGACAGTGTGTTTCGAATGTACTCCCTTCATGAAGGCGCTTGCATCAGGCAAACTGCAGTCAGAAGTATTGGTAGTGACACTGCGAAGTGGAGAGGAACGCTGTATGCTTTTTAGCAGCCAGCCTTTATTTGAAGAAGGTTTTTCTGTGCCTTATTCGGTGGTCTCAAATATTGTTGACCTGACCCGGGAAAGGAAATTGTTTCGTGAGGCAAAGGAAAATGATGTGTTGTTCCGTTCTTTCATGAGCCGTACTCCCAATCTTGCCTGGGTTATCGACGAAGATGGGGCTTTGCTTATGGCAAGCAAATCCTGGTATCAGCATTTTGGACAGACCGAAGAAGGAGCTGTTTCCCGGAACATCCTCGACCTCGTGCCGCCTTCGGTAGCTGATGCCCTTCATAACAAACACCTGCAGGTGCTCGAAACCGGCAAAAGCATAGAAGTAGATGAAAGAGTCAAATGGATAGATGGATCATACTTCTTTTTTCATATCAACATATTCCCAATCGAAACAGGAGAAGGTAAAAGAATGGTAGGCGGCCATG
>DATLCB010000282.1:0-20329 GCA_035526625.1 Chitinophagaceae bacterium
ATAAACGATGCCTGGTTTTCACAACTGGTTTTTTTGAGCACAGGGATATCGGGGCAAAAAAGAAACTTCCGTATTTTATAAAACAAAAAGACCAACAGGTATTTTGTCTTGCCGGCTTATACAATTATTCTCCTATACCAAATGTTGAAACCGGAGAGGTTATCGGGACATTTAGTATTGTTACAAGGACAGCCAATAAATTATTGAGTGCTATTCATAATTCGGGACCTAACAGTGGAAGAATGCCGCTGATCTTACCGAAAGAGATGGCCATTGAATGGCTTCGTCCGGATTTAACCGATAGTGAAATAGAAAATTTGATTCGATATGAATTCCCTCATGATCAATTAGAGAACTGGCCTGTCAATACTATAAGGACAAAGAAATCGGATGATGAATCCGTAATAGAGAAGGTCACTTGCCCGGGTTTTGTGTTTTGAGAATTTTTTTTGAGCCCCTCACGAATCGTGGCTTTGATCTTGGCAATGTTAAAGGCTCAATAAATTTCGGCTTAATGAGGTTCAAGCCGCATTCCTTATTCATCTTATCAACCAGGTAAACCGTCAGTTCAGGAGAGGTCGCTTCATCATGCATGTGCATAAAAAAATAAAGTTCTTCCATCCCTTTATCCAGCCAATATTTCATCCGTTTTACCCAAGCATCGCATCGTGTATAATCCGATTTGTGTAAACTGTTCCCTACATACCGTATGAAGGCTTTTGGAACAGTAAGGTGCATGTGCGCACAATCTCTTCTTCCTGCCGTATCAGTAATTACAGCGCCAATGTTAAGGGATCTAAGCGTCTCAAACATTTCCTTTTGAATGTCTTCCTTAGTAAACCAATCGGGATGGCGCACCTCTAAAAAGAACTGAAGATCTTTTGGCAATGTAGCCAGGTAGTCAAATAGCTCCTGGCGCCGGTTGGGAGAGAAACTGTCACTCACCTGTATAAAAATCGGACCCAGGTGCTCGCCAAAACCCATAATACCCCTAAAGAACTCATTCGTAATAAATTCTTTTCCCTTCAGGTTGCCGAAATGGGTAACACCTTTGTACATCTTCGGACAGAACTTGAAATCCTTCCCTTGTGCTTTCTCAGCCCATTTTTTTATTCCCTGCTCACCATAAACTTTATAATGCGTAGCATTCAGCTCAATAGAGTTATAATGCTGAACATAATGCTGTAGAAAATCTTTTTCCTTTGTCTTGAGCGGGTAGATCTTTCCCACCCATTCTGCCCTCCCCCATTTAGCACAGCCAAGGTATACTTTCGCATTCCTGGCCGGTTTGCCCTTCAATATCTTTTTATTCCAGGCAGGTTCGGCAGGCAGGGAGAAGTCGATACTCTTTAACGCTGGTTCAGGCACTCTTCCAAACTCCATAGCTACTGGTATTTTTTATAAAGAGAGTAAAGCACTTTCTCCGCCACCGTGGTCATCTTTCTTGTCGTATCCTGTAAAAAATGACGTTTGAAACCTATAATAGCAGCAGCTGTATCTTTTATATCAAAGCCGACGATCCGTATAGCTGTCAAATATTCAAAATTGGAGGGCACCTGTACGTTGGTTGTATCGCTCCACCATAGACCAAAGCCTTTTTCGCTCAGGACTTTCCAGGGAAAGCGCCAGTTTGGATCATTCTTTCTTGTTGGCGCTATATCACCATGGCCGATAAAATTAGCGGTGGGGATACTGTAAGCTTTTTTTAATCTATCCAGTAATATGGAAAGGCTGTTCAATTGCGCTTCCGGGAAAGGTTCAAAGCCATTATTATCCAGCTCGATCCCAATGGAAGAAGAATTCAGGTCGGTTGTATTCCCCCACCTGCTCACGCCCGCATGATGCGCCCTTAACAGGTCATTTAACTGGTGATAGACAGTGCCATCCCTGCAAATAACATAATGAGCACTCACTTGTGTACGCGGCACTGTAAAGGTTTCCAGCGTTTGCTCACAACTGTTCTGTGCTGTATGGTGTATGATGACATAGTTGGGGCGACGCATGGAAAAATTCGTCGTTCCCACCCAGGTCGCGGCATAAGGAAGTCCTGCGGAATCACTCACCGGGTATTCCGCCAACAATTTTGCGTATTCTCTTGCCTGCTTTTTATATACCTTATTAGTAGCAGCATACTTCCCTTCCGAGCAGCTATAAATTAGTATAAGGGTAAAAATAAAAAGGCTGAATTCAAAGCGGAGCTTCATAAACACTAAAGTAAGAAAGAATCTTTATCGCTGTTTGGGTCTTCCCCTGTGGAAATTTCGTTGCGGTTTTCGAGCTCCTCCACCGCCGCCGCCACGAAGACGGGGACTATATGCCGGAGCAGGTCCCAGTTCTTTTGGTACCGGCGACTTCTCAACCTCTTTTTCCAGCAGTTTTTCGATCAAGGCAAATTTATTTTGTTCTTTTTCGCCGATCAAAGTAAAAGCCATCCCATCAGCTTCAGCCCTGGCAGTTCGCCCGATCCTGTGGACATAATCCTCTCCATCTCCGGGTACATCATAATTTATCACTACATCGATCGTGTCAATATCGATACCGCGGCTTAGAATATCTGTTGCTACCATAACGGGAATACGACCAGCTGTAAAAGCACCCAGCACATTTTCCCTTTCAGCCTGCTCCAGGTCGCTATGGATCTCTGCCACATTTATTTTTCCTTGCTTTAATTCTCTTGTCAGCTGCTTTACGGTTTGTTTGCGGCTGCAAAAAACCAACGCGTTCTTATAAGGTATTTCTTTCAGCAGGAGCTTGATGAGTGGAAGTTTTTGCGGTTCATACACCACAAATGCTTTCTGTACGATCTTGGCCGGTGGCTTGGAAATGGCAATGTTTATCTCAACAGGGTTCTTTAAGATCCTTCTTGCCAATTGACGGATCTTGTCCGGCATCGTAGCTGAGAATAATAAGGTCTGCCTGTTCTCAGAAAGCGACTTGATGATCTTATTGATATCATCCTGGAAACCCATATCAAGCATCCGGTCTGCTTCATCCAATACCAGGAACTGCAGACCCTTCATATTTACATAACCCATGTTGAGGTGGGCGATGAACCGGCCCGGCGTACATACAATAACATCTGCACCCATCTGCAACGCTTTTTTCTCTGCAACGAAATTCTGCGCATCATTACCTCCGTAAATAGCTATAGAACTTAAATGAGTGAAATAGGACAAGCCTTCAATATGCTGGGCGATCTGGATGGCCAATTCCCTGGTAGGTACGACAATTAAAGCACCTACTTGCCCGTCAACATGGTTTTGAAGCAACTTATTCATTACGGGTAATAAAAAAGCCGCGGTCTTGCCCGTACCGGTTTGGGCCGAAGCGATCACATCCCTTCCTTCCAATATAGACGGGATGACCTGTTCCTGGACAGGGGTGGCTGTCTCGTAATTAGAGGCCTCTATTCCTTCTAAAATGTTGGGATGAAAATTAAAATCTGTAAATCGCAAATCAGTTATTTTAAGGAGAGGCGAAGGTAATTGAAAAATAAGAGAGCCCTTTAGAACTTAAAGTAAACAAACAACCTTCCAAAATTCTTACTGTCATTCTCGATCCTGTGATATTGTTTTTTAATATGAGGTTGTTGTAAGAAACGCTCCACTTTTTTACGGAGTTGCCCACTGCCTTTACCGGGAATGATCTCCACTTCCCTTATCTTATTATCGATAGCGTTCTCAAATGCTTCTTGCAAGGCCCTGTCAATAGCAGCGCTATTATTATAAATATGGTGGAGATCGATCTTGATACGGCCCATGATCGAGAACTTAATAATTATAGGTCACGGGCGCTCCGTCACTGTTAAAAAAATCGAACCTCACTTTCCCATCAACTACATTTTTGATACGGAATATATCTTTCACAACATTAGGCACTTCGATCTTTATAGCATCATCAACCCTGCTTCCGCCGGGATACCGTTTCAATATCTCATCAAGTACCCTGCGGGGTATATTATCACGATCTACATGTGTACGGGTATCTCTCCTGTCGCCATTGGCATGATATACGGCCGTAGAACGAAAGAAAACACCATTGAACGAAGCTGTCCAGTCACCGCGGCATTTTGTCCATGTAACATTGTTAGCGCGGGGGTAGTCCCGCTGGAAAGCGGCCCTCACTTTAGCCGGTTGGTTCCTGGAAGGTTTCATACAATTATTATCACCTATCCCATCCCAAACTTTACGGTCGTGATCATCATCTCGTACTTTATTATCTTTTTCTTTGGAATTACCCTGCTTGCCGGACTTCGAAGTTTTTTCCTTATCCTTTTGTTTATCTTTTCCTTTTCCACCACTATTGCCTTGTGCGCCCAGTGAAACTGCAACAACAACGCTTACGATCAGTAAAGTGATCTTTTTCATAAACATGGTTTTAACTATTGTAATAAAGAAGGGTCGATCCGGGAAATAGTTGTCCTGCGCTACATATTTCTCCTGTATTGGCCACCTACTTCATATAACGCATGTGTGATCTGGCCGAGTGAACAGTATTTGACGGTTTCCATAAGCTCCTCAAAGAGATTACCATTATTGATAGCAACAGATTTTAATTTTTCAAGCATTTCTGCCGACCGGCTTTCATTTCTTTTCCAGAAAGCCCGCAGGTTCTGTACCTGGAGTTCTTTTTCTTCTGTTGTGCTGCGGATCACTTCTGTTGGGAGGATAGTTGGGCTTCCTTTCTTACTGAGAAAAGTATTTACACCGATAAGCGGCAACTCACCTGAATGTTTTTGATGTTCATAGAACAAGCTTTCCTCCTGTATCTTATTCCGCTGGTACATTCTTTCCATAGCGCCCAGCACTCCGCCTCGTTCAGTTATCTTGTCAAATTCGGTCAGCACAGCCTCTTCCACCAGGTCAGTCAGTTCTTCAATAGCAAAAGAGCCTTGTATGAAATTCTCTGTTTTGG
Organism: Chitinophagaceae bacterium; assembly: GCA_035526625.1. GTDB lineage: Bacteria > Bacteroidota > Bacteroidia > Chitinophagales > Chitinophagaceae > JJ008. The sequence continues at coordinate 4,915 of DATLCB010000282.1, forward strand.
CAGAACCCAATTCCCTGTTGATGATCAGTTGTATTGCCATGGCCCGACGCACACTTTCCTCTGTCGGTGTTGTTATCGCTTCATCGTAAGCATTTGTGTGCAATGAATTGCAATTATCATAAATGGCATACAAGGCCTGTAAGGTTGTTCTTATATCATTGAAATCTATTTCCTGTGCATGCAAGCTTCTGCCCGAGGTCTGAATATGATACTTCAGCATCTGGCTGCGCTTATTCGCCTTGTATTTGTATTTCATGGCTTTGGCCCAGATGCGTCGTGCTACCCTTCCTATTACACTGTATTCAGGGTCCATGCCGTTGCTGAAGAAGAAAGAAAGGTTCGGGGCGAAATCATCAATACTCATTCCCCGGCTCAGGTAATACTCCACATACGTAAAGCCGTTGGATAAAGTGAACGCCAATTGTGTGATCGGGTTAGCGCCAGCTTCCGCGATATGGTAACCACTGATAGAAACAGAATAGAAATTCCTTATTTTTTGCCTGATAAAGTATTCCTGCACATCGCCCATTAGCTTTAAAGCAAATTCAGTAGAGAAAATGCAGGTGTTCTGTGCCTGGTCCTCTTTTAAAATGTCTGCCTGTACTGTTCCTCTCACCTGCGATAATGCTTCTGCTTTTATTTTTTCATACACTTCTTTTGGCAAAACATCAGCACCCGATAAACCCAGCAAACGTAAACCTAAACCATCGTTACCTAAAGGCAATGCGGCCCCCCTGGCCCCCGATGGGGGGGGTTCAGAACCTGAAAGACCAGGAAGATCTTTTGGATGGATAGGTTTGCCATCTACCCCCATATATCTCGGCAGCTCATCGATAGTATACTTCGATTCAATGAGTTTATTTACTTCATCCTTTAAATTATTTGCCTGTATATATTTCTCGCATTGCTGATCGATCGCCGCATTCATAAAAAAAGCGAGCAGCATCGGTGCCGGGCCATTGATGGTCATGCTTACGCTGGTCTTGGGATCACAAAGATCAAAGCCGCTGTATAATTTTTTTGCATCATCCACTGTTGCGATGCTCACACCACTGTTCCCGACTTTTCCATAGATATCCGGACGAGGATCAGGATCTTCCCCATATAAGGTTACGCTGTCAAATGCGGTGGATAATCTTTTCGCCGGCTGATCAACACTGACATAGTGAAATCTTCTGTTCGTTCTTTCAGGACCGCCCTCGCCGGCAAACATGCGGGTCGGATCTTCTCCTTCCCTTTTCAAAGGAAAGACGCCAGACGTAAAAGGAAAACTTCCCGGTACATTCTCCTGCGATTGCCACCCTAGTATGTCACCCCAATCCTTATACTTAGGCAGCACAACCTTAGGGATCTTGGAACCGCTCAGGCTGTTGCTTGTCATAGGCAGTTTGATCACTTTATCCCTGACACTGTATTCATAAAAGTCTTTCTGGTATTCGGCTATCTTGTTCGGCCAGTTGCTGATAAGCTTACGTGCAACCGGGGTCAGCTGCCCGGTGTAGAAATCGATCTGTTTTTGAAGAGCTTCCATAAGAGATTCAAAAGCTCCACTGTCAACCGAAAGGGAAGTCTTAGGATCCGCTTCCTGGAGAGTCTTTAAAGTACCGTTCAGCTGATAAAGCTTTGTCGCAATAGCCGACTGGTCTTTCACCAGTTGGTCATAATTTCTATTGTTCTCTGATATCTCAGAAAGATATCTTACCCGGTTAGCCGGGATCACCGCTTGTGAGACCTTGGCCGTTTCTGCAAAATGGTATTGCCCAAAAGTTGCTTCTGTTTTATCAGCAATTTTTTTAAGCAGCAATTCAAATAAATGGTTTACCCCATCATCATTGAACTTACTCGCCATGGTGCCTACGATCGGGAGGTCCTCATCTTTTGCAGTAAACAGTTTATGGTTTCTTTTATACTGTTTCCTCACATCTGCTAAAGCATCCAATGCGCCTGCTTTGTCAAATTTGTTGATGCAAACCAGGTCTGCAAAATCAAGCATATTGATCTTCTCCAATTGAGAGGCCGCGCCATACTCCGGGGTCATCACATACATGCTCACATCACAATAATCAAGGATGGACGCATCACTTTGTCCTACCCCCGCTGATTCCAGTATAATAAAATCAAATCCGGCGTCCTTACAAATATCAATCGCTTCCTGTACTGCCCCACTTAATGCCGTATTATCATCTCTCGTGGCAAGGCTTCGCATATAGGCTCTTGGGTGAGAAATAGAATTCATCCTGATCCGGTCGCCCAGTAATGCACCGCCTGTTTTTTTCTTGGAAGGATCAACTGAGATAACGGCGATCGTCTTTTCTGAAAAATTATTCAGGAAACGCCGTACTATCTCATCGGTGACTGAAGATTTACCTGCCCCACCAGTTCCTGTGATACCTAATACAGGAGGCGTCCCTGCCCCCCGATGGGGGGTTGCCGAACCTGACAGATCGATAAGTTCTTTTAACTGGCTGGAGTAATCCTCGCCAACTTCTGCTTTACTTATAATTCTTGCGATACGCCTGATGTCTTTTACTTCTTGTAAAGGAAGTTTTCCATTCCAGTTCGTGACGGGGTTGGGAAGGCTACATTCTTTTATCACATCTTCGATCATTCCTTCGAGACCCAGCTTTCTTCCATCATCGGGACTGTAGATTCTTGTGATCCCGTATTTATGCAATTCTTCTATCTCATCCGGTAAAATGGTACCGCCACCACCACCAAAAATTTTGATATGACCACATCCATTTTCTTCGAGAAGGTCCTTCATGTATTTAAAGAACTCAACATGCCCGCCCTGGTAACTGGTGATAGCGATGCCTTGTACATCTTCCTCGATTGCCGTCTCGACGATCTCTTTTACGGAACGGTTATGACCCAGGTGGATGATCTCTGCGCCCTTGCTTTGCATGATACGACGCATGATATTGATAGCTGCATCGTGCCCGTCGAAGAGGCTGGCGGCTGTAACAATACGAACTTTATTTATCGGGGTATAACTCATAAATAGCAAGCTTTCAATCCAATAGAATCAAAGTTAGTCAAAAGGCTGTTTTCATTGCCAACTTTCTCATGTATTGGGTATCTTGCAACTCCAAAAACAAACGCTTATGAGGAAGTTAATTCTACTCGTATCTCTTTACTTTCTGACATATATCCCTGCCCAATCACAGGGTTGTGTTGCCATCCGCAGCAGTGGTGGCAGTTGTTCCAAAATGCATCCGGAAACAGCAAAGGGCTGGACAATCGCCGCTTCATACCGGTACTTTAAATCTTTTCGTCATTTCGTGGGGTCAGAGGAGCAACATGAGAGACTTGAACAAAATACCGAAGTTATCAACTGGTCGCATAGTCTTAATCTTGAATTGACACGGCAGTTCAACAATCGCTGGTCAATGGCAGTATACATTCCTGTCATCGCCAATAACAGGTCGTCGTTATATGAGCATGGCGGTAATTCACTTGGACAGGCGGGAAGACATACAACGAGTTCGTTCGGGCTAGGTGATGTTCGTGTAGCTGCATATAGGTGGCTGGTTGACCCGCTCCGTAATATGAAATGGAATATACAAGCGGGATTAGGTATCAAATTAGCTACAGGCGATTATCATGTAGAAGATTTCTTTATAAAAAGTAATGGCACAAAAGTTCTTGGCCCTGTTGACCAGTCCATCCAGTTGGGTGATGGGGGTACAGGTTTTACCACTGAGCTCAACGCTTTCTATAACATCAGCAAAAAATTCAGCCTCTATGGTAATTTTTATTACCTGATCAACCCAAGAGAACAAAATGGCGTTTCTACTGCGAGAGGAGGAACGGTTTCTGCGACAGCTCTCACTTATAATACAAGCACGATGAGTGTTCCTGACCAGCTAATGGTAAGGGCCGGGTTGAATTATACATTGAAACACCTGACTGTTTCCGGTGGCATCCGTAAAGAATGTTTGCCATCCAAGGATCTTATTGGTGGAAGCAACGGGTTCAGAAGGCCAGGGTTTATTGTTTCCATAGAACCCGGACTTAGTTATGAGTTTAAGAAGGTATCCGCTTTTGTGACGGTTCCTTTTGCAATAGAAAGAAACCGTACGCAAAGCCAGGCTGATAAAGACAGGACCAAAGCTACAGGTGTATACGCCCATGGCGATGCCGCCTTTGCTGATTACAACATCAATATAGGAGTGTCCTTTAAACTCTAAGGCATAACCTTCAATTCATTTATTTTTGCCGGATGCAGCAATTGATCGAAGGCATCCGGCAACTATACCAGCAGTGGTCCGAAAGGACCCTTTCTGAAAAAGGTAAAGCTGCTGACGCTATTGATGTATTACCTCAAAGTGGAAGCGAACGCCGGTATTTTCGTATTCATGGTAAAGACATTTCTGTTATCGGCACCTCTGGAGCCAATATAAAGGAGAACAATACCTTCATTTATTTCTCTCGTCACTTCAAAGCCAAAGGATTGCCCGTTCCGGAGATACTCGCCGCGAGCGACGATGGTTTTTTTTATTTACAGGAAGATCTCGGCGACACATCCCTTCTGGATCATCTGGAATCTAAAGGCTTCACCGACGAAGTATACGGCTTGTTCAGGAAAAGCCTCGAAGCATTATCGCAGTTACATGTGAAAGGTGATGAAGGACTTGACTACAACAGTTACTGTCTTACCAATACAGAATTTGGGAAGCAAGCCATCATGGCCGACCTGTTGTATTTCAAATATTATTTCCTCGATGCTTTACGCAAACCTTATGACAAACAAAAACTCATCGATGATTTTGAAGCGTTAAGCAATTATCTCACCCATACAGAATACAAATATTTTATGTTCCGTGATTTTCAGAGCCGGAACATAATGGTGAAAGCAGATAACAGTGTCCATTTTATCGATTACCAGGGGGGAATGAAGGGCGCCCCGCAATACGATGTTGCTTCTATGCTCTGGCAGGCAAGGGCCAATCTGCCGGATGATTGGAAAAATAATTTGCTGGAGGAGTATATGAATAGTTTTGAGAAGGTCAGCGGTCAGATCATTGACAGGAATAATTTCCGCAGCCAGTACAATGGCTATGTGCTGATAAGACTGTTGCAGGTATTGGGCGCCTATGGATTCCGCGGGCTGTTTGAGCGTAAAGCACAATTCCTTACCAGCATTCCGCTGGCACTCCGCAACCTGCGGGAGTTCTTCAATAATCAAAGTATCGGTATCACGGTCCCTGAATTCAAAAAAGTTTTGGACATATGCGTGTCTGACGAGATCATACAGCAATTCACGCCTACACAGGCTACGGAAGAAACACCGCTGACAATCAAGATCTGCAGTTTTTCATACCGCGGACAAATTCCTGCTGATAACAGCGGGAATGGCGGTGGCTTTGTATTTGATTGCAGGGGTATTCTCAATCCGGGTCGTGTTGACAATATGAAAACACAGACAGGCAGGGATAAAGAAGTAAAAGATTTTTTGGAACAGCAAACAAAAATGCCTGAGTGGTTGAACAGTGTGTTTGACATTGTTGATATCACCGTGGAAGAATATATAAAAAGAGGATTTGAGAGCCTGATGGTAAGCTTCGGCTGTACCGGTGGCCAGCATCGCAGTGTATATGCGGCGGATGCCATGGCGAGGCATTTGAAAAATAAATTCAAAGTGAGGGTCGAATTAAATCATTTGGTACAGGATGAACGTAATTGGATGAATCCATTACCGGAAAAGAAATAATCAGGCCTTTAGCGTCCCCTTTTCTACAAAATTACCGCAGAGAAAGGAGGACGCAGGGCTCACGCAGAGTTACTCTGCGAATCTCCTGTTTCTCATGTTCTCTGCGGTGAAGAACAATATGCAGGCAATGATCTTTTCTGCCGGATTAGGCACCCGTTTCAAACCCTGGACCGATAAACATCCAAAGGCTTTGGCTATCGTCAACGGTAAGTCATTGCTTCAACGGAATATTGAATACCTGCAGCAGCACGGGCTAAAAGATATTATTGTCAATGTTCACCATTTTGCCGAACAAATAGAAGAAACTATCGTACTCAATGACGGTTGGGGAAGTAACATATTGGTCAGTGATGAAAGAGATGAACTCCTGGATACGGGTGGGGGTTTACTAAAAGCAAAAGAACTGTTTAACGCTGGAGAAAAATTCATTACCTGCAATGTGGATATACTCACTGATCTTGACATTAGTAAATTATTGTCTTTCCATACGGCAAATAAAGCCGTGATATCATTCGCTGTTACAGATCGTAAAACCTCACGCTATCTTCTTTTTGATAAGAACAACCGGCTATGTGGATGGAGAAATACTGTAACAGGTGAGGAAAGGATCCCGCTGCCCAGTAAGGAACTTGCTGAAAAAGCTTATAGCTGCGTCGTCGTTTTTGAATATGATGTCTTCCATTTGATGGAAGAACATGGATTCACAGGTAAATTCTCCCTTATTGATGTTTACCTTAAATTAGCCGCTTCGCATCCTATCATGGGCTATGATCATAGCGGCGACAAACTGGTAGATGTAGGCAAGCCCGGCTCCGTGGTCATAGCAGAATCACTTTTTGCCTAAAGAATTGCAAATACCCTTTCAACGGTACAGGGTTTGCAGTCGTTTAAAGTACCTTTCCAACAATAAAATAAATGTATTTATGAAGAGATCACTGTTGAGCATTCTATCTTCTTTTATGCTCTTTATTTCCTTCGGTCAGAATCCCCAGGTCAGCGTTTACGATAACAAGGAAGCTTTTAATCCGCAGTTCTATCCTTATCCTGGAAACGATTATCGCAGCGCCAGTGGCGAACCAGGTCCTAAATACTGGCAGAATCGTTCGGATTACCGGATCAGCTGTACATTGGATACAGGAAAACATGCCGTTAGTGGAAATGCAGATATCAGCTATACCAATAACAGTCCCGATAACCTGAAATTCCTTTGGCTCCAACTCGACCAGAATATCTATCAAAAAGATTCCCGCGGTTCAGCCACGACCACTGAGGCTGGCGGCCGTTGGGCAAATGCCAAATTCACGGAAGGTTACAAGATAAGATCTGTAACGGGAGAGTATAACGGGAAAACATTTACGCCGAAATACATCATCAACGACACACGTATGCAAGTGTGGCTCCCAGAATCCTTGAAAGCAGCAGGCGGTAAAATAAAACTCTCGGTGAGTTTTGAGTTCACTGTTCCGGAATACGGCACTGACCGGATGGGAAGACTTAAAACCAGGAATGGGTGGATATATGAAGTAGCTCAATGGTTCCCCCGTATGTGTGTGTATGATGATATACAGGGCTGGAACACGATGCCTTATTTAGGTGCCGGTGAGTTCTACCTGGAATATGGTGATATTGATTTTGCTATTACAGCTCCCGCCAACCTGGTAATTGTTGGTTCCGGTGAATTACAAAATCCACAGGAATGCTATACAGCTGAGCAACTGAAGAGATGGGAATCGGCAAAAGCGAGTGATAAAACAATTGTCATTCGTGGTGAAGCAGAGCTCAGTGACCCTTCATCAAGACCCAGACAGGCAAACTGCACCTGGAAATTCAGGGTAACCAATACAAGAGATGCGGCATGGGCAGCATCCAGAGCTTTTATAATAGATGCGGCAAAGATCAACCTGCCAAGTGGTAAAAAAAGTTTAGCGATCAGCGCCTACCCTGCTGAAAGCATAAAAAAGAATGGCTGGCAGCGGTCAACCGAATTTGTAAAAGCAAGTATCGAGCATTATTCAACAAAATGGTTTGAGTTCCCTTACCCCGCCGCTACGAATGTAGCAGGTGTTGTGGGTGGAATGGAATATCCCGGCATTGTTTTCTGCAGTTCGGGTTCATCAGGTTCGGGATTGTGGGGAGTGACCGATCATGAGTTTGGTCATACTTGGTTCCCGATGATCGTTGGCAGCAACGAAAGAAAATATGCCTGGATGGATGAAGGCTTTAACACGTTCATCAATGATGGTTCTACCCAGGCCTTTAATAAAGGCGAATTTAAGGAAGCCGGTTTTTTTGGTGATCCCACCTCAGCTTTTATGGTAAAATATACCTTCGGCGAAGAAATGGACGGTCTCTACACTATGCCCGAAGTCATACAGCAGGAGAACCTGGGTGTGGCCGCTTATATGAAACCCGGGCAGATGCTCACAGCATTGCGGGACCAGGTATTGGGCAAAGAAAGATTCGAAGCCGCTTTCCGGGAGTATATCAGTCGCTGGGCCTTTAAGCACCCGACGCCATGGGATTTTTTTCATACCATGGAAAATGTATCGGGCGAGGACCTTGGCTGGTTTTGGAGAGCCTGGGTTTTAAAGACCTGGAAGCTTGATCAGGCAGTAAAATCGGTGAAGTACGTAAAAGAAGACACATTGAATGGCGCAGAGATCTCTATCGAGAATATGGAGAAAATGCCAATGCCTGTTACCGTGCTGGTAAAAGAAATGAATGGGAAAGAACATAAAATAAAACTGCCGGTCGAAGTGTGGCAACGTGGCGCGGTATGGACTTTCGGTGTCCCCACCAGCAGCGAGATAAAAGAAGTGATACTCGACCCGGATAAAAAATTACCTGACTGGAACAGGGATAATAATACCTGGAAGAAGAAAGGATTTTAGATAAAAGATAATAACTAATAGATAAAAGTTGGGGCTTCCATAAACACGCCCAACTTTTATCTATTATCTTTTAGTTATACACTGCGATCATACTGATCTCCACGTTCACGAATTTAGGAAGAGCCGATACCTGCACCGTTTCTCTCGCGGGAAAATTGCTTTCAAAGTATTTGCCATACACTTCATTGACCGCTCCAAACTGGTGCATGTCTGTGATAAAGATGGTCGTCTTCACTACATGATTGAATTCCATTCCCGCTTCTTGCAGGATCGCTCTAAGGTTATGCATCACCTGGTGTGTTTCTTCCTGGATATCCTTATTTTTTAATTCGCCGGTAGCAGGATCAAGGCAGATCTGCCCTGATATATACAAAGTAGCCCCGGTAAATATCGCCTGGTTATAAGGACCGATCGGCGCTGGTGCATTAGAAGTGGTAATGATGGTCTTGCTCATAATGGTATAATATAAAAATCAATTTCAACGAATTTAGCTTTTTCCTGCGAGCTTTAAAGTAATTAAGGTCGGGAGTAGTGGCTCCTCTGAATAATAAACTTTACCACAGATAATATCGATTGAATACACACAGCCTTAGGCAGAGTTGGCTTTGACCTGATCACCCAATAGCTATCGGGTGCGTGCTGAAACCATACCAAGGTCAGGAAGTCCTTGATAAAAAAAATTTCGCTTCATACTTTAAGCCGGCGTAAAAGATTTTATGTCGGTTTATATGTTTTCTTTGCAAAAAAGAGCACGGATGAAAATCACTGTGATCACAGATGATATACTGAAAGAAGAGCTTTTAAGCCACGGCTTGCAGGATGATGCGGAAATAAACTGGGTCTCAACCCCTGAAGAAGCTGTCGATGCAACTATCTGCATTGATCTTCTTTTTGTACCCAATAGTGACAGGATAAAAATACTCCAGGGACCGAACACAGAGCTGGTAATAGTCAATGCTGTGACACCATCGTTGAAAGAACTCCCGGAGAATTTTGTTCGGTTGAATGGCTGGCGCAGTTTTTTAAAAAGGAATATAGCTGAAGCAGCAGCCAATGATACAGGGAAAGCAAAAACGGAAAAGATCTTTGCTTACTTTAATAAACAAATTGAGTGGGTCCCTGATGCCCCAGGTTTTGTCACCGCAAGAGTAATAAGCATGATCATCAATGAGGCCTATTTTACCTTAGAGGAAAAAGTAAGCAGCAAAGACGAGATAGATATTGCTATGAAGCTCGGCACGAATTATCCTTACGGACCTTTTGAATGGAGTAAGCTGATCGGGCTGAAAAATATCGATGAACTGTTATTGAAAATGGCGGAAACAAATTCACATTATTCACCTTCCGCATTATTACAGCAGGAAGCTATTACCGGATGAACCTGATCCTTAACATTGATACTGCATTGGAGACAGCTTCTGTTTCGCTCGCCAATAATGGTGAAGTGATAATGAGTAACAGCAATGGTCAGCAGAAAGATCATGCAGCGTGGCTTCATCCTGCTGTCAATGATCTTTTAAAAGAAACAGGATTTACTGTCGGGGATCTCGCCGCGATCGCTATAAGCAATGGCCCCGGGTCATACACAGGTTTACGTGTAGGTCTTGCCGCTGCAAAAGGATATTGCTATGCATTGAATAAACCACTGATAACTGTCGGCACTTTGGAAATAATGGCGTGGTCAGTAAAGGAACAGGCAACTGATCTTATCTGTCCATTGATCGATGCAAGAAGAATGGAAGCATATGTAGCTGTATATGATAAAATGGTTGTAGAGAAAATTCCCCCACATGTAGAGATATTGAATGAAAATAGTTTTTCAATATTCCTTGAAACTTCCGCTATTCTTTTTTGTGGTAGTGGAATTAAGAAAATACCATCCCTGTTTAGACATCCTGAAGCCCATCTTGCAGAAATGGGTACAACCGTTCCCGCTTTTGCTCAATTATCGAGTAATAGATTTATCGGCAAAAAATTTGCAGATGTTGCTTATACAGAGCCACTTTATATAAAAGAGTTTTTTACACCGCTTCGTAGTAATTGAAAAGGATAGTTAGTTCCATTAACCCTATAAAGGATCGACCGATGATCCATCCCATACAAGATGCTCATGAATAATAATTCTTTAACCTTTAATGTTTCCAATAATGGAGAGTCGCTCCAGGTGAATTTGTTGAACATTAAAAAAGCCGCCCTGGTGCTCAGAGCTCTTAACCACAAACTCAGGCAACAGATATTGAAACAGATCGATGAACAAGGAAAGATCACCGTTACAGAATTATATGTTAAGCTTCGTCTTGAACAGTCGGTAGCATCTCAGCACCTTGCCATTCTCCGGAAGGCGGGTTTCGTTACAACAGAAAGAGAAGGCAAATTCATTTACTATTCAGTGAATACCAATCGCCTGGAACAGGTAAATCAAATGGTGGCAGACCTGCTCGATTGATTTACTATATAGGTAAAATATTTCCCTCCCCCATTCCTTCCACTTCTCAATCAGCTTATTTCAGGTAAATTTGCGGTTAAATAAATCTGCATGTTCATTAAACAGCTGTACACCGGTTGCCTCAGCGAAGCTGCCTATTATATTGAAAGTAATGGCGAAGCTGCTGTGGTCGACCCGTTACGTGACATTGATGCCTATTTGGAACTCGCCAATGAAAGAAAAGCCAGGATCAAATACATCTTTGAAACCCATTTCCATGCTGATTTTGTCAGCGGTCATCTTGACCTCAGCAAAGTAACCGGCGCTCCTATCGTTTATGGTCCGGGTACCGATACCAAATTCCCAGTTCATGTAGCAAAGGATAGCGAAACCTTTAAAATTGGCGAACTGGCGATCGAGGTGATGCATACTCCCGGACATACCATGGAGTCAACCTGCTATTTATTAAAAGATGCCCATGGAAAGGACCATTGTGTCTTTACTGGAGATACCTTGTTCGTAGGTGATGTGGGCCGCCCCGACCTGGCGCAAAAAGGCGCTGAGATAACGATGAATGACCTCGCAGGCATGATGTACGACAGCCTGCACGCAAAAATTTTTCCTTTGGCCGATGATGTGATCGTTTACCCCGCACACGGACCCGGGAGTTCCTGCGGAAAAAATTTAGGTCCGAACACTTTCAGCACCATTGGCGAGGAGAAACAGTTCAACTACGCTATGAAAGCGGCAACACGTGAAGAATTTATTCGGCAGGTGACAGAGGGTATTGCGGCGCCTCCTTCTTATTTCCCTATCAATGCTAAAATAAATAAAGAAGGTTATGATACGCTTGATGAAGTTCTTCAGAAAGGAATGAAAGCTTTATCTGTCGATGAGTTCAAAAAACAGGCGGACGGGAATACGATCATTTTAGATACGAGACGTGCTTCCGTTTTCACCCAGGGTTTTATTCCGGGGTCTATCAGTATCGGCCTTGAAGATCGTTTTGCCGAATGGGCGGGAAGTTTGATCCCTTTCAATGTACCTGTCTTACTGGTAACGGAACCCGGGAAGGAAAAAGAGACCATAATAAGATTGGCAAGGGTAGGTTTTGATAAAGTGAAAGGATATCTCGACGGTAGTTTTGATGCCTGGCAGAAAGCAGGTGAAGCCCTTGATATGATCGTTGATGTAGAAGCCGATGAGTTACTCATGGATATGCCACATGATACAAACCTGGTAGTACTCGATGTACGCCGGGAAACGGAATTTGCAAATGGTCATTTAAAAGATGCCATTAATATCCCGCTTAATGCTATGACCGATCCTGGAACTATGGCCAATATCGAAGACGAGCATAATCTTTATGTACATTGTGCAGGTGGATACCGTAGCGTGATCGCGGCCTCCCTTTTAAAAAGACAAGGTTTACACAATCTTCGCAATGTGCTTGGAGGGTGGAATAAGATCAAACAGCAGGAAAAAGTAGAAATAATAAAAGAGAAAAGCGTACTGAACTGATCCTTGGGCTCGCCCAAAAGCTTTTAAGTTTTACAATTTCGATTCGATCCATTTATTCAGTTCCGGTGAACTTTCACAACTGATGATGGCAGCATATCTTGACTTTGTACCATTATGCACTCCAACATGCCAGAGCCTTTGTGAATCGACAACAAAATGTGCCCCTCTCGGCATCGGTACTCTTGCTTCAGATTCCTTAATCGGTAAGTTATTTTCATCACTGTCATACAGGAGCATATAGCTGTCAGGATTATCCGTCAGTTCGATCCACATCCGCACGACCCAACCTTCGTCTTCTGGATTCAGACGATTGTTATCATCACGGTGAACTGAGCGTATCGCCTGTTCATGCGTTTGGGGTTCCAACCTGATAACCCTTACTCTTCCGAAATTAGCCGGAATGGATCTTATATACGCCATCAGGTTAGGGCAACCTTCAGAATTAGGAGTAAAGATGGCATCCTTATCTGTTTTACCGTTTTCCCAGAAACCTTTACACTCATTGGTTCCATCACAAGAAGCCAGTGGTGCAAAATTAGTATCGCCACCACTTTTCCAATCCATATAGGTGAGGTTCTCCCACTCTGAAGAAGGGATAGCAGACAGGTCGAGGTTTTTCATGATCACAAAACCTTTTTCTTTCATCACGGGCATCCGGTAGTGGTTTGTTTGCAAGGGGATCTTGACTGACCAGTGCTCGCTGTGTGGCCAGAATATGGTGGGTGTGGGCGATGACATAGGAAATATTTAGTGGTTAAGATTAGCTGGCTAAAGTACAAATATCGTTCACACAACGAGAGTTTTCAGTCCTGGGAAGGATTTTTGTTTGCCAATAAAAAGTTAACGACCCCTATTTTTCACCATTCGTCAGGAAATTGGCACCGGTCAGATAAATAAAAAAATTTCCCCTGGAGAGGCAATTACTTTTGGTGTTACGAATGAATTAGTAGTTATAGGTGCCGGGGGTAAATATCTAACGAAACCTGCCCTTTTGCCTCTGACTGCGTTCAAATTGATTCCCGTAACCGCTGTTAAAGTATTAGCCATGAAAATCAAAACCATTTTATTCCTGGGAGCATTCTTAGCCATTTGCTTCCAGACGATCGCACAGAACCCAACCTCATCTCAGCCAGCTGGGGCAGAGCACAAACAATTAGGGGCAAAGAGAACAACACTACCAATAAAAATTGATGGGAAGATCGATGAGGTTGCCTGGAAAGATGCACCCTCACTGAGTGGCTACACCGAACTCAGGCCTGTTCCTTTCCGTAAAGAGTTTGAATCAAGTAAAACTGAGGTATATCTTCTTTATGATGATGATGGCATTTACATCGGTGGCTTTTGTCATGAAACGTCAAAAGACAGCATCTCAACAGAGTTGAATGGCCGGGATGGCTTTGGTAACAACGACTGGGTAGGGATCGTATTCGATACGTATGATGATAAGATCAACGGTTTCGAATATTTTGTAACGCCACTTGGTGAACAAATGGATGCAAAGGTGTCCGCTAACTCGAATGGCAATAGCGAAGATTTTAGCTGGAACGCGGTTTGGAAAAGCGGTGCTGTCATTCAAAATAACGGCTGGTCGTTTGAGATGTTCATTCCATTCTCCGCTATACGTTTCAGCAAGAAAACTGTGCAGAATTGGGGATTGAATGTTATGCGTCGCAGGCAAAAAATTGGTCAGCAGGTATTTTGGAATACGCTTGACCCCAATGTTAATGGTTTTCTTACCCAGAACGGAGTTTGGACAGGGCTTGAAAATATCAAACCCCCGCTTCGTTTGCAATTCTCCCCTTATCTCTCAACCTATATCAATCATTTCCCTACAAAACAACCGGGAGAAAAGAAATGGACATCCTCCATCAATGGCGGAATGGATGTTAAGTATGGCATCAACCAGGCTTTCACACTTGATGTAACATTGATACCGGATTTTGGACAGGTGCAGAGCGATAACGTAGTACTGAACCTTACTCCATTTGAAATACGATACCAGGAGAATAGACCATTCTTCACTGAAGGCACTGAGTTGTTCAGCAAAGGAAATCTTTTCTATGCGAGAAGAATTGGTATTGAGCCGGTGCTTTTGCATTCAACCGGGGAATACATTAACAGTACCGGTGAGGTTCCTGTAAAAACCCCTGCTCAATCGAAGCTCATCAATGCAACAAAGATCTCAGGCCGTACAGAAAAAGGGCTTGGCGTTGCTGTATTGAACGCGGTCACCAATACCCGCTATGCTATCGTTGAGAACCCAACTACCAAAGAGCAGCGGGAAGTCATGATAGATCCTTTGACGAATTATAGTGTGATCGTACTTGATCAAAACTTAAAACACAATTCAAGTGTTTCGCTTGTCAATACCAATGTATGGCGTAATGGAAGCGATTATGATGCGAATGTGACCGCTGGCCTATTCAGTATAAATGATAAGAAGAACATGTGGAACGTTAATGGCAAGGTCGCAAATAGTCGCCTGATCGGCTTTCTGCCGGGTGGAAAAACACAAAGCGGTTACAGTCATAGCCTGGGTCTTGGAAAGACCAGCGGCCGTTTCAATTTTAATATCGGGCAGGACCTGACCGACGATAAATTCAATAGCCGTGACATGGGTTTCTTTACCAATAATAATTTTCTTGACCATTATGCATGGGTGGGCTACAGGTGGACCAAACCCACGAAATTGTATAATAATATCTACATGAACTTCAATGCTTATTATTCAAGAAGGTTAAAGGGTCCGTCTTCATTTCAAAACGCCAACTTCAATGCTAATGTAAATGGCCAGCTAAAGAACCTTTGGTATGTCGGCGCCCTTGTCGGATATGAGCCGAAATACAATGATTTTTATGAACCCAG